>JADLED010000330.1 GCA_020846335.1 Bacteroidia bacterium
CGTTTTGTACAATAAGGTAGCAGGCGTAACGACTGAGTCGTAAATTTTCAATACTACGTGTAGCTCCAGAGCCCAAAGGAACCATTTCGTGCATGTCCACGAACTGGTCTAAAGCCTCATGGCCACTGTTATTGCAGGCCTCTGTGGCTCTATCAATTACTGGTTTAAAATTCCGGAATTCGGCGTACTCAAGCGCTTTGGCCAAATCTCTTGCCGACCAATACTCATTGCCATTGTCATCTGTTTTTTTTATCTGTTCAAAAACGGGGATTGAAAGATTACTCATTTCAGTTGTTTTAATAGTCCAAAATTAAGCCCGATTGAAGAAATGTGTTACTACAAATAATAGCAATTTGACAAAAATTATTTGCGGTTGGTGCTAAAGGCGGAAAGGGGGATTTTTTGGAGATGAGAAATGTTGGATGTTGAATGAGAAATGGGCTTTAATATTATATCGAGGAAAGCCTCGGAATGATGGATTTAAGAGCATGTCGAGGTTCTATTTTTATTTGTTAAAATATGTTCAGACTAAATTTTTATAAAAATGCCGCTTTAATCAAAGAACTTTTTTTCTGCCTGCTCTAAAAATTTAATCAAGGAATAAATGTTTTCGCTAGTTTCTTTAAAGTTTTTAGGCATAGCATCAGTAGCTACATTGTTAAGGTAAGTAAAAAATATTAGTGTAATATTTTCCCTCAATTTATTAGGTGGTACCGAAGCGAATAAAAAATCTAGTTCGTCAATTGTATGTGGAGTGGTGTAATTAGAAGAATTCATTTTACCTAAATAGCATTAACAAAAATAAGGCGGTTAATTCCATTTACATTTGCTTTTAAGTCACCTTAAGCCTACTTCTGAAACCTATTCCGATAATGGTGCTCTAAAAAATCTTTATCTGGTAAAAATCGAGCGGGCAAGAAGATGCTCCTATTTTCAAAACGATGAAAATTTTGAACCACCATTTTATTTTTATCCTTCTTTAAAACGCTTGCTATTTTTATTCTATACTCGGGGGTAATACTAATTAATCCATTTTCAAAGGCTTTATCGTGCAAATTGTTTAACGATAAACCATTTTGTGGGTTTAATCTATTCTTCTCGTCTTCGCTCCATTTCATTATATGACCTGCCACCAGTAATTCGGGTCTTTCTAATCCAGTAATGCAGCAAGCGTTGTTATAGGCAGATAAAACTGACCTTCTAAAAAAAGATTGATTCACCCGTGTCTTTACCAATTGCTCGCGCATTTTTCCTTCGCGTGGTAAATCCGTTTCAGGGATTTGATTTAAAGCTTCTACCGAAGTGTGTTTTAATTTGGCTAAAAGTTTTTCGCTTTCGTAGGGCAAAACATCCCAATGGTTATAAAACTCATCCCAGACTTCTTTATCCAATTTGCTCGAGTTAGTTGCGCCTTTAATACCTCGAGCCTTCAACGATGGATCGAGGCTGGCAAAATTCACAAGCTTAAATGCAACGGAACCTGAAGTTCTTCCTATTAATTTTGCCAATTCAATAATTTCAAGATTACGATTGTGCAATTTCCCAAATGGAAGTTTGCAATACAAATTAATTGCTAAAATTAACTCTTCCTTCGTCCAAAGTTTTTGTCCTTCTTTCATTTTTCTTTTTCAGATTCTGTAATAAATTCAAACCCGCATTCGCCCGATAAACAAATATGTTCTTGATACTGATTGCCAATGTCCTTAAAATCAGTTCGGGCACCACATTTTGGACACGTCGTTGGTTGATCACACAGCAAATACACTCCGTTATTGTTTTCCATTTTGTTAAGACAAAGGTTTATTCGCATAAAAGTACTGCTTATTCAAGAAATTAATAAACAAAAAAACTCCAAATAAAATCAACCTATTAAACCCAATCGCTGCAAAATTTTTTTACCATTTCACCCTCTAAATTCCCTTGGCTGCATTAAGCCCCCACACAATCAGCTATTCCATGTCCTCCCATGTCACAAATTTGGATAAGAGGTAGTTCGCCGCCTTTGGCTCGGCTTCGTAATATTGTAAGAGGTGCTTAAACACCAGTTGACTTACCTCCCGCGCCACATCCGGCATACCCAGTTTGGTTTTGGTGCTTCCCGAAAATACGAAATCCTCACCCCTGACGACGCCCACCAACACCAGCGAAGCCGAGAGCTTTTTGTGCGTGATGCGAACCTGTTGGTTTTTTTCCTTTGCCAGATGCTTGATGGAAGCTTTGAGTCCTGTAAGTATGCCTTGATTTAAAGAACCACCTTGCGTGGTTTCGGTATTGCCGGCAAAAGTATGCGCGGTAAAACGCTGCTGCCATTTCTCAGAATAGGCGATGCCAATTTTGTAGCTGTATTTTTCGGTAGCCACTTCCATGTCGCAACGGAAACGGCTCGGACTGCCCGGGTAACGCTCATCTAAAAGTAAACTGTCCAGCAAATGAAACACTCCTCTTGGAAAGGCAAATACCAGCCGCTGATAATCGGGCTGCAGGTAATCGTTGCAGGCAATTTTTACAGGCTCATTGAGATAAGCCACACGGCGAAGAAAATTGCTGACAATGTTAAAATCCAATGTCACGTTTTGAAAAATATCCCCATCGGGTGTAAATTCAATTTCAAAATAATGTTCTTTTTGTTGGCTTTCAGTGCGGCTTAAATTAATAAGGTTTCCCTTAAATGCCTTTAGTTCGTATTGTGTCGTAAAATCGTTGTAGCGAACGGTCAACTTTGAGCTCAAACACATCAATACCGGCAAACCCATTTCATTATTATCGTAGGTGCCGCTTTCGGTTTTGGCAAATAACTCTTTGAGTTTTTCTGAAGGAATAGCTGTTCCCTTCATACAAATGCGGTTTTGGGGATGGAGGTTTATTTCAAGCAGGGAGCCTTTTGCTGCTGGCTTTAAAAGATCTTCCAATAAATCATCGAGCATTTGTATAACTCCATTCAGGTTAATACTGCCAACGAACATGCCTGGGCGTTTGCGAATGAATTGCAGATGGGGACTTAACTCGTTTATTTCGTTCATTTTTTATGTCATACAGGCCTGAAAGCCTCAATTATCAAGGAATTTGCTTCGTTACAAGGTACAAAATTATTTGCCAAAATCACAATTTTTTTTCCGCTTTTGGCTCTTTATTTTTCAATAAAACAGTTTCACTTCCTCTCCCTTTTTATTTCCCGTTTCGCTTTCCGGCCACAACAATTTGCCCTAGCTTTGCAGCGCATGCTTTTTATTATTCCGCAGTTTGAACAACACTTTGAAGAAAAAATCCTGAAAAAAGGACTGCGCTTGTTTATGCGCTCCGGTATGGAACTTATTGAAACACTCAACAGCAGCGAATTGCGCTTTGGCGGCAGCGGAACCGAATTGCTGCTTAAAAAAAAGGGAGACAAACTGCTGTCCTACAACTGCTCCTGCGCCGGTCACTTTTATTGCCATCATCTGGCCGCCGCCTTGTTTCTGCTTCAAAAAGAAACACTGGCACTCACTCCCCGAAAAAAAATAAAAAGCAGCGCAAAAAACAAAAGCATTCCTCCTTTTAAAAAAATAAGTGTTGGCGAAGTGCTGCACTTTATACAAAACCGCAACGCCAAAAACCCCGACAATAGCCGTCTCCAAAGCCTGATACTGTCGGTGAGCGAAGAAAGTTGTTTTGAGGATTACCGCCAGTTGTTTAAAATTGTGCTTTCGCCTAATTACCAAAAAGGCATTCTTAATCAACAGGAAATTGACCTTGCTCTTAATCAAATGCAGTTACTTGGCGATAAATTAAACCGGATTCATGGCTCGTTTCGGAGCCGGTATTACCTGCAAATGGCGCTGCTTACCGAGCTTCAGGATTTTTTACAACTGCGCTTTACCGGCAACGAAGAACCTCTTGAACATCTAAAAACCACCGCCTGCGAAATTCTTCACAGCTTTTTTCTTAAAAAACTTTCGGTAGCCGAAAAGGCCGCCTGGCAAAAGGCTCTGCTCTTATCGCTGCGCAACAATGCCGTTTTACGAAGCGGCGTGTTTACTTTTTTATTGCCGCGCTTTTTAAGCTGGTCGCGCTCCAAATCGGCTTTTGATGGCATAAAGGACCTGCTGGGCAAACGCAAAAACACCATTCCTTATTACACCCGCTTCAGTGCTTTGGAAGTGGCCCTGTTTCAGGTAAAATTAAGAGAACACCAGGTGTTTAAAAGTCCGCTTGCCAAAACCGATGCCGACTCGGTGATGAATGAACGGATGGCCAAAACCGAAATGGCCTTTTGCACCGGTAAAACTACTTACGCGTTTAAATTGTTGGATGCGGGCTATCAAAGCGTTTTAAGCACCCATAAATTGTTTTTTGACGAATACACTGCTTACTGCATTCAAAAGGCCATAACCCACAGGCAAAGCGATACCGAATGCAGGTATCTGGAAGAACGCCTGATTAAAGGCCTCTTTTTAAAAGAATCGGAACTGGACCGCTGGATGGAATTATTGCCGCCAGCAGAAAAGCAGCAGAAAATAAACGAACTGATTGCTGCTTTGCGACAGCCAAGGTTTTATTCGTTCGAAAAACTGGCTCTGATTCTGAAAAAAACGCAGGGCTGGGACGATTTAATACAGGAAATTAAACGCCAGAGCAATGCCTACCGGCTGTTGCACGAAGTGGTTTTGCAAAAATTTCCCGAATACGATAAAAACCTGTTGCTGTTGTATGCCAAACACCTCATTGGGGCCATGGCTGCCCTGAGTGTGTATCAGCATCAACTGTTGCTGTTTGAAACCGCCCGAAATTACATCGACAAATTGCCTGAAGCGGATAAAAATCTGATACTGGATAAAATTATCACGCATTCCGGCAGCGAATCGCAACTATCGCGGCATTTACGCCGTTTATACGGGCTTTAAGCTGCCTGCGCGCCTTTCAGGGCTTAGAACCCGACAAGGGTGCAAGGGAAGGTCTAAACAGCCCACCGGATAGTTATGCAGCCCCCCTGTCAGGGTTTAGAACCCTGACAGGGGGGCAAAAATACCCGCCAGACCCGCCAAAGCCCATTTTTTGGGCACAAAAAAACCGCCACAAATGAATGCGGCGGCAAATTTTCTTGGAATAAAAATACTATTTGTGAGTTTTTTCGCTGCTAACAGTAAGCTTTTTACGTCCTCTTGCACGGCGAGAAGCGATTACGCGACGGCCATTTGCGCTAGCCATACGCTCTCTGAACCCATGTTTGTTCTTTCTTTTGCGTTGCGATGGTTGGAAGGTGCGTTTCATGTTATTTTTTATTTAATGTTAGTAAATTTTAAAAATCGGAGTGCAAATATAGAGCAAATTTTTATTCCGGCAAATTTTATTTAATTGTTAAGCGGTATAATTCCATTACAAATTAATGACTTATTCCGCAATATATACGCTAATTTTGTGGCCTCTATGGCAAAAAACAACGAATCGGCACCGGTAAAGCCGCTCCGCAAGGACGAATTACCTAAGGCTAAGCTCACTTTATCCAATCTTAAACGTTCATTCAGACTGTTAGGTTATTTGGGCAAACATAAGTGGAAATTCGCACTTGGCATGGTGTTTTTGGTTCTAAGCGCCGGGGTGGGCCTGCTTTTTCCGCTTAAATCGGGTAAAATGTTTGGCTACATTGGCGAGGAAGTGAAAGATACTGCGCTTATCCGCAGCGAATTAATTGAAATAGGTTTGATTTTGGGTGTAATTCTGGTGGCCCAGGCCCTGTTTTCGTTTGGGCGGGTGTATTTGTTTGCTCAGGTTACCGAAAATATTCTAAAAGCCCTGCGAAAGGACACCTTCAAGCAGATCATTCAAATGCCCATGAGCTTTTTCTCTAAAAATCAGGTGGCCGAACTCAGCAGCCGCATTGCCACCGATATCAATGTAATTTCTGATGCCTTTACTGTAAACATAGCTGAGCTTATTCGCCAAAGCATTGTGGGCATTGGGGGCCTTACCATGATTATTATTAAAACCGATTGGGTAATTGCCAAATGGTTTATTTTTATTATTCCACCCCTTACCATTGTGGCCATTTTGTTTTCGCGCCGCATCCGTAAATTCTCTAAAGGTTATCAGGATAAAATAGCCGAATCGAATGTGGTGGTGGGCGAAGCATTTACCGGCATTACCAACGTGAAAACCTTTACCAACGAAAATTATGAGATAAATAAATACGATAAGGTAACCGACGAGGTGCGCGAATTTGGCTTAAAATACGGCATTTTGCGGGGCACCTTCTTTTCGTTTGTGATGGTGTTTGTGTTCGGGTCCATCTTTTTTATTTTGTGGCAAATGTTGTTTGCCTTAAAAGTGGATAAAACCATTTCCGGCGAAGATTTTGGAACCTTTATGATGTTATCTTTATTTGTGGCCGGATCGCTTGGCGGCTTGCCCGAACAAATTGCCTCGCTGCAACGCGCTTTGGGCGCCACCGACCGTGTGTTTGAACTGGTGGATGGCAACATCGAAAACATTGAACTGCTTAAACAAAGCCTGCCATCGCCCGAAAGTAAAGGCGAAATTGAATTCAAAAACATTTCCTTTAATTACCCCTCACGCCCCGATTTTACGGTGCTTAAAAATGTGAATTTTAAAGTGGATGCCGGGCAAACAGTGGCTTTGGTTGGTTCCAGCGGTTCAGGAAAAACCACCATTGCTTCGTTAATCCTTCGTTTTTACGACCCAAGCGGAGGTGTTTTAAGCATTGATGGAGTGGATACAAAAAGTTTATCACTCACTGAGTTGCGTAAAAAAATTGCACTGGTGCCGCAGGATGTTATTTTGTTTGCCGGTTCTATTAAAGATAATATTGCTTATGGCAAACCCAACGCCACCGAGGCCGAAATTGAAGAAGCTGCGCGCAAAGCCAATGCCTATCAATTCATTGAATCCTTCCCCGAAAAATTTAATACACTTGTGGGCGAACGCGGCATTCAATTGTCGGGTGGCCAGCGCCAACGCATTGCCATTGCCCGCGCGGTTTTAAAAAATCCAAGCATTTTGGTATTGGACGAGGCCACCAGCAGCCTCGACAGCGAAAGCGAACATTTGGTGCAGGAAGCGCTGGATAAATTAATGGTTGGAAGAACCAGCATTGTGATAGCACACAGGCTGGCCACCATTCGCAATGCCGATAAAATTGTGGTGCTGCAACACGGTTCCATTGCCGAAATGGGAACCCATCAGGAATTGATGCTCAACGAAGAAGGCTTCTATCACAAACTGAGCAGGATGCAGTTTGATGTTGTGTAAAAACAAGTTTAACGCTTCCTTTTCAAACCAGATTGCTGAGTCAAGGCTGCTGTGCATTTGAAAACACGCGAATTTGTTACAAAATATTCGGATTCTTTTGGAATCTTTTTTTGCACATATTCAGAAAGCATGCGCCACAATGAAGTTGTGACGCAGCTCCTCTGAAAGAAAAATTCTGTAAAAAAATCTACGAAACCTGTTTTAAGATTACGCCTAAAAATTATTGCCAATAATTTGATTAACCAATTCCTGATTAGGGTAGTCTAAAAAAATTAAGGCGCCAATTTTCTTTTGTGTTTTTTTAGTGAAAAAATCCAATAAAAACTCATTCTGAATGTTTGCGTTTAACGAAACGCCACTGCCAATCAGGGGAAAAGTTTTTCCTTCTCCATTAACCGCACTGCAAAAATTAATATTAAAATTCGTTTTCTTTTTATTACTAATGGCGTTTTTTAGATGTTCCTCAATCTGTTTTGTTTTTTTACCAAAATCCATACCAACAGGTGCGCGTTGAGTGCGTTCTTTAATTTCGGGAGTAATCATCACTTCAACGTGCTCAAAATTAAACGGATTACTTAAGGTTGGTTTTGGATAATAAACCCTTTGTGTGGTTTCCCTCATATAAGGAATAATCACGATCTCCTTATAGATAACATCCAGTTCAAAAGAATCCTGAATGGATTGATTATCCCATTTATAACCCCCATCTACCCCCATCCTGTTCAAAACAACCACTTTTCCTCTTACATCTTTAACCGTAACATCTTTTAAATCTTTGTCACATTTATATGTCGGTAAAAATCGCGACAGTGCTTCGTAATCGGCATTTGTAAATGTTTGGTTGTTTTCATTTTTTAAGGAAACTATCAAAAACTCATTGGGATGACTTTGTAAAAATAAAAGAACGTCCTTAACAAATCCTGTGTAGTATTCTCCCAAAGGAACTATTCCATGCTTTAACACATAGGCGTATTCAATACCCGCTCTGTCAATTCTTATGTCGAAAAACCGGATTCCTCTCTGCAACTGTTGAGCAACGCTCCAGCTCTGTGTTTCAGTAAAGGGTACCGGCGTTCCTGCGGTCATAGAATCGTGTGTGCCCGGAATTGTCAAATCAACAATGCGTTCGCTGTCAGATAACTTAGTTATCCATTCTCTTGTGTCCATAATTTTAAATTGTTTTAAAAGGTTTAAATAAATTTGATCATGCAATTCTAATCAAAATTATTCAAGTTTTAACCCGCACTGTTGTTGTCAATAAAAAATAATGACAATTATTACACCTCAGCATTTATTGTGAGGTTTTGAAAGGTGGTGTACTGTTTGGATACAAACACCTAAAATGGCATCTGCATGGTGCTGTATTTAAACCTGAGCCAAAATGCAGTCTGGCCTCTCCGGAACTCCATTAATTTTTCGCTTTACTGATTTTTTCATGCACCTTTAAATACTCCGAAATAGCTGCAGAACCATACCATGGGGTAATGTCGCACTCAAATATTTTTTCTTTAATTGTTGGGTCAGTACTCAATAAAGCAATGGCTTCTTCTTTGGTTTTTACATTCAGTATAAACAAACCCCTGTAGGATTTATCATTTTTCTCAAATGGCCCGGCAATTACCAATTGGCCTTCCTTAGCCAGCCTGCCAATGTTTGCCATGTGCCCTGCAAACAAACTGTCGCGCAGTTTTTTATCCTTTACCACAGTGTCGCGTGGCCCCGTTTTAAGTATTACAAACATGTAGTGTTTCATGCCATATTCATCGGCACCCAATTTTTCGGCCAGGGCTTTATCGTAAACTTGTTTTTTGTTTTGAGCAATCGCCCAGTTTGCAAAAAATAGCGCTATTATAAAAATGAGTTGTTTCATGGTTAAGTTTTTTAATAAAACAAATTGGCGTTGCTGTATAAATTAAGGTACAATTTGGTTGGCCTTACTTTTTGTTCCGGCAAATAAAGAAAGGGTTTGCCTTGTTTATCGAGCATTGGGATGTGGCAGTTTTTAGCCTTGTTCCATTTTTTGGGTACAAAACGCATGTCGTGGATAAATTTGTTTTGCATTACATTGCGCACCTGCTCGGCATCAACACCCGCATTGGCCTGAACATTTTGCCCATAGCCAACATGGTATTTAAACTGGGCACTTAACAAGCCGTGCGACAAGTCAGGATAAATAGCCCGGGTGGTATCCATGTAGCAACCCTGATAAAAACCCGGATTTTCGGAGTAGGCCTTTTTAAAAAACTGCCCTGTCCACATGCTGCAATTAATGGCGGCCTGCCACTTGTCTTCAAACTGATACTGAATTAAAAAAGCCGCCGTTCTAAAGCGGTCAAAATACGTGTGCGCCAGTATGTCGTTTTCGGTAATAAAACTGATTCGGTTTACTTCAATAGAAAAAATGCCGGTAACCTGTTTTGTTTTTTTGGTGTTCAAATACACATTGTAGGAGTAGGCAAACGAGTTGCTGTGTTTTGTTTGATTGGAAACCGAATTAAGAAATGGATTAAAGTACCCTGCTTGTTGCCCATAGCCATAGAGCAGGCCCTGTGCCAGCGACAATTCAGGATAAAAACCGCGGGGCCCCAGATTCCGGAAATTAAAACAGGCCCGCACTTCTGAGTTGGTTTGGAAATCGCCCAGCAAATAATACATGTTTAGGTTAAGGCCTAATTTTTGAACATGTGTTCCAAAGGCCAGATTTAATCCAACATTAAAGCCAAGGTTGTTTTGCCTCAATGGTAATTCCTGTGCGCACAGCGCATTCACACACGTACAAACACTCAGGGTGCTATAACAGATTATTTTTTTGAGAATACTCACTAATGCTGTTGTAAAGTTGCCGGGTGCTTAAGCTTAGCCCGTTAATGGTAAGGTGAGCCGATGCATATTCGTTTTTCCGCGATGCCAGTTTTTCTTCAATAAAGATTTTAAGTTGCTCTCCCGAATGATTTTTTATCAGCGGCCGTTTTTGTGTGTTTTTAGAAAGCCGTTCAAACAAAGCGGTGGCAGGCAATTCGAGGTAAACCAACAAGCCATGTTGTTTTACCAAAGCCAGATTGTTGTTAAAACAAATTGTGCCACCGCCCAATGAAATAACCGCCTGTTCTTCTTCCTTCAAAATTTGTTGTAAGCATACGGTTTCCAGTTCCCTGAATTTTTCTTCGCCCCAGTGACTAAATATCTGGGCAACGGTTTGTTGCTGATACTCTTCCACATAGCGGTCCAAATCCACAAATTTAAGGTCCATCATTTGCGCCAGGCGTTTGCCATGGGTGCTTTTGCCACTGCCCATAAAGCCCGTTAAAAAAATATGTTTGCCACCCAACATTAATCAAAGTAAAGATAATGAAGCGCGGGTGATGTGCTAAATTTATTTGTGCTAATTTAAAACGCCTGATGCGCTTTAATTCCTTTTTTATAAAAAGATTATTTTTTTGCTACTGCAAATTCTTTGGCAAAATAGGTAAGAATAATGCTGGCACCTGCTCTTTTAATGCTGAGTAAAATCTCGTCCCTCACACGGTCGCCGTCAATCCAGCCCTTGGCAGCCGCGGCTTTTACCATGGCGTATTCGCCACTCACATTGTAAGCAGCAATGGGCAAATCAAAGTTATCACGTAAACTTTTTATCACATCCAGATAGCTCAAAGCGGGTTTCACCATTAAAAAATCGGCGCCTTCTTCCACGTCGAGTGCCGCTTCAATTAAGGCTTCGCGGGTGTTTGCCGGATTCATCTGGTAGGTTTTTTTGTCGCCAAATTTTGGAGCACTGTCCAGCGCATCTCTGAATGGACCATAAAAGGCACTGGCGTATTTGGCCGTGTAACTCATTATGGACACGTTGCTGAATCCGTTTTTATCAAGTGCCTGACGTATGTAGCCCACACGGCCATCCATCATGTCGCTTGGGCCAATAATGTCGGCGCCTGCTTCGGCCTGTGCAATGGCCATTTTTGCCAGTATTTCGAGTGTTTCGTCGTTTAAAATTTCACCGTCCTTCACCAGTCCATCGTGCCCATCGCTGCTGTAAGGGTCCATGGCCACATCGGTCATAATCACCGCTTCGGGCAGTTCTTTTATTATTTCGCGGATGGCACTGAGGTAAAGGCCTTTTTTGTTGAGTGATTCGGTGGCTGTTCTGTTTTTTAAATCGTCGCTGATGGCCGGAAATATATCAAACGTGGTGATTCCAAGGCTTAAACATTCTTCAATTTCCTTCAGCATTAAATCGGCGCTTAGCCGGAAGATACCGGGCATGGAGCTCACTTCGGAATATTTATTTTTTCCTTCAATAAGAAAGAGTGGCAGTATAAGATTGTTTACCGAAACGGTATTTTCTTCAACCATGTTGCGGATGGCTGCACTTTTTCTGTTTCGGCGCGGACGGTAGTTTATGTTTATCATAAATGGTGCACAAAATTAAAGTATTTTACCTAATGGGCTATACTTTAAGACAACTGAGGGTTAACCCTAATGTTAGCGGGATGACAGGGCCAGTTTATGCGTGTTGACAACATGGCTTCGCTCGTTCATTTCGAGCATGGCAGCAAGCACCAATTGCGAATAGTTTTGCGAGGCGCTTTTAAATCTGGCGGTGCTGGTGCGCCAAAGGGTGTAAATCATGTCCATGTTGCCTTCGGTGGGATTAAAGGCAAACAGGGCTTTTTGAACGTTGTAGGCCCCGGCGTGGTACACGTGCATTACCAACAATTTAAACCAAAGCTGGTTCTCATCCACATTCGCTATTTTCAACGAATCGAGCATTTGACGGGCCCTTGGTATGCATATTTTTTTAATGAGGCTACTGGCTGCAAAAGCGCTGCGTTCAAAATTGGAACGCTCATCCACATGACGGTTCACTTTTAAGCCATAAAGTCTTGCCACATCTTTCATCAACTGAAAAGGACCATAGGCACCAACGTTTGATTTCTGGAGCTTGTTGGGACTTTCGATGAGTAAGATGGCCTGCGCATACCATGGATCGACGTTGTTATCAATAAAACAATGAATGCCTTTTTGAAAGTTTTGCGAGGTTTTATCGAAATCGTAAAAGAATTTTTTACCGGCTGTAATTAATATTTTTGAAGTGGAATCGAGATTACGGCAAAGTCTTACACTGTCTTTAAAAAACTTTTTGGCCGAATCGGTTTTAGCGTTCCAATCCTTCATGCTTATTTTTTGTAACACCTCGCGGGTATTGGCAAAGCTGATAAGTGCGGTATCTTCGTGCAGGTTCATTATGTTGCGCCAAAATTTTACCTGTGCCAGCGTGTCAATTTTTAATTTGTAAAGCGCGGGGTCAAAAATATAATTTTCATTGAAGTTGGTTTTTGGGTTTACCACGCCCACCACATTCCGGCAAAGATCGGTACACACGGTGCCTGCGGGTGGATTGTTGTTGTTGTTCTTTTTGGCAAGGGTGTCATCGCCTCCGGCTTTAATAAAAAAGGGGAAGAAATAATACAAAATGGCGATGATGTAAACCTGATACATTGTTACTCTTAAAATTATTATTTAAAGTTAGCATTAACAAGCTTTTTTTTGTTAATGCCCCGCCAATACTTATGAGGAGGCCTGTGTTAATTGAAAAAAAAGCCCCGGAATTTCTCCCGGGGCTTTCTGTAAAAATGAATGTGTTATTTAAGGGTTTACCATAATGGCTGCGGCACCGGCATTGTCGCCTGCGTGTGCCACCACAAAGGTTGAACCTACCTTGCCTGTAATGGCCGTGGCGGTGCACCCGTTGCTGGTTTTGTTTGAAAGTGTAACCACGTTAAACAAATTATCTATTTCGGCCACTCCTGTTAATGGAATGTCCCATTGCAGATTGCTTGGGTTGGCAATTGAAATAAGGTAGTTGCCCGATTTGTTTTTATAAATTGTGCGGTCAACCTTATAGGTTGATGCAGTGAAATTTTCAGACGTTTTTTGCACCGGAGGCATTTGTGTAAAATCGGTGCCCAGTGTGGTATAAAACGGCGATACAATAATTACGGTATCCGGATTAACCACAATTTCTGACTGACCCATTACCCCTGAAGCGGTAACTTTTACGTAAGCGCCACCCAAAGCTTTGGCATTCACCAATCCGGTGCTGCTAACCGTAATTGGCATTTCGGTTTCTTCATCGTCTTCGAGTTTTTGAATGGCGGTGTAGTTAAAAGTTACAGTGTTGGTAACATCATCACCAGCGCGATTGTAGGCTTTGGCATTAAGCTGAAGGGTTTCGCCTCTGAACATTTCTCCCAGTGCCGGCGATACCACCACGCGTGTAACCGGCAGTGGAACTGATGGAGGACCAACCACCATTACGGGAACATAAACAATATTGGCTTTTCCATTAATGGTGGCAGTTACTTTAATGCGGGCATTACCAGCTGCATTAAATGTTACGTTACCCGACGATGAAACGCTGGCAACTGCAGAGTTGTCGGAAGAAAAGGCATAAGTGGCGGGTGCGCTGCCAAAGTAAACGGTGGTTAATTGAATTGGTCCTGAATTGGTTGACCAGATAATGGCGGATGGAACCACACCAAACACCTGTGTGTTTTTAAGTGGATTAACGCAGATTGGAACTGAGGCGGTATATTTTACGCCTTCAAAATCAACTGAGGCCGAAATAATGCCGGTGGTATCAGAAGCATACGTAAAATTAGCACCGGCCATTCCACCAATGTTGCTACTCCAGCTAATACCTGAAGGTGTGCTTACTACTCCTGAAGTGGAAACAAGGTGAGCAGAAAAACTAATGGTTTGTCCCTGATCGATGGATTGTGCACCATTATCAATAACCAATGCGTATTTGGTTTCGGTGGTGGTGGTAGTGGTGGTTGCAGGATCCTCGGTTTTTTTATCCTTTTTGCAACTAAATGCAAATACTGTTGCTGAAGCCAGAAACAGATTCAAATAAATTTTTTTTGATTTCATTATGTGTGTTTTTTTTATCCGAACAAGGTATAGAGTTTATTGCTACAAAAATGTTAACGAATATAAAATGTTGTGATGTTTGATCCTATGTCCAAAATAAATCAAGGGATTTTCCTCAATTTTTATAGCTGCATTTCTGGAATTTGAAGATGTGTTAGCCTCTTTTTTTTGCAAAAGAAAGAACCTCGCGGCCAATGCCTGAAAAGGAAACCACATTTAACGGGAATTCTAAAAACACGTGCAAAAAACTTAGGAAAAACAGCATTTTTAAACCCAGACTGTAATCGTAAACATACAGCGCAACAGAAAGTAACCAAACCATGGCCGTGATTACCAAAGCCGATTTTGAAACCTGATGCCATTTTATTACCGATGTTTTTGAAAACCAGTTCAGGTAATGGTAGGTGTAGGCAAAGGCAATAAACCGCATCATTACAAAACCCACTTTGGTGGTAAACACCTGTGTTATTTGCGTAAACTGGTCAAGGTTAAAAAAGTTAACCAGTCTAAAATTTAATTCCTGAAAAGGGCCGTAACTTTTGCGGGTATAATTACTTACCTCGTACATCAGGCCTTCGGGTTGAATGGTGAAAAGTATTACCGAACACACAATTAGAACCAAAATGGAAATTAAGCCGGGAATTGATTTTTCTTTTAAAACACCATATACCATAAAGGCCCAGGTAAAAATAAACACGTGGATAATGGTTGGCAAAAACACCGCTGCCCAGGTAAAAAACTCGGGTGATTTGCTTAAAAAAACAATGCTAACTATGGCCAGTG
This sequence comes from Bacteroidia bacterium, assembly GCA_020846335.1. Lineage (GTDB taxonomy): Bacteria > Bacteroidota > Bacteroidia > B-17B0 > Aurantibacillaceae > Aurantibacillus. Next base: position 14,956 of record JADLED010000330.1, read on the forward strand.
CAAACACCACAAACCGGTAGAGCCAGTCTTTAATGAACACAAAGGCAATAGAGGCCAGTAAACTAAACATGATAACATTGGCGCTGTAGTCCTGCGATTTGCGGCTGGGATTAAAATTCCAATACACCAGCAACGAACAGGTAAGTACTAAAAACAAAAAATCGTATTTGCCTTTTGTGAAATAGTTTTTTTTATGTAACCACCCAATTTCGGTAAGGTAATGCAATGGGCCCAATACCCCATATGAAAACAAAAACAACTCAAATGGTATAAAAAACGAAACAAGGCAGGAAAGTATTATCAGTCCTGAATTGAGGTGATGGATGGTGGCTGGTTTCATTTTTTCTTGGTTTTTGCAGCAGGTGGCTTCATGTACTCCTGCATAAAATCATTAAACGTTTTTGTTTTGTAACTGTTGGTGGCTATAAAAACAAATATTGGTTTTAAATGTTCGGGCGATTGGTAATAATTTAACACATCAATCGTATTCAATTCCTCATCGAGCATGCACACCGAGGGCAATGCGAAGCGGTTGTTGCTGAGTTTAAAAGACAGGGTGTGTAAGGGATAATTATTTATGAGCGTATTGTAATATTTTTCATTTTTAAAAATTACTGTATCGGTGCTGGTGGCTTTAAAATTTACGAGGTAAAAATTTTTGTTTATGTAATTGGCAATTGCAGTATCCATAAAAGTGGTTTTGGTCATAATGGAACAGGTGTTGCAAAAATCGGCGCCAATGTTAACCAACACTTTTTTTGGTTTTTTCTTTTGGAGTTTTTCCACTTCCTGAATGCTGTAATATTTTACCGCTGCCTTGGCAAAATTGGTGTCAACAAAAGTATTGTTAAAGTGTTTGTTAAACTCATCAAAAGGTGTTGTTTGCCAGGCATTTTCCACCATAAACACCAACAGCGGCTCCAGCTTTTTTTCTTCCATAAAACCCTGACTCAACAAATTAAACGCATAGTTGTTGGTTACAAAAATGGTGGAAGGATAACTGAGTTTTTCGCCCAAAAACTTAATGGCTAATTCGTGTGGGGTTTTGGGCTGTGGCGACAGTGGTTTGTAAATTTTGCCGTTGTATTCAATGGTGTCTTTGGTTTCGGCGTCAAATTTTACCGGATAAAAATGGGTGTTAATGTATTCGGCAATGCTGGGATTGGAATAGGTGGTTTTCATCATGTGTTTGCACCAGCCGCACCAATCGGTGTATATGTCAATAAGAAAGGGCTTTGCCACCGTTTTATTTTTTTCCTGTGCTTCTTTAAGGCTTAACCATTTAACCAATCCGTTGGGTTCGCCTTGTGCCAAAGCAGCGTTAACAAAAAATAAGGTGATAATGACACAAAGTAATTTTCGTAACATAACTTTTTTTGATGTGATTTGTTAAAATTAATTTACCGTATAAATTTATAAACTTATTGCCACGAATAAAAACTTACTTTGGCCGGTATTAACATTATTTAAAATCAGCTTTGGTTATCTGAAAAAGACTTTAGGCCCTGAAACAAAGTGGTGATAAGTATTTGAGAGGATTAATCCGTTTAACCGATTAACTTTTTATTCATTCGGTAACCTCTGCCTTTTTGCGATTGAATAACGCGTTTGCCAAAAAACTGGCGGATGTTATAAATGTGCACATCAATGGTGCGTTTGCCTGCCACCAATTCGTTTTGCCAGATGTGCAGTGCTATTTCGTTTTTACTAAAAAATTTATCGGGATTGTTGTATAACAGTTCAAATAATTTGAATTCTTTGCGGGGCAACTGAAAGGCATTGCCGTTCTTAAAAATAAGATACCGTTCGTTGTCAATCATTAACTCACGCTTGGGCAAAGGGGTAATTTTAACCCGTCGCTTAAGCAGATTTTTTAAAAACAATTCAATTACCGCCGGTTTGTTGTGAAAGTTAATAAAAGAATCTGCTCCTGAATTAAAGGCCAGCTCCTGAACAAAATCGTCATTTTTATCAGAGTAAATAATTACAAAGGGCATGCTTGGGTAATGGCGCTGATTAATTTCCTTTAAAATTGTTACAGCGTCGTTTGGCTGAAGATCAAGGTTTAGAAAAACCACATCGGGTATAGCGTTATCCAGATGTTCGAGAAATTCTTTTTCCTGACTAAACACCGCAATATTTTTAAAACTTTTTTTAAGTGTTTCCACAGTCTTAAAAATCCGGTTTACCGAATTGTCCACAAAAATTATCAACGGTTGGTCTTCACCCATTAAAAGTAAAGTTTGACTTTTAAGTTTAAGTGAAGACCAATAGAACGTTAACATAACATTAATTAAATTCCACTGCCAGCAGGCAAACATCGTCGGTTTGTTCGGCTTTTCCTTTCCATTCATCAAATGCCAGTTTAATCGCCTGTTCCTTCTCTCTGGCACCTTTGTTTATCATGCTTTTAATAAGCTTCTCTAACCGGTTAAAACCATAGCGCTTGTTGGCAGGCCCGCCAAACTGGTCCTGAAAGCCATCCGAAAAAAGATAAACGCTGAAAGGTTTTTCCAACTCAAATTCAAGCGTGCTGTATTTTCGGTTTTTTTCTATTTGCCAGCCTCCGATTGGGTAATTGTTACCATTTAAAATTTTTGTTTCGATGGCAGTTTGCAAAAGCATTTTTCGTTTTGCCGAACTGAATTGAAATTTTTTTGTGTTGGGATTATAGGCAATTAAAGACACTTCGAGCCAATCGTTATTTACATTCTCTTCTTCATCGTGTTTAAAGGTTTCTATCCATTTTTTATCCAGTTCATCCAATACTTCGCCAACCTGTTTATATTCCTTTGAATAAACCAGGTAATTCAAAAAACCTATTGCCAAACTCGAAAGCATGGCACCACTCAGCGAATGGCCGGTGCAATCGCCCACCGCATAAATTATCCAATCGTTCTTTTTTCCAAGCCAAAAAAAATCGCCGCCAATAATGCGGGCAGGTCTGTAAAAAACAAAATAAGGCTGTCCAAGTTTGTTGAAGTGACGCGCCTGTGGCATTAAACCCTGCTGCACAGACGAAGCGTAATTTAGGCTTTCTCTTAGTTCGCGGTTTTCGGTTATCAGATGACTGATGTGGTGAATAAAATCATTGTCGGGAGAATATTTTTTAGGATGAATTTGAATTTCCATGGCTGTTTGTTTTAATAACAAAACAAGCAAAACAACATCACCTCCTCTGCATGGCTGGGTTACTTAAATATTAATTTAGATAAAGGCCCAAAGGCCTTAGACGAGCAGGCTTATTTTATGCCTTATTTTTTGCCAATAATTTATTTACAGAAATATTTAACAACATAAATATTTTTTCGGTCTCAATGTAAAGTGCTTTGGTATTGGATGGAGAGCCCAGTTTTAATTTCTTAAAAAACAGATCCATTTTATCCAGCCAGGTTTTAACCAGCTTAAAACTTTTTTTATTAATTAAGCTTTTTAATGCGGTATTCGTACTCAGCTCTTCATTAAAATCGTGCAGAAGTTCCTTTAGTTTTTTGTTCTCGAATGAATACGATTTGTTGCTGTGACCAAGCATAAACCGGAGCATTTCCAGATTCAGGTGATAGCTCATTAATAAAGCTTCCAAACTATAACCTGCTTTGTGGCAGGCCTGTATTTTTAAAAGTGTATTCGAAATTTTTTTCTGTGTCATAAAATAAAAACGCCCGCTAAATATAGCAGGCGTTTTATTTTTATGCGAGTTAATTCTACTTATTAACTACTAATTTAACGGTTTCTTTACCGTTGGCGGTGCTTAGTGTTACAAAGTAAATTCCGTTTTGCAGGTTGCTGGTGTTCAATTCAAATTTGTTATCACCCATAGTAAGGTTTGAATTTTGAACAGGGGTCATTACCAATTTACCAGTGATGTCGTAAACATTTACATTAATTGAAGAAGCGTTTTGCGATTGAATGTTCAGGAAAGTAACATCGTTACTTGGATTTGGAAACAAACTTACCACACCAATGCTGTTTTTAATTTCTTTTACAGCAACGTCTAAACAAGTGGCAGTTGTAATGGCCATGGTCACAGTTTTTGCACCTTCGCCATTAACAACGGTTAAAGAAGCAACAAAAGTACCAATGGTTGAAACAGTAAACGAAGGGCTGATGGCGGTGGTGCTTGAAATAACCAAACCAGCCGGAGCACTCCAGCTCAAAGAACAATAACCCGGATCAACAGTGGTGTTGGCCACAAAAGTGTAAGCAGTTAAAGCAAGAGTATTGCTTCCCAAACATACCGAAGAAGGAATAGAGGCTAAAACCATTGGATTAGAAGTGCCTGTGGCAGCAGCAATGGCGGCAGTGGTAAAGCTGGCGCCAGAGTTGGCAATAGAACCACTGGCCGGACGGTAATCAGGGCTGGTATAATTGTATGGATTGGTTAAAATATTTGCAGCAGAAGTTAAGGTATCGTTTTGGCTGCCAATAAACTGATTGTGGCTTACCAATACACCAAAAGTTCCTTGCTCAGTAGCTCTTTGACCGTAACCTGCAACAATGTTGTTTTTAAAAATTAAAGTCCCGGCGTTGGCATTACCTTCGCTAAGTGCACCGTCAATATAAAGACCACGGGTTTTGTGATCCATCAAAATTGAGTTTACAATTTTAAGAGAAGAATTTCTGCGAATACGGGCACCACGGCGGAAACCAGGGTGTGTGGTGGCAGTTAGCACACCACGCAGAGGACCAATATCAGTTACATTTGAAAAAATAGCTGAAGTAACCGGAGTAGCGGTAGTTCCATTAGGATCGTTGTCAGATTCAAAAGCCTCAGATGTAGAAGCCCCTGAAGTAGCAGCATAAGTAGGGTCAGCTAAGCTGGCATCACGAACACCCAATGCAAACTGAACAGAGCCACTGTAACCATTATCAGTGTCAAAATTATCATCCACGCAACGGTAAGCTACCAAATGGCTGCAATTTACTGTTCCACCAAACCATTCAAAAGCATCGTCGTTCACAAAAGAACATTGTATAAAGTCAATTTTAGTTGCACGTCCAATAGCACCCAGTGTTAAACCATTAATTTCTTTATTGGAAGCATAAACGTAACCACCAAACTCAATGCGGATGTATTGTAAATCGCCAGAATTGTCGTTATCGTTAGGAGTTAAGCCACCACCGTATTGAGTTAAAGAACTCACTGCTATACCTTCAATGTTGTTAATGCCATTTGGATTGTTGCTATTAGCTAAACCCATCAAAACAATTCCGCCCCAATCACCAGGTTGTCTTGAGCCTGGAGCTGCATCAGAAGTAAAAACAATTGGAGCTGTTTTTGTGCCAACTGCCATTAGTTTAGAACCGGTGGTAACAAATAAACCGGAACCGGCTACCTGGCTTGAACCACGAACAATAACACCTGGCTGAATTGTTAGTATGGAATTACCTGTAACATAAATAGGCCCTTGTAATAAAACCACCTGACCACTTGACCATGTGGTGTTGCTGGTGATATTGGCATTTACAGTAACAGTTGGTGCAGGGTAAACTTTATTTTGTGGATCCCATTCGGTCCAGCTATCTGTCCACATAGGAGTTGGTGCAGGTGCAAATGCTCCACGGTAACAGGTTTTTTGTAGGAAAGGTGTTTGAGCAAAACTCGCTCCAAGTATCAGTGCCCCAATGGCAGATAATAAATTTCTTTTCATTTTTTTAGTTTTAATTGTGGTACAAATTTCAAACTTCGGCATGTGCTTTGCGTTAAATGAAAATTATAAAACAATAAAGGCTGTGTTATTTTAAGGTTAATGAAACTAAAAAAAATCAGTATTTACTTAATCATTCCCTAACCTTAAATTATCAGAATTTGTAGGTAACCTGAAAAGCAAAGGTGGTGCCCAGTTGGTTGGAACGGATAATATCGTCCTTAGCTTTTTCAAAGCGCGTGTTTGTGCTTTTGTTCACGTAAAAATATTCCAATTGATTTTTTGCAAAAATATCCTTGGCAGTAACACGCAACTCCAGTTTGTTTTTTAAAAACGACTTCGAAGCCTGAAAATCCATAATGGTTCTGCCATTTTCCCAAATGTCCAATTGGGTGTTATAATTGCCTACCACCGAAATTCTTTGTCCAACACGATTTACAATGGTGCTGATACTAAATCCGTTTTCGCTGTCAACATACGATAAACCGGCATTAAACAAATAAGGCGACTGGCCCTGCAATTGCCTGGTGGTTGGTGCATCTTTAGGACGCGAATCAAGTTTGGAAACATCCACCACCGATTTAATGTAGGCAAAATTTGTAAACATGGTCAGGTTATCGAGCACTTTGCCCAGTTTACTCGAATCGTTTTTATGAAACTGCCCGATTATCAAACGGTATTCCAGCTCCAGCCCATAACATTTGGCGCGCGGAACATTAACATACGAAATTTCGTTGGCGTTTGTTAATGCAATTTGTTCAATTGGATTTATAAAATCTTTATAAAACACTGAGGCCGAAAACAACTGTCCGCGTCCCGGAAAAATTTCGTAGCGCAAATCGTAATTGTGAATGGTGGCACGCTGCAGGGTATCGTTACCACTGGTAAAGAACAGGGTGTTAAAATCGTAAAAACCAAACGGCGCCAACTCTCTAAACTCGGGGCGGTTAAGGGTTTTAGAATAACTCAAACGAATGTTTTGTTTGTCGTTAAGCGAAAACACAAAGTTGGCCGATGGCAATACATCCAGCACCGTTGTGTCTTTGGTTATCTCAACTTTATCAATTACATAAAACTTGCCCGGATAAATCAGCTTTTGATAGTACGACTCCAACCTTGCGCCAAATATGGCCCTGAACCACGATTTGTACTTTGTGTCAAACATCAGGTAAGTGGCATTCAGCCTCGACGAAGCCTTGTAAGAATCGGTTGGTCGGGTGCCTTCGGTTAATTTAAACCCGCCACGTCCGGGCGACAACTGCCCCATATTTTGCGCGCTGAAAATGTTATTCTGATCGAGGTACAATAAACTGTCAACAAACGAAACCATGCTGGTGTAGCCAATCTGACGGGCAGTAAATGTGCGCGAACGCTGTTGGGTTTGACCTCCCAGCTTTATTTCCATGTTAAAATTAGGCGATAACTTAAAGGGCCTCGACACATCTGCTTTGGCACTGGCCATACTTTCCGACAGGCTCGACCAGAACATAAATCCACCATACTCGTTGCCCACACTGTTTGGCGAAATAACCGCAGCATAAACCGTATCGTTTGGATTTCCATTTGGATCGAAATCTCTGTAACGCGAATAGGTGTTTCTTCTCAGATTTGGCACGTCACGTTTCACGCCACTGTAAGAACCCACCCAGTTTATTTTTAGTTTAATTTTTTCAAGAAGATGCTCGCCAATAAGTTGCGATGAGGCAATTTTATTTCCGGTAAACCAAAACGCTGTGGATTTGGAAAGACTTTTATTGGCATCCGCCAAACCCGAAGTGCCACTTCTTAAAATTGTTCTATCGTCGGAATTAACGCTCAACAGGTTTTTAGAACTGATGGAATTGTTTTCGTTTAGTTTACACGATAAGTTCAAAAGCCCACCTGCCAGCACCTGCGATGAATACACCTTATCGGTAAATACAGCGTCGAGTTGCGAAGCACGGTTAGGGTCCGCATTATCAGAAAAAGAATTTCGTTGTGCATTAAAAATATTATTGGTTTTGTTATAACTCACCGAAGCCAGTATCCCAAAAAAGTCTTTCTCCTTGCGCTTAAAATTATACCCTCCCGCAACCTGAAAAGACAAATTAGGGCCAAACTTCTTTTTATAAACTCCCCAGTCCGAAACCGGTACATCTTTTGCCAATTGTGCCTGCTCGTCTTTTTTGTATGGGAAACTTTCAACCGCAGGCACCTGAGTTGGCATGCCTCTGGTTCCATCGTCAATGCCCAACCAATCCAACTTGCCACCTTTGTAGTAATAGCGGTCTTTTCCGGTAGTTACCACATTAAACCCGCTTGTTGCAGAAACAGAAAGGAAATTTTTTTCAGGAATGTTTTTTGTGCTGATGTCGATGATCCCGCCTGCAAACTCACCCGGCATATCGGGGCGTGCGGTTTTGGTAATCACCAGATTATCGAGCATGTTGCTCGGAAAAATATCAAAAGCAAAGGCCTTCCGGTCGCTTTCAGAACTTGGTAATGGCGCACCGTTCAAATACGCTGCGTTGTAACGTTCGTTAAGTCCCCGCACAATGGCAAATTTATTATCCTGAATACTGGCACCACTCACACGTTTTAACACATCGCTGGTGCTTTTATCGGGAGTTCGTTTAATCGTTTCCTGGCTGATTCCATCCTGAACACTGGCACTGTTTTTTTGTTGCAGTACCAAGGCCGCGTTGTTTTCCTTATTAAGTGTAAAAATCACCACCACTTGTTCCAAATCCTGCGAAGTAGAAGCTTCCATTTGAACATTAACATCCGTCACATCATTCGATACCACCTTCACATCTGTAATTTTTTTAGTAGTGTACGAAATATAGCTCACCACCAGCGTTACCTTTCCTGCTGGCACGTTATTAATTGCAAACTTTCCGTCAAGGTCGGCCGAGGCCCCTTTGGTTGTACCCTCCACCAATATGGTTGCACCCGGCAACGTTTCTCCGGTTTTAGAATCAACAATAGTCCCGGAAATTCTTCCGGTTTGCGCCTGAAGTAATGAAACCGAAAGAAAAATTAATAAAGTGACGAATAGCTTTTGCATAATATTATTTTGCTGCAAAAAAAGCCAATACAGATTACTCGCACTTAAATTTGATGTTACCAAAAGTTTAAGTTAATTCTGTGTTAAGAGAAATAACTTAATAATAAGTTAACTTTAGACCGAAACCCTTTTTGTTAACTTTGGGGCATTAAATTTATTCCTATGAGTAATTCAGCTTTTAAAATTCTGTTGGTGGATGATGAACCGGATATTGTAGAGTTTTTAGGCTACAACCTTAAAAAAGAAGGTTACGAAATATTAACTGCCAACAATGGCAAAGATGCCGTTGAAATTGCTAAAAAAGAATTGCCGCACTTAATTGTACTGGACGTGATGATGCCCGACATGGATGGCATTGAAACCTGCCGCGAATTGCGCGAGCAAAAAGGTTTACAGGATGTGTTGATTGCTTTTTTAACCGCCCGCAGCGAAGACTATACCCAAATTGCCGGTTTTGAGGTAGGCGCCGATGATTACATTACAAAGCCAATAAAACCACGTGTGTTCATTAGTCGCATTAAAGCACTTTTGCGCCGATTACAATCTGCCGCTGCCAGCGAAAACAATGTGGAATTTGGCGATGTTAGAATTGATAAGGAAAAACACGCCGTTTTTAAAAATGGTGTTGAAATTGCCTTGCCTAAAAAAGAATTCAAATTATTTTCCTTATTAAGCAGCAAGCCCGGTAAAGTATTTACCCGCGAATTTATTCTCGATCAGGTTTGGGGCGACGAAGTGGTGGTGGGCGACCGCACTATTGACGTTCACATTCGCAAACTGCGCGAAAAAATTGGCGACGATTATTTTAAAACCGTAAAAGGCGTTGGCTACAAATTCGAATTCTGATAAATAAAGAGCCATTTCCACTTTCAAAAATTCCATTTTTTAGCAATAACAACTTAATTCTAAGTGATTAAGTAATTTTGCCTCTTAACGTTTTAGTTTATCGCATTTTCATCTCATTCCGCATTCAGTTTTTGAATTGTAGGAATTCTACTTCCTTTAATAATAAAAAACAAATTATCTCCAATTCACTATTGCGGAAAATTTTTTTGTATTTTTCGTGAGTTTTTTACCTGAAAATAAATTTCATTCGGCACTTTTATTAATTTGGACACAAATATCAGGGTTTTTAAAAAACAAAGTCTTGCGTAATTTAACGGTACTAAAGTTGAATAATAAAATAATTTGCTCTGTAAATCAGTAGACATAACTTAATGATGAAGCTTAGAAAATACATTTTTTGTTTTCTGATTGTTTGCCTTGGCACATCATTTGCACAAACCCCAAGTCAGAGTCAGAAGGACCTGGCAGCCATAAAGGCACAATCCATCTATAATTTTGTAAACCACATCGAGTGGCCAAATTTTGATAAGCTGAAAGAATTTCGCATTGGTTTGTTAGGGGCTGATAAAGATCTGGTGAATGCATTAAACCGAATTGCGGCCAACAGCATGGTCATGCGCCTGCCGCTCAAAATTTTACCACTCGCCGAGCACGATGTCCGCTACATACCCCAAACCGAAATATTGTATGTTGACGCCGCCAATTTCAAAAATTTTGACATTTCAAAAATCAAAAAAAACGTGTTGGTGATTTCCTATAATCAACCCGACATTTATCGCTCCATGGTGTCGTTTATGGTTATTGATAATAAATTAAAATTTGCCTTTAACCATTACCTTACCAAAAAAGCCGGCTTTTACATACACGACGAAATACGCAGCATGGCCGCGGTTTACATTGAAGACCCCAATCAGGCAAACAAAAACCGCCAGGCGCAGGAACAGTGGGTAAACACCGTTGAAAAAACCAATCTTAAAGAATTGGCCAAAATTAAAGCGCAATCCATTTACAACTTTGTAAACTACATTGAGTGGCCACGCATTGACGAGGTAAAGGAATTTAAAATAGGACTACTGGCCGCCGATCAGGATTTAATTGATGCCTTAAACGTTTTGGCTACAACCAAAGTTGTTATGCGCCTGCCAATTAAAATATTACCATTTCCCGAAACCAGCAACGTTAAAAAACTTCCTCAAACCGAAATATTATACGTTGACGTTGCTAATTTTAAAAACTTCGACATTGCACATGTTAAAAAGGAAGTGCTCGTCATTTCCTACAACGAACCCGACCTCTCGCGTTCAATGATTTCGTTTATGGTAGTGGAAAACGATTTAAAGTTTGCCTTCAACGCCTATCTGGCGCGCAAAGCCGAACTGGACATACACGAAGAAATCAAAAATGCCGCAGCGGTTTATATCGAAGACCCGGGCCAGTCGCAAAAAGGCCAATTGGCAAAAGAAAAATGGGAAAACGCATTTGAAAAAATACAGGATGGCCTTTACAACGGAAATTTCGAAACAGTGTTGTCGCAGAACGAGTTGTTGGAAATTGCCAGAAAAATAAGTGAGCAGGAAAAAAACATCAACGAACAAAAAGAAAAAATCAGTAACCAAATGGCAGCTTTCCGTGTTCAGGAAGACAGTTTAAAAAAGCAAAAGGCCAAACTGGGTTATGCCATGGCTCAAAATAAAATTCAGGAAGCCAGCATTCAGGAACAAAAAGACCGTATTAACAGCCAACTCAATGCCATACAAACCCAGGAAAGCCGGTTAAGACTTCAGGAAGAAAAACTAAATCTGACAATTGCTCAAAACCAACTTCAGGAAAATGAATTGAACCTTAAAGTAGAAGAATTAAAATTACAGCAACAGCGTATTACCCAACAAAACAACATCCTCGAGTCTCAAAAAGCCGAAATTCAGGTTCAGGAAGACAAACTGTTTACTCAACTCAAAAAAATAAACGCGCAAAAAACAATTCTTTGGTTAAGTCTCATTGCAGGTTTGGCCATCATCCTCAGCCTTAGTTTGGTTTACCGCAACTATAAAAAATCCAGAAAAACAAACGCGCTCCTCGAAAATCAAAAAACAGAAATAGAACACCAAAAATCTGTTATAGAAGAAAAACACATGGCCATTAAAGACAGCATTCTTTATGCCGAACGCATACAACGAAGTTTTTTGGCCAGTGAGGATTTGCTCAACAAAAACCTACACGATTATTTTATTTTATACCAGCCACGCGACGTGGTTAGCGGCGATTTTTACTGGGCTTCTATTCTCAACAATGGCCGCTTTGCCTTTGCCACTGCCGATAGCACCGGCCATGGCGTTCCGGGTGCCATTATGAGTTTACTTAATATTACCAGTCTCGAAAAAGCCATTGAAAGCCTTAACGAGCCTGCCGAAATATTAAACCACACACGCAAAACAATTATCGAACGATTAAAAAAAGATGGCAGCAAAGAAGGTGGCTGGGACGGTATGGATTGCACCCTGATGGTTTTTAATTTTGAAAACAACTCCTTACAATATGCTGCGGCAAACAATCCCTTGTGGATTTTGAGAAACAATGACGTGTTGGTGTTTAGTCCCGATAAAATGCCGGTAGGAAGGTTTCAGAGAGATCACATTCCGTTTTCGCAACACAGCATACAATTACAAAAAGGAGACATCATCTACACCACTACCGATGGCATACCCGATCAGTTTGGCGGACCGGAAGGTAAAAAATTCATGTACAAACGATTGAAAGAATTACTCCTCTCCATTGCACAGCTCCCTATGAACGAGCAAAAAATACAAATCAAAAAAACACTGGATGAGTGGATGAAAAACAAAGAACAGTTAGACGATATTACCCTGATAGGAATAAGGGTCTAATTTCTATTTATCCCGCTAAGTCCTTTGCGGTGCCGATTTTCTGGCGCCACTTAAATACTCACCGGGTGTTATCCCTTCCAGTTTCTTAAAAATGCGGGAAAAATAATTGGGGTCAGAAAAGCCCGAAGCAAAACACACCTCTTTTATCTTCACCGTGTTGGAGTCCATCAGTTGCTTGGCGTATTTTATTTTTTCGGTTAATATCATTTTATTGGGCGGAATACCAAACTCGTTGGTAAAACTGCGGTAAAAAACCGATTTACTCATGCAGGCAATGTTGCTGAGTTCGCTCACCGAAATATCAGCAGTAATGTTACGGCGTATGTAATCCGCAACAGCCTTAAACCGTGCATTCACCTTCAGTGCCATAAAATCCTGGCTGTCTAGTTGGCTAAAATTTTGCAAACGCATAATCGATAGCACCAACTCCTTCAGTTTAATATCCACCAGAATATCCTTCATGGGGTCGTTACCTGAAAAAATACGGATTAGGCGATTGCCCAATGACACAATCATTTCGTCGTTTTGTAAAAACTGTTGGTTCAGGCTCAGTTGCCACTCGTTACCCGATTCTTCGTGCCTCGGAAAAGTTTCATTAATGTAATCGAGTTGCTTTTTTAAATAAGCATCCTCAATTACCAGAGCTGTGCATTGGGTAGGGTTGGAATAATTGGCCTCCGGAAAATCAATCACCATTTCTTTGGCAGAAGGCAAAATAAACGTTTCGCCGGGAATATAGTTCATCTGCTTTTCCTCGTCCAGCTTTAGTATTTTTTTCCCACGCAGCATCGAGGTAATTGTAAAACCTTCAAAACTCAGCTTCACATTTTCGGCCTTACGGTGTGTTTCAAAAATATTCAGTTCGCAACGGTTAAGCGTAAAGGTGGTGCGTTGCTCCACCTCTGTTTTAAGTTTATCAACCCTGGTAGTATTTATTTTATCCAATTGATACATAAAAAACCTATTGCTTATATCAAATATAATAAAAGACTTCCCCATTTGCATGACTTCTGTCAGTTTGGGAATTTTGTGCTAGTACACGGGATTATTTTGAAGCAATCTTAAATTCCACTTATACAACTTGCACCTACTAACTAATTAAAACATTAAATCATGGAAAATTCAGCAAAACGACCTACGTTTAAAGCCAGATACGACAACTATATTGGCGGAAAATTTGTGCCACCGGTTAAAGGTGAGTATTTTGATAACATCTCGCCAATAGACGGAAAAGTATTTACAAAAGCGGCCCGTTCGGGTAAGGAAGATATTGAGCTGGCCCTCGACGCCGCCCACTCCGCATTTCCTGCATGGAGCAAATCGGCCGCCACCTACCGCAGCAATTTATTATTAAAAATTGCCGATGTAATTGAACAAAACCTCGAATACCTGGCCATTGTTGAAACCATCGATAACGGAAAAGCCATCCGCGAAACCCGCGCAGCCGATCTTCCGCTGGTAATCGACCATTTCAGATACTTTGCAGGCGTTATCCGTGCCGAAGAAGGAACCATTTCCGAACACGACGAACACACAGTAAGCATTAACCTGCACGAACCATTGGGTGTGGTTGGTCAAATCATTCCATGGAATTTTCCACTCTTAATGGCCACCTGGAAAATTGCACCGGCACTGGCTGCGGGCTGCTGCACCATTGTTAAGCCGGCCGAGCAAACACCTACTTCAATTATGGTACTCATGGAATTAATCGGCAATATTTTGCCTCCGGGAGTATTAAACGTTGTTACAGGATTTGGACCTGAAGCCGGAAAACCATTGGCCACATCTACCCGCATTAACAAAGTGGCCTTTACCGGCGAAACCACCACCGGCCGTTTAATTATGCAATATGCTTCCGAAAATCTCATTCCTGTTACCATGGAATTGGGCGGCAAGTCTCCAAACATATTTTTCCCTTCGGTAGCCGATGCCGACGATGAATTTTTTGACAAAGCCATTGAAGGCGCTGTATTGTTTGCGCTCAATCAGGGCGAAGTTTGTACCTGCCCTTCGCGTATTCTGGTGCACGAAAGCATTTACGATAAATTTATGAAACGTGTGGTGGAACGTGTAAAAGCCATTAAAACCGGCGACCCTCTGGATGGTTCGGTGATGATGGGCGCACAGGCCTCCAACGATCAGTACGAAAAAATTCTTTCTTACCTTAAAATAGGTAAAGAAGAAGGTGCCGAAGTGCTGGTAGGAGGCGATGCCAACAAATTAGGCGGAGACCTAAGCAGTGGTTATTACATCCAACCAACTGTACTCAAAGGTCATAATAAAATGCGTGTGTTTCAGGAAGAAATATTTGGCCCTGTAACCTGTGTTACCACGTTTAAAACCACCGAAGAAGCCATTGCCATTGCCAACGATACACTTTACGGCTTAGGTGCAGGGGTTTGGACCCGCGATGCGCATGAGCTTTACACTGTGCCACGCGCCATTCAGGCCGGACGCGTTTGGGTAAATTGTTACCACGCCTACCCTGCCCATGCACCATTTGGCGGCTACAAAAAATCGGGTTTTGGCCGCGAAACACATAAAATGATGTTGGGCCATTACCGTCAAACAAAAAACATGTTGATTTCGTACAATAAAAATAAATTAGGTTTCTTTTAGTGTGCAAAGTTCATAAAAGGGCAAACGTGTACAGACAGCACGTTTGTTCTTTATGGACAAAAAATCAAATGGAAAAAGTAAAGCGCATATTGGCAACCGAATCAGCCAAAGAACTCATACATTCCTTAAAAGAAGAATTTGGGGATTTGGTGTTTCACCAAAGTGGTGGTTGCTGCGATGGCTCGTCGCCCATGTGTTTTGAAAAAGGAGATTTTAAAATCGGATACAGCGATGTGGGACTTGGAACCGTTGAAAGTTTTGAATTTTGGATGAGCAAAGACCAGTTTGAATATTGGCAATTCACACAATTAACATTGGATGTGGTGGACGGACGCGGCTCCAGTTTTTCCATCGAAATACCGAGAGGAAAACGTTTTATGATTCGCTCAAGAATGTTTGCCGAAGAAGAATTGCCACAATTGGAAGACTTATTTTACAAGGAAGATTGAAAGTAAATCCAAATTTAACTGAAACGATAACAAGCCTCCATTTTTGATGTGATGTTGGAGAGTCGAACTATTAACGAGCGGCGATTCGCACTTTGGTTGTTTTGATGACTCTCACAGGTAGTTGCACAGATTTGTATTCCGATTTGAGTGAATATGGTCGGTTAAAGGCTTCCTGAGCCATTTTAAAATAATCGGCCAGTGTGCGAATGATGTCTTTTGAAAGTCCCTTTTTGTAATGCAAAATATCCGATACCATGCCTTTACTCACGCCAAGTATTTGCACCAAATCTTTTGCCTTTAAATCATGGTCGTGCATTAATGACAGAAGCAATTCGATTGGATTCATATCAGTAGGTATACTGTGAGCTTCATCGTATTTTTCAATAAGAAAAGTCAATAGCTCAATTTCGTCTTTTATCTCCCTGTTTTTTGAATCGGTAAATACCAATTCTTCCAGCGTTTTGCAATAGTCTTTATACTGCAATTTACTTTTGATTATTTTATACTTCAGTGTTTTCATTTTTTTCAATCATTATTTCACAATTCCGCTTTGTGCTTTTAATAGGCACTAACAGTAAACTGCTCGTTGTTGCTACAAAGTCGGGTGTATTCTGCATGAGTTCCAATCCACATAATAAACAAATGCACTACCCTGTTTCCAAAGCCATATTTACAAATCATGCGGTAATTGTTTCCTCCAATATTAAATACCACCCTGTTACTTCCTCGACCCAGCAAATCTGCCGAACCATAAGTGGCCTGAATGTCTTCCGGAATTTTCCAATCCGCATATTTTAATGTGTTTAACCAAAGAACAAAAGAACTTTTACTGTTCGAGTGCCTAATCGCAAATAATTCAATGGTTTGCTTTCTTATCAGGTGAACCTTCATGTACTAATAACAAAGATATGAAAATAGTTCACATTTAGTGAACTTTTGATTGTTAATTTGTTAGGCAGGCACTGAATTATCTCTCAAAAAAATTAAGAAATAAAAGCCCTTATTGAGTTCCGAAAAAATACAGAGAGTATTAAAAGTAAAAAGCCGGCACCTGAGTGCCGGCTTTTCTGTGCCCGCAGGGAGACTCGAACTCCCAAGGTAATTACACCAACGGCTTCTGAGACCGCAACGTTTGCCAATTTCGCCATGCGGGCTTACGTTTTATATTTTATAAAAAAAGCAAAGTAATTAGCTTTGCTTTTTTTGTGCGGATGAAGGGACTCGAACCCCCACGCCTCGCGGCGCCAGATCCTAAGTCTGGTGCGGCTGCCAATTACGCCACATCCGCATTAATTGGGATGTCAAAGATAGGATAATTTTTAAATTAACACAAATATTCTTCCCCGGGCTTAAAAGTGTGTCTTCAACTTCCGAACGCTCTCCGGTTTTTCCCTGCCCTTTAGCGCCTTTCGTGGTTCCTGAATTTTAAATTCCTTCATCAAAGCCTGCCCGTAACTTCTTATATTTTCTATCACTTCAATGGATTGCCGGCCTCGTTTGGTCAACGTGTATTCCACGCGTGGTGGCACCTCAGCAAAAACACTCCGGGTTATAAATC
This sequence comes from Bacteroidia bacterium, assembly GCA_020846335.1. Classification (GTDB taxonomy): domain Bacteria; phylum Bacteroidota; class Bacteroidia; order B-17B0; family Aurantibacillaceae; genus Aurantibacillus. The sequence continues at coordinate 32,007 of JADLED010000330.1, forward strand.
CTTCTTCTTCCAGTTCCTTTAATTTGGAACTTAACATTTTGTGCGTCACATGCGGAATATCTTTCTTTAGTTCGCCATAACGCATGGTTTTTTCGCGCAAACGCCAAAGAATCGGCATTTTCCAGGCACCTCCAATCCGGTCCATTGCAAACTCTACTGGATTGTAATAAACTTTATTATTGTATATAAAATCAGGCATGTTATGTATTGATTATCAAAATACTTTCCTAAAAGTAAGTAATAAACTAATTAGAAAGTAATGTGGCGTTTGAATTCTTATTTCGCATCTTTATTAAATCAATAACAAAACACATGCACGCAGGTAAAAACTTTTCTTTTAAAGAAGTAATCTTTTGGACCCGAAAGGACATTTACACCTTGTTCTTTATATCAGCTGTTCCCACCTGTTGTTATGTATTACTCGATTGGAAATGGCTGGCCGTGCCCTGGCTGCCCATTGCCCTCTTAGGCACCGCAGTTGCCTTTGTGGTGGGTTTTAAAAACAACGCCTCTTACGACCGTATGTGGGAAGCCCGCAAAGCCTGGGGCGCCATAGTTAATGCCAGCAGAGGCTGGGGAATAATGGTACGTGATTACGTAAGCAACAAACATGCTTCAACCAAACTAAATGAACAAGAGTTGAGGGCCGAACAACTTAAATTTACATACCGCCATTTTGCCTGGCTCACAGCTCTTCGTTTTCAGTTACGCGAGGCACGTACCTGGGAAGCCATTTACAAAAAACACAATCAGGAATACAAAAACCGTTGGTTTAAAGTACATGAGCACGACCATAAAATAGAACACGACCTGTTGCTGTATTTACCTGAAGAGGACGTAAAACTGATCATGACCAAAACCAATAAGGCTGCGCAAATCATCAGCATGCAATCGGCTCACTTAAAAGATTTGTTAGACCGGGGTTTAATTGAAGATTTCAGACACATGGAACTCGAAAAAATTTTGTTGGAGTTTTTAAACCAACAGGGTGCCTGCGAACGTATTAAAAATTTCCCCTATCCCAGACAGTTTGCCACACTCAATCTTTACTTCATCCGTGTTTTTGCGGCGCTGGTGCCACTTGGCATGTTGCAGGAATTTAATAAACTAGGCGGACACTTAGTGTGGCTTTGCATTCCGTTCAGTGTTTTATCCACCTGGATTTTTACCACCCTCGAAAAAATAGGCGAATCAACCGAAAGCCCCTTTGAAGGCAGTGCCAACGATGTGCCCATCACCGCCATGAGCCGTGCCATTGAAATAGATTTAAGAGAAATGTTTCACGAAGAAAATATACCAGCACCCCTTAAACCAGAAAACAACATCCTTGTATAATGAAATACTTTGAAAAAATATTTGAAAACAACAAAGAATGGGTAAGGCAAAAATTGTCGTTGACTCCCGACTACTTCGAAAAACTGGCTCAGGGCCAACATCCCGAATACCTTTATATTGGTTGCTCCGATAGTCGGGTAACTGCCGAAGACTTAATGGGTGTGCAACCCGGCGAAGTGTTTATTCACCGCAACATTGCCAACCTGGTGGTGAGCACCGACAACAACCTTAATGCCGTGGTGCAATACGCCGTTGAGCATTTAAAAGTAAAACACATCATTGTGTGCGGACACTATGAGTGCGGAGGCATTAAAGCAGCCATGAATCCCAGCGACATGGGGCAATTAAACAGCTGGCTGCAAACCCTGCGCGATGTGTATCGCCTTCACCGCGAAGAGTTAGACGCGCTTACAGAAACCCAACAACGCTTTGACCGTCTGGTTGAATTGAATGTGCTCGAACAATGCCTAAACATTATTAAGATTGATCACGTTCAGCGTTCGTGGTACAAAACCCAATTCCCAACCATTAACGGCTGGGTGTTTGATGTAAGAACAGGCAAACTTGTTGATTTAGGCCTGGATATGGAAAAAGAATTTCAATCCATCAGAAGTATTTACGATTTAAAACCACTTGATAAAAAATAATAAACACAAAACACATGAAAAGAAACGCAAGCGCCTTTTGGCAAGGAACAGGAAAAGAAGGTAATGGTCATTTAACCACCCAAAGTTCCGTATTAAACAAAACGCAATACTCCTTTAACACACGCTTTGCGGATGGCATTGGCACCAATCCCGAAGAACTAATTGCGGCAGCGCACGCCGGTTGTTTTACCATGAAGCTCAGCTTTGGAATTACCGGCGCGGGTTTCACTCCCGGCGAACTGGAGACCAAGTGCGACATTACGCTCGACAATGGCGCCATTACCGAATCTCACTTAACATTGCGCGCTGTGGTTGCCGGAATAGATGCCACAAAATTTGCTGAACTGGTGGCCGATGCCGAAAAAAACTGCCCGGTGTCTAAATTATTAAACACTAAAATAACTGTTGAGTACACACTTAATTAAATGAAAATAGGAGTTATTGGTACCGGCAATGTGGGTGGCGCCCTGGCTTTGAAATGGGCCAAAACCGGTCATGCCGTAATGCTTGGTGTGCGCGATGTTACCAGCTTTAAAGGAAAAGAATTACTGTCGCAAGAAGGCATTATTGCTCATAGCATTGCCGAAGCCGTTAAAGCCGCCGAAGTTATTTTAATGGCTACCCCCGCCACTGTTGCCGTTGAAGTGGCACTGTCGCTTGGTGATACAAGCGGTAAAGTAATTATTGATGCCGCAAACATTGTGATGGGCAGAGGGCCAAAGGGATTTACAAATGTGTCGGAAGCCATACTCGCAAATACTGCTACACGCGATGTGGTGAAATGCTTTAATACCACGGGTTTTAACAACATGCAAAATCCGGTTTACAATGCCACGGCTCTCGATTTATTTGTTGCCGGCGATTCGGAAAGGGGAAAGCAGATGGCACAGCAATTGGCTTTAGACGCGGGCTTTGCCGAATGCTATGACATTGGCGGCAACGACAAATTTGAACTGATGGAAAAATTCGCGTTCTTCTGGATTAATCTGGCCATGTTTAAAGGGCAAGGAAGGGAAATCGGTTTTAAATTATTAAAGCGTTGAAAAACTATCAGAATTTAATTCCTACTACACAAATGTCATCCACCTGTTCCAGTTTGCCTTTCCAGTTTTCAAAGGCAGTAAGCAAATTTTCTTTTTGTTCTAAAATGGGGTTATTACTATTTGAAAGAATAAGATTATCCAGTTGCTTATACATGAATTTTTTTCCTTTGAGGCCTCCAAACTGGTCAGCAAAGCCATCTGTGTAAAGGTAAATGGCATCGCCGGGAATTGCTTCAAATGAAAAAGTATTAAAAGGGTTTAGGTTTTCGCCCAAACCAACCGGCATTTTATCTTTGTGTAAAGGCACAAAAGCATTATTTCTGATAAGTAGCGGTACGTTATTTGCTGCAGCATACTCCACCAATGCACTTTTTTTATCCAGGGGCATCTTTAATAACAGGGCATCCATACCGTCGCGCCCGCCATCCATGCTTTCAATAATCCGGTTTCTCACGTAATTAAGAATATCGCCAGGCAAAACAATTTGTTTTTCGTTAATGGCCTCATTTAAAAAGTTGATGTTTAATAAACTCATAAAGGCACCGGGGACTCCATGGCCGGTGCAATCGCAAACAGACAGGTAGAAAAAGTTATTTTTAATAGTTGCCCAATAAAAATCGCCACTCACAATGTCTTTTGGTTTAAAGAGAACAAAATGTGCTGACAAATTATTTACAAGCAAATCGTCGTGTGCCAATAGTGCATATTGAATGCGTTTGGCATAATTAATAGAAGCCACCATTTCATTCTTTTGCTCCTCAATTATTTTTTTCTGCCTCCGGTTTTCTTTAAGTTTTTTGGATATTGTATAAGCAAAGCCGGAAATCAGGCCAAGAAAAACAACGATAACCACAATGATGATGTTTTTTCTTCGGGTGGCTTCTTTAACCCGCGCCTGCTCAATTTCCTGTTCCTTTTGCAGCAGTAATTTTTCTTTTTCGTGTTCGTATGTTAAACCCGTTGCGGTCAACTTCCTAATATTTTCAGCATTAAATAAACTGTCTTTAAGCTTAATTGATTCTTTGAGATAAAAAACAGCCTTACCCGGATCTCCATTCTTTTCATAGGCAGCACTCAGCTTACCACACAAGGTACTCAACACTTCCGTGGCATCAATTTCGCGCGAAACGGAATAGGCCTCTTCCAATAAACCAAGTGCTTTTTTGTTTTCATTTTTATCAAGGTGGATGCTTCCTAAAATTTCGAGGCAAAGCACAACACCCTTGCCATTTTTGTTTTTGCGCGACAAATCAAGCGAACGCTGATATAAAATCTTTGATTCCTCAATTTTATTTGCTTTATAATAAAGGTTGCCCAAATTATAGCACGCAATTGCTATCGACTCTTCCTCTTTTATTAATTCGCTGATTTTTAATGATTCGGTAAAACATTTTTTTGCCTCTTCGCTGCGATTTTTGGATTGATGAAAAACACCAATAGCAATGAGAGAAGAGGCAATGCCTGAGCTATCACTTATACTTCTTCTAATGAATAAAGCACGATTGTGATACTTTATGGCGTTTATCGTGTCAGTGGCATCGTAATACAACTGCCCAATGTTATGGTATCCGTTTGCAATTTCAACCGAATCGAACATTTGCTCTTTTATTTTTAAAGCTAAAAAATAATTATCGAGTGCTTTTGGAATATTTCCCTGCTCTTTATAGGCAATTCCAAGGTTGTTCAACATGCCGGCCTCTCTTCCCAAATCCTTAATTTCACGGAAATAATTTTTTGCTTCCTTAAAAAAATAAATAGCCGAATCAGGGTAACCCATGTAACTTTTTGTCTGACCCAAATAATTTGAGCTGGCTGCCATGCCATATTTAAAATTTTGCTTTTTGGAAATAAAAAAACTATACCTCGCAAAGTACAAGGCCGAATCTGACAAACCCCTGTGGATATAATAACTGGCCAGTCGGTATCCTGTTTTTGCACGGTTAGTATCAACTCGCTCTGTTACAAAAGCTTTACGCAAACTGTCCACTTTTATATTCTGCGAAAAGGCAAACGAAGCTATAAGCAGTGAACCAAAAAGTAGTATGTATTTGTAAAGACGCATTTTAAACATTCAAACAAAAGGGCAAAAAAAAATCCCTGTTAAAGTTAACAAGGATTTTTCGAAAATTAGTTAGAATTATACCACTTGTGGTTCATCCATATAAGCTTCAATCGGAGCGCAAGAACAAACCAGATTTCTATCGCCATACGCATTGTCAACTCGGCCAACACTTGGCCAGAATTTGTTTTCACGTACCCAAACTAAAGGATAGGCTGCTTTTTCGCGTGAATAAGGTTTATCCCAGGTATCGCTCACCACTAACTTACAGGTGTGTGGTGCGTTTTTAATTACATTATTAGCCTTGTCGAATTTGCCGTCTTCAATCTCCTGAACTTCGTTACGAATGGCAATCATGGCCTGACAGAAACGGTCCAACTCTGCTTTTGATTCAGATTCGGTTGGTTCCACCATTAAAGTATTTACAACCGGAAATGCTACAGTAGGTGCATGGAAACCATAATCCATTAAGCGCTTGGCCATATCGGCCACCTCAACACCACTGGCCATTTTAAAGCCACTGCAATCTAAAATCATTTCGTGAGCACAACGTCCGTTTTTGCCAGTGTATAAAATTTTATAGTGGCCACTAAGTGATTCCTTAATGTAATTGGCATTTAATATTGCCATTTCGGTTGCTTGTTTTAAGCCATCGCCACCCAACATTTTAATGTAGCCGTAAGAAATCAAAAGAATTAAGGCGCTGCCATAAGGCGCTGCAGATACGGCGTGAATGCCTTTGTCGCCACTGGTATTTACAATTGTGTGTGATGGTAAAAACGGCACTAATTTTTCAACCACGCCGATTGGTCCCATGCCGGGGCCGCCACCTCCGTGAGGAATGGCAAATGTTTTGTGTAGATTCAAGTGACAAACGTCTGCACCAATATTGCCCGGTGATGTTAATCCTACCTGAGCGTTCATGTTGGCACCATCCATATATACCAATCCACCGTTATCGTGAATGAGTTGTGTAATTTCCATAATGGATTCTTCGTACACACCGTGTGTGGAAGGATAAGTAACCATTAAGCAGGAAAGGTTGTCTTTATGCAATTCAGCTTTGGCTCTTAAATCGGCCAAATCAATATTGCCTTTATCGTCGCATTTGGTCACCACAATGTTCATACCAGCCATAGCAGCGCTGGCAGGATTGGTGCCATGAGCCGAAGATGGTATTAAAGCCACGTTGCGGTTAGCATTACCATTGGCAATGTGATAAGCACGAATTACCATTAATCCGGCATACTCGCCCTGCGCACCAGAATTTGGCTGAAAACTCATGCGTGCAAATCCGGTAATTTCAGAAAGATCTTTATTTAATTGTTCAATTAATTCAGCATAACCTTGAGCCTGATCTACCGGTGCAAAAGGATGAATGCTGGCAAACTCCGGCCAGGTTAAAGGCAATAACTCCGAAGCGGCATTTAATTTCATGGTGCAAGAGCCTAAAGAAATCATGGAGTGAACCAATGATAAATCTTTATTCTCTAAACGCTTGATGTAACGCATCATTTCGCTTTCGCTGTGATAGCTGTTAAATACAGGGTGAGTAAGGTAGGCTGATTTTCTTTCGGCAAAAGTACCTTTAAACAGATTTTGTGGATCGCAACCACTGTCTTTGTAGGTTTTACCGGCAGCTTCGGCAAACACCGAAAGTAAATCAGTCAGATCGTGTTCTTCAACAGTTTGGTCCAAAGAAATTCCAACGTGTTTTTCATCAAAGTAACGCAGGTTTATTTCTTTTGCTTCGGCAAGAGCTTTAATTTTTTTAGAATCGGCCGCAACCACAATTGTATCAAAATACAATTTGGTGTTTACCGTATATCCCAATTTTTTTAATTCAGTAGCAGTGTAAACGGTGGCACTGTGTACACTTTCGGCAATTGCTTTAATGCCATCTTTGCCATGATACACGGCATACATACTTGCCATAATAGCCAATAAAGCCTGTGCCGTACAAATGTTTGAAGTGGCTTTGTCGCGTTTGATGTGTTGTTCGCGGGTTTGCAGGGCCATACGCAAAGCCTGATTGCCCTGGCTATCCACCGACACACCAATAATACGTCCCGGAATTAAGCGTTTGTAATCTTCGCGGCAGGTAAAAAACGCAGCGTGAGGACCACCATAACCCAGTGGCACACCAAAACGTTGTGAATTACCTAACACACAATCAACACCCCATTCGCCCGGAGGTGTAATGAGAGCAAGCGCTAAAAGATCGGAAGCAACAGCCACCTGAATTTCTTTGGCTTTTAAATCTGACACAAATTTTTTGTAGTCGTTTACTTCGCCATTAATATCCGGATACTGAATCAAAGCACCGAAATAAGAATCGTCAAATGCATGCGTGTTGGCATCACCTACTACCACTTCAATTCCGATAGGAGCCGAACGTGTGATGATAACGTCTAAGGTTTGCGGGAATACCGTGTTGCTTACAAAAAACTTTTCTGCGTTATTTTTTACTTTATCCTTGCTGCGGTTGTTGTGAAACATAAAAACTGCTTCGGCAGCTGCAGTGGCTTCGTCCAACAAAGAAGCATTGGCAATTGGCATGGCGGTTAAATCCATTACCATGGTTTGGAAATTTAAAATGGCTTCCAAACGGCCCTGTGCAATTTCTGCCTGATAAGGTGTATAAGCCGTGTACCAACCCGGATTTTCGAGCACATTGCGCTGAATGACTGCTGGTAAAATATTGTTGTAATAGCCTAAGCCAATGTAAGAACGAAACACTTTGTTTTTTTTGCCCAAAGCTTTTAAATGCTTGCTGTACTGATATTCTGTCATTGCCGGAGCCACACGCAGGGGCTGCTTTAAACGAATTTGAGCCGGCACTGTTTGACTGATTAACTCATCAATACTCGAAACACCAATTTTTTTGAGCATGGCATTTACCTCTTGCTCACGTGGGCCGTTGTGACGGCTAACAAATTTGTCGGTTGTCATAATAAAATCTTCAAAAATTTAAGAAGCCAAATTTAAGCATTTTTGGGGGCATTTAACAGGCGCCAAACCAAAGAATTGCACTTTGGCTGGGAGTTTTGAACAGGTGCTTTATAAGCCGACGATGTTGTGCTCATGGTTGGAAACAATAAAATAAACCGGTTGCACTAGTTTACAACCGGTTCATTTTAATACTCTAATTAATCCTATCACTTCTTACGGCGTAGAAGATTTTCCCTTCCCTCCGCCAATCAAGGTGCGGTCAGTTATCATCTGCGCTATCTCAGTCTGGTAACAACGGTGCGGCCTTAAAGGCCTGAATAACATCATTACATAAGCTGTGGTGCCATCGCTGCAACGGCAGGCAAAACAACGGCTCACATTCTGACAGTTAACATTGGCCATGTTTTGAAAATAGGCAAACGCAGGCCTTAAACGCTCCATGCAGGCCGGAATGCAATTGTAATCGGGTGTAAAAGTTTGCGTTACGGGTGTCGGAATTTTTGAAAATTCAGGTTCAAAAGAAATTTGATTTAAAATCGATAGCACTTTGTTTGACTTGTCCACTACCTGCAATTCAATCAGGGTATCCGACAACAAAGCATAGCGTACTTGAAATGTTCCGTTCGGAAGAAGCCCTGACTCTTTGTAGTTTTTTGCATACAAAGTAGCGCAGGTTAATTCCTTCTTCTCACAAATTGTTTTAATATCCACCGGAGCGGCGCAATTAGCAGTCAGCAATAAAATATCATCGCGAATGGTGAGCGTTTTTTTCTGTAAGCCGAAATCAATTTTCATTTCTTCTTCGGCTTTTTTAAGTTCTGCTTCTGCGGTTTGCTCGTCGCTTTGCGGGCAGTTGTTAGTGGTTGGTTGTTGATTGTTACAGGCAAGCAGGCTCAATCCCAGTGCCACTGCCATTACTAATTTTGTTGTTGTTTTCATGAGTTAATTTTTTTCAAAACTACATGAAAGCCGTTTTAAGTAAGTTCCTAAAACTGTATAAAGTCCTTTTAGGTTAGCATAACTACCCTATGCGTTAGTGATGCCATTTTCTAAATCGATTTAGGTAATCACATAAGTACGATAAAATCCCAAAAAACGTTTTAAGCGTTGTATCGTGAAATGACCGAATACAATTGCGCAAAATTATTGTTCCGCGGCACAAGCTCGTCGGCACCAATCAGCATGGCCGTATTAAAATTAATGTCCGAATTTTTTTCTGACAATAATATCAATGGTGTGTCGGGATACCTGCCTTTAATGCTAAGTACCAGGTAAAGCGCCTGAGAGGCTTTGCTTTCGGTGGCTGAAATAATCAGGTCGATGTGGGTTTCCTTCAGGATTTTTAGCGCAGTGCCCGAGCCGTTGGCAGTAAGCACATACAAATTATTTTTTTTCAATTCGGTGCTGAGTTGTTTCAAATACAGCTCATCACGGTCAATCAACAAAAGATTCATAACTCCTCCTTCTTCTTTATTTTAGTTGTCTGGTAATTATCTCTTCAAATTTCTTTTGTTTAGGTATTTAATAGTTAAACGTATAAAAGCAGAAAAAGGATTGGTTTTTTAATAATTTATTTATTATTTAACATTTTAAGCAGTTGGCCTTAAAACACTGTCTTTAGTACTAATCCCGTGTTAAAACCCATGCAGGTAAATGACGTGTCGATTAATGCCATTTTTTAAACGACAAGATTTTAACATCACACGCCAAGAAATTAATCGGGAAAATAAAAATACCGGGAGTTTATTCTACAATTACTTTACTAAACGTTAGTCCGGTCTTTACAAAATAAATTCCTTTTGATAGCTGATCAAAATTTTGAGTGAAGGAATTTGTTTCATTTAATTCAGCTTTGCGTAAAAGTCTTCCGGTGGCATCAAACAATTCCAAAGTACATAGCACATTGCCTGTAACAGTAATGTGACCCTGTGAAGGGTTTGGATAAATGACAATTGTTTTTTGAGACAATGTTTGATTTACCAGACCAACACATTCGTTCACCGTAACGGTGATTGCTGCCATGTCCGAACAACCATTGGCTCCGGTTGCTGTAAGCGTGTAAGAAGTTGTTTGGCTTGGACTAACCACAGTAATGGAGGTTGTGGCGCCATTTGACCATTGGTAGCCCACAATGCCACTTCCAATGTTTACAATTTCTGCCGACTCGCCCACACAAATAATTTCACTGCTGGCACCTAATTGTATTGATGGAAGCGGTAAAACCTGAACTGTTTGCGAAGTTGAAGCCTTGCAGCCGTTTGTATTGGTAACTGTTACATTATAAACCGTGTTTAAAGAAGGAGAAACAACCAGAGTTTGATTGCTTGCACCTGTGTTCCATAAATAAGTGCTGCCACCCTGAGTGAGTACCCAAATTGAAATGCTGCTGCCCAAACACACTGTGTTAGTAGTGTTGCCGTTTTGCAAAACCGGTAGTGGATTAACAACTACAGAAGCGACGGCTGAATTCACACATCCATTGCCATCTTTTCCTGTAACAGTATACACCGTTGTGGAAGTTGGTGTAAACGAAATCTGTTGGGCGTTGGAACCTGTGTTCCATGTATACGTGCTGGCGCCACTTACCTGCAACAAAGCCGAATTGCCAAAACAAACAGCACTGTTTCCACTAACACTGAGTTGAGGTTTAGTCCAAACATAAACAGTATGTGTTGCACTGGAACTACATCCCACCTGAGTGGTCACCGTAACTGTGTAAACGGTGGTTTGTGTTGGACTCACCGATGCAGAGGCTGTGTTGGCACCACTGCTCCATAAGGCACTTAATCCAACAGGATTGGCAATATTCATCACCACGCTGTTTCCCTGGCAAACATAATCCGACGGTGTTGTAAATACCACCGATGGATTTAAGTGTCTGACCACACTGAGCGTTTTGGTTCCTGAACAATTGTAGATGTTGTTATAATTTACCGAATAATCGGTTGTAACTGCAGGAGACACCACCATTACTGAACCCGTGGCACCACTGCTCCAGGAATAGCTGGTAAGGCCCGGTCCTGTTAGTTGCAGCGTGGCTGATTGCGAAGGACAAATGTTTAAATTTCCCGAAAGCACCGGAGGTGTAAGATTATTAATCGTTAATTGAACTGATTGCGAGAAGGTGTTAGTGCCTGTATTAACAGTTAATGTATAAGATCCCGGAACGCTGGTAGTTACAGCAGCCAGTGTTGAGCCTGAAATACCGCTGGCCAGTGGACCCTGCCATAGGTATGATGAAAACACTCCTTCGGCAGACAAGGTAGCCGTACTTGAGCACGAAGTATATGCAGTTGCGGCTACCAAGGCATCACCATTCACTTCCAAAAAAGAAGAAGAACATTGATCATCGTAATAACAATAACCAAAGTGCCCGCTAAATGAACAGGAAGATGCAATAACTTCCACTCTCACACAAAAGCCTATGTAAGCCGAAAGATTTACCTGATGCAATACCCAGTTTGGTGTATAAGATGTTCCATTGGGAGGTCCCGCCCAAAAAGCAGCATCCGGATTTGTTGTGCTGATTGTTTTTGAAATAGTACTTAATGGATTATTGTTACAATCAAAAAATCTGAATTGGAGAGCGCTCGCATCGCAATAGGAATGTCCACCAGTTTGCATTGAGCCAAAATAAGCGTATTGGTAAATAAAATTGGCGTTGGTAATTGTAAAGGTTTTAGAAATTTTTGCCATTCCGAAGCTATTGCCATAAAACAGTTGTAAAGCTTTAGTGCCGGCAAATGGGGAGTTGGGTATTGTGCCCAAAATGGCATCCAATGTTGGTGTACTAACTACAATCGCTTTAATATTGCTGGTTGCAAAATTACCGGAGTTGGCATTGCACGCGCCGGCAACGGCGGTATTTACCGATGAGGTCCATGCCGAAGATACCAATGGTCCTGTGCTCAGACCTTCGAAACCGATATCCACGCAGGGGCTTTGGGCTTGTGCCTTAATTGAAACTGCTAATATTGCAATAAGCGTAATGAGTTTTGTTTTCATTGTGTGTAATTATTAAATTAAAATTAACCAAATAATTACTCTACCTGAAGGAAAACGGGCCAATATTGACAATTATTGGGTAAAAGGTATTTCTGAATGAGTGAATGGCTAATTCTTACTTAATCACGCCCAGCTCCTTACCCACTTTGGTAAAGGCAGCAATGGCTTTGTCGAGGTGTTCTTTTTCGTGAGCGGCACTTAACTGAACCCGAATGCGTGCTTTTTCTTTTGGCACTACCGGAAAGAAAAATCCAATAACATAAATTCCTTCTTCCAATAATTTATCGGCAAATACCTGGGCCAGTTTGGCATCATACAGCATTACCGGTACAATGGCACTGTCGCCTTCACGAATGTCGAGTCCGGCGGCTTTTATTCCTTTTTTAAAATAGTTGATGTTCCACTCCAGCTTATCGCGTAATGCAGTAGTTTCGGTTAATAAATCAAACACAGCTATGCTTGCGCCTACAATGCTTGGTGCCAGTGAATTGCTGAATAAATAAGGACGCGAGCGCTGACGCAACATTTCAATAATTTCTTTTCTGCCCGAGGTAAATCCTCCCATGGCACCGCCAAGCGCTTTGCCCAATGTGCCAGTGATAATGTCCACACGGCCCATCACATTTTTTGCTTCAATGGTTCCGCGTCCTGTTTTTCCAATAAAGCCAGAGGCATGGCATTCGTCCACCATAACAAGTGCATTGTATTTATCTGCCAAATCGCAAATTTTATCCAAAGGCGCCACAAAACCGTCCATGCTAAACACACCATCGGTAACAATAATGCGGTTACGTTGTGCCTGCGAAGCTTTTAATTGCTCTTCCAAATCGGCCATGTCGCAGTTTTTGTAACGGTAGCGTTGGGCTTTGCATAAACGCACCCCGTCAATAATACTGGCATGGTTTAATTCATCACTTATAATAGCGTCGTTCTCATCAAACAGGGGCTCAAACACACCACCGTTGGCATCAAATGCGGCTGCGTAAAGTATGGTGTCTTCGGTTCCTAAAAAATAGGCAATCTTTTTTTCGAGGGTTTTATGTATGTCTTGTGTGCCGCAGATAAAACGCACACTGCTCATGCCAAAACCGTGGGTATCGAGTGCTTTTTTAGCCCCTTCAATTACTTTTGGATGCGAGGATAATCCAAGGTAATTATTGGCGCAAAAAATAATCACGTCTTTTCCATTTACTTTTACCACGGCATCCATAGGTGTTGTAATTACCCGCTCGCGTTTAAATAAGCCGTTGTTTTGAATTTCTGACAAGGTGGTTTGTAATTGTTGCTTTAGCTGACCAAACATATTTTTGTAGTTTATTTTGAAGCCAAAAATAGGAATTTCACGAAGATTTCCCCTCAAAACGAAGAAAAAGTCGTGAATATTAACTATTTCGACACGATTATTTTATTATTTTTACCTGTAATGAAAAATCCGTTTCTCCTGGTTTTTATTTGTTTTTGTGGCATTTGGGCAAGCGCTCAAACGGGTCCGGGTGGTGTGGGTTCAACCACCAACAATAAATTATGGCTAGATGCTAACAGAGGTGTTACGGTTTCGGGTACGAGTGTAACCGCCTGGGCCGACCAATCGGGCAATGCCTTTAATGCAGCGCCATCGGCCGTTGTTGCCAGACCTGCTTTTGTTTCCAACTCGGCCAATGGATACCCCACAATTGATTTTGATGGAACAAACGACGAGTTTTGGATAAACGACAATGCTGCTTTTGATTTAACCCAGTGGCACATTTTTATTGTGCCTTTAATAGACAATCAAAAAAACTACAATGCATTTTTAGTAAAAGGAAACGACTCTAACGAAAATTATGAAATGCTTGGTTTTAGCGATGCCAGTATGCACATGCCAATACTTTACACAGATGCCACCCGCACCTTTCCAAACACAACCACGGCACAATTAACTGCCACCGCCAATATCTTTGAATACTCTTATTCTTCAGCGGTTGGACGGGATGTGTACAGGAATAATAATAGTATTCATACGGATAATGAAAGTAAAACGCCGTCTACCAACAACTTCAGTCTTTACATTGGGAATGAAAGAAACACAACAGGACGCTTTTTAGATGGCGATTTGGCGGAGGTGATTATGTACAATGCCCCACTAAATTCTGCTCAACGCATTATTGTAAACAATTATTTAGCCGCCAAGTATAATTGCACACTAACCACAAACGACATTTATGTGCAGGACAATGCGGCCAATGGCAATTTTGACCATAACGTTGCCGGAATTGGCCGTGTGGATGCAGGCAACATTCAAAACGATTCGCAGGGTTCGGGTGTTGTGCGAATACTTAATCCTGTTGGGCTTGGTAATAATGAGTATTATATCTGGGGGCATGATAATGGGGCCTTCGGGTCCTACACTACCAGCGATTTCCCTGCAGGACAAGGTGTTCAGGGCAGATTGGTGCGCGTGTGGCGCGGAACGGAACAGGGTTCTATTACCAGTTTTGATGTACGATTTGATTTAACCGGTTTAGGTTCGGTTACTGCTTCTCACTTACGCTTACTGATTGATACGGATAACGACGGAACATTTGCTGACGAAACTACTGCGGGTGGCGGCGTTGTTTCAGGTGCAGCGCTTGTGAGTGGCAATATTTATGGCTTTACCGGTGTTACCGGCCTTAATAATAATTTGCGCTTTACACTTGGTACCACAAGTTTGGCCGCCACTCCGCTCCCTGTTGAATTAACCGAATTCAGAGTTGCGCCTTTAGGCGATAAAGCCAAAATTATGTGGAGCACTGCTTCTGAAATTAATCACGATTGGTTTGTGGTTGAACGGTCAGAAGACGGTATAAATTTTGAAGAGGTTTTAAAGGTAAAAGGCGCAGGAAACAGCAATATTGTCAAATCCTACAACGAAACCGATTATGAGCCTGTCTTAGGCACATCGTACTACCGATTAAAACATGTTTCTACCTCCGGTGAGTCGGGCTATTCGTCAATTGTAAGTCTTGATTTTAAAAAGGCCTCTCCTGATTTCGAGATTGCTGTCATTCCCAATCCCAGTGATGGGATAATTAACGTTGAGATTTCCGGAACAACAGTTAGTAATGCCAACCTCCTTATTCACGATGTTTCGGGTAACTTGGTTGTTTCTAAAACCATTGCCACCGGGCATTTAGTGAACATTGTTAAGGATAATGGAGAAAAATTAAGTCCCGGTACTTATGTTTTAAACATAAAGGTGGGCAATGAAACCAAAACGCAGAAAATTATTGTTAAATAGGTGTTCTTAAATTACATTTGATACAAGGCAACTAAATGCAAAAAAATAAACTGTACATACTTTTTTTGGTTTTGCCGTTTTTTTTAAACGCTGGTAATTCTGTTGTGGAACCACTTAGTCTGGTTAAAACAAGCCGCTATCCGTCCAACCCCATGTATTCAGGAGGTGAAGAGGGTTTTACCGCAGTTTATGATGGCAAGCGTGTGATACTGAGCTGGCACGCGAGCTCTAAAAAAAGTTTTGACGTTTATACGGTCGAAAAATCGAAAGATGGCCTTCATTATTTCACAACACTAATTGTAAAAGGTGCCGGCCATTCGGCTGCCGAAGCCGGGTTTACCGACATTGATTATTCTCCCTACACCGGTGTTTCTTATTACCGACTCAAACAATGCGATTATCAGGGCAATATTACCTACTCACCGGTAATGCCTGTTAATTTTAAATATACCAAAGATGGATCGCTGGTGGCAGCCAACCAACAACTGCCCGACGAGAGTGAACTATTAAAAATAGAAAACAAAGAAGTTTTGGTATTGGTAAGAGACCCCAAGGGCAACGAATTTACCACAAAAGTAAAAGTTAATAAAGAAAGTGATAACAAGCTTTACGCTGTTGAAAGTGGCCACAGCCTTGGTAAAGGCACGTATCTTGTTATGGCAGCTTCATCCAATGCCTTAAATTCTCAAAAATTAATTGTGCGGTAAGTAGCTCTTTTTATCCGCTAACGCCACAATTAAATCCGAATCATCTCAAAAAACAAAATATATTTGCGCTTGTTATGAGCGAATATATTATTTCCGGAATTCAGCAGGTAGGCATTGGTGTGGCCAATGTTCACGAAGGTTTTAAATGGTATAACCAAAACTTTGGAATGGACGTGCCCATTTTTGAAGAAGCCGCCGAAGCCAATTTAATGCTGCCATATACCGGTGGCAAGCCTCATAAACGCCACGCCATTTTAGCCATTAACATGAAAGGTGGTGGTGGTTTTGAAATTTGGCAATACACCAGCCGCACACCACAGGCCTGTGCATTTACGCCACAGTTGGGCGATTTGGGCCTGTTTTGCGCGAAGATAAAAACCGATAATGTTGAGGCAAGTTACACTTACCTTAAAAACAATAAGGTGAATTTGCTTGGCACTATTTCTGAAAATCCGGTAGGCAAAAAACACTTTTACCTGAAAGATGCCTTTGGTAATTTATTCGAAATTATTGAAGACGACAGATGGTTTGCCAAAGGCATGCAACACACCGGCGGTCCGGTTGGCATTACCATTGGCGTGAGCAACATTGAGCGCTCGATTAATTTTTACGCGAACATACTTGGCTACGACAAAATTTTATTTCAGGGCGAAAACACATTTAACGATTTGGCAGTATTGTCCGGAGGAAACGGAACGTTTAAGCGTGCTATATTAACACACAGTAAAGAGCGCGTTGGGCCATTTTCAAAATTATTTGGCAACAGTTATATCGAATTGGTGGAAGCTAAAAATTACACGCCCCGCAAACTATTCGAAAACCGCTTTTGGGGCGATTTGGGTTTTATCCATTTGTGCTTCGACATAAAAAACATGGCTGCCTTAAAAGTTAAATGCGAAAGCGCCGGACATCCCTTTACGGTTGATGGCGGCGCCGGATTTGAAATGGGCGAAGCAGCAGGACATTTTACCTACATTGAAGACCCAGATGGTACTTTGATTGAGTTTGTTGAAACCAAAAAAATTCCAATCCTAAAAAAACTAGGTTGGTACCTCGACCTGAGAAAACGCGCACCTGAAAAACCCCTGCCCAATTGGATGTTAAAAGCACTGGGCATGAACCGTAAAAAACTCTAAGCCACCAAAAAGGGCCTGGCTTAACGATGTGAATTAACAAAATCCACACAATTTTTTTATTACATTAGCGTTAATCGCTTGCTAACCATCAATCAATTTATTTAGCCTATGCTACGTCTTCATTCGCTTTTTATCTGTTTGTGTTTATCAGTTGTTTCTTTGGCGCAAAAACACAGTATTTCGGGTTATGTTAGCGATCGCAAAACGCAGGAAAAACTGATTGGCGCAGTGGTTTACGATGCCCGCAGTAAACTGGGCACAAGCACCAATGCCTACGGTTTTTTCAGCCTTACATTGCCACAGGACAGTGTTAGATTAATGGCCTCGTACATTGGCTACAACGCCCAGTTTAAAACATTTTTTCTCGACAAAAACATCAGCATTAATCTCGATTTGGTGCCCGCCAACGAATTGCAAACTGTAGAAGTGATTGCTTCAGAAAGTGAACGCATAGAAGACCGCACCCGCATGAGTACCATTAATATTCCCATTGAACAAATTAAAAAAGTACCGGCACTTTTGGGCGAAGTGGATGTATTAAAAGTGTTGCAATTATTGCCCGGTGTAAAAAATGGCGGTGAGGGTTCATCGGGTTTGTATGTGCGTGGCGGAGGCCCCGATCAGAATTTAATTTTACTCGATGGTGCGCCCATTTACAATGCCTCTCATTTATTTGGTTTCTTTTCCACCTTTAATGCCGATGCCATAAAAAATGTGGAGCTCACCAAAGGTGGATTCCCGGCGCGCTACGGAGGTCGCCTGTCTTCTGTTATTGACATTAGCATGAAAGAAGGCAACATGCGTAAATACAATGTGGAAGGCTCAATAGGAATAATTAC
>JADLED010000331.1 GCA_020846335.1 Bacteroidia bacterium
CTGTTGGTTATGATAGTCTGGCCAAATCCCAGGTTGCAGGTGGAATAGCTACAAAAATTAAATGGAGCGAGCGCAAAGAAATGAAAAGTGTTGACCTGATAATTCATTAGTTTTTAACTATACTGCCAAAAAAAAGAAGCCCCGTCTGGAATCCGACGGGGCTATTTGTTTAACTTTACCTTAACCCATTAAAAGATCCAGAATCTGTCCGATTATTAAACTCATTAAAATAAACGGACTATAAACATTACAAAATTACATTGCATTTAGGAAGGACAAAGGCAAAAAAAATAAAAAAGACTGTTTTTCCACATTATAATGGGCTTTCACAGCCCATTTTATCTTCATTCCTGACTTTTATCATGCCTATAAAAGAGATAAGTCAGTCTTTAAAAGAGCCACCGAATATAAATTTGAAATCGCAAAGATGAGCGTAGTCATTATATTAATATCAGCCAGTTTAGTAATAGCCATAGGGTTTTTAATTGCCTTTATATGGTCGGTAAAAAGCGGGCAATACGATGATGATTATACCCCATCTGTGCGAATGCTCTTTGAAGATAAACCAACAACAGAAATAACCGAAAACAAAAAAAACAACTAAAACTGCAGTTTATGGAAATAGAAAAATTTCAGTACGACAACAAGATTGTAAAAAACTTTGCCTACGCCACCATGCTGTGGGGCGTTGTGGGCATGCTGGCAGGTTTGCTTGCGGCTCTTCAACTGGTATGGCCTGTGTTTAACTTTGATTTGCCGTACACCACGTTTGGTCGGGTCAGGCCAATTCACACCAACGCCATTATTTTTGCGTTTGTGGGCAATGGTATTTTTATGGGCGTGTACTATTCGTTGCAACGCCTTTTAAAAGCCCGCATGTTTAGCGACTTTTTAAGCAAAGTGCATTTTTGGGGCTGGCAGTTAATTATCGTATTAGCCGCTGCCACGCTGGTGTTGGGTTTCACCACCGGTAAAGAGTATGCCGAATTAGAATGGCCAATTGATATTTTAATCGCGTTGATTTGGGTGGTGTTTGGCATCAACATGTTTGGTACCATTATTAAACGCCGCGAACGTCATTTGTATGTGGCCATTTGGTTTTACATTGCCACGCTGGTAACAGTGGCCATGTTGCACATCGTTAACTCCATCGAAATTCCGGTTTCTTTCTGGAAATCATACTCGTGGTACGCAGGGGTGCAGGATGCTTTGGTGCAATGGTGGTACGGTCACAACGCCGTAGCGTTTTTCTTAACCACTCCGTATTTAGGTTTAATGTATTACTTCTTACCTAAAGTGGCCAACAGACCGGTTTATTCTTACCGTTTATCCATCATCCACTTTTGGGCACTTATCTTCATCTATATTTGGGCAGGCCCTCACCACTTACTCTACACAGCCACTCCCGATTGGGCACAATCACTCGGTGTGGTATTTTCAATCATGCTCATTGCTCCAAGCTGGGGTGGTATGATTAATGGTTTGTTAACGCTGCGTGGCGCCTGGGACAAAGTGCGCGACAACGTGGTGTTAAAGTTTTTAGTGGTTGCTGTAACTGCTTACGGTATGGCCACTTTCGAAGGGCCAATGCTTTCCATTAAATCCATCAACGCTATTTCACACTTTACCGATTGGACCATTGCACACGTTCACGTTGGTGCTCTGGGCTGGAACGGCTTTATGACATTTGGTATCCTCTACTGGTTAATCCCGAAAATGTTCAACACACAATTGTATTCTAACCGCCTTGCCAACATGCACTTTTGGATTGGAACCTTGGGCATTGTGTTATACGCCGTACCAATGTATTGGGCTGGCATTATGCAAAGTTTAATGTGGAAAGAATTTACTCCTGAAGGACAATTAAAATGGCAGTTTATGGACAGCGTTACCCGTATGATGCCTTTTTACGCTGCACGCGCAGTGGGTGGCACCCTGTTTTTAATTGGCACTTTAATGATGATTTATAACCTGATTAAAACCATTAAAGTTGGTTCGTTTGTAGCCAACGAAGATGCCGAAGCACCTGCACTGGTTAAAGAATACCACGCACACAGCAAAGACCACTGGCACCGTTGGATTGAACGCAAACCAATTCAAATGTTGGTGTTGAGTTTAGTAGTGGTGTTAATTGGAGGCATTATTGAATTTGTTCCTACATTCCTTGTTAAATCAAACATCCCAACCATTTCGAGTGTTAAACCTTACACTCCACTTGAATTACAGGGCCGCGATATATACATCCGCGAAGGTTGTTATGTGTGTCACTCACAAATGATTCGTCCATTCCGTAGCGAAACTGCCCGTTATGGCGAGTACTCTAAAGCCGGTGAATTTGTTTACGATCATCCGTTCCAATGGGGTTCAAAACGTACCGGTCCGGATTTGGCACGCGAAGGTGGCGATAAACTTAAAAAATCAGATTCGTGGCACTACAATCACTTGCTCGAACCATCCTCCATGTCTCCGGGCTCAATCATGCCAAACTACCCATGGTTGTTCGAAGACAAAGTAGATGTGGCCAGCACAGTAGGAAAAATTAAAGCCATGCAAAAATTGGGTGTACCGTATCCTGAAGGCTATTCTGAAATTGCCGCTGCCGATATGGAAAAACAAGCCAACAGCATTGCAGCCAGTCTTAAAAAAGATGGCATCAGCACCGCTTCCGATAAAGAAATTGTGGCCCTTATTTCTTACCTGCAACGTTTAGGTAAAGACATAAAATCAGCCCCAAAAGAAGAAGTAGCTAATTTGAGTAATTAATAATAACGCTTAAAAAGAAATTATCATGAAATTTATCAATTATCTCGAAAGCATTACAGGAGTAGGAATTTACCCGCTTACTTCCTTCATCATCTTCTTCGTGTTTTTTTTAGCAGTTACATTGTTTGTAATTAAGGCTGACAAAAATTTTATTAAAGAAGTTTCACAGATTCCATTAGATTAAGAATAAACGCAAAAACAGATTTATATGAACGCAAAAAATATAAACAATTATAGAAACGGAATAATCACCTTAGGCTTAATGGTATTACCGTTTATTTCAAGCGCGCAGGAAAATGAGGTGGCCACCGTGAGTTACTTTTCCAACGCCTTGTTTAATACGCTCCTTACCGTGATTATCCTGCTGGCCATTTTAATAGTGGCGCTATCGGGTGTAATGAAAAACATTGCCAACTCCGACATGTTTTATCAAAAACTAAAAAAACGTGCCGATGCCAATGCAGCCAAAAAAGCAATGGGCATGGCACTCTTGTTCAGTCTCATGAGCCTGTCTTCGTTTGCAGCCGATGGCGCTAACGCAGCTGTAAGCGATCGCATAGGTGGGGTTGACCAGTTTACCTTCTACACCATGGTTTCGGTTATAATACTCGAAGTAATTTTTATTGGCGTGATGCTCTTTACCATGGCTTCGCACCTCAAAGCCGATGAAGTGGTGTTACCGGATGGTGTTAAAATCCGCAAGGAAAAAACCATACTCGATAAATTTATCAGCGATGCCGTGGAAGTGGAAGACGAAGAAAGTGTATTGATGGATCACGACTACGATGGCATTAAAGAGTTGGACAACAATCTGCCACCATGGTGGAAATACGGATTTTACCTTACCATTGTGGTTGCCTTTGTTTACCTAATTAACTACCACGTTACCGGTTCATCACCATTACAAGGAGATGAATACAAAATAGCAATGAAACAGGCTGATGAAGAAGTGGCCGCTTATCTAAAAAACTCCGCTAATAATGTTGACGAAACCACCGTGAAAATGCTCGACAATGCCTCGGATTTAGCAGCAGGAAAAGAAATTTTCCAAAGCATTTGCAAAACATGCCATGGCGCTTTGGCCGAAGGAAATAAAATAGGTCCAAACTTAACCGACGATTATTGGTTGCATTCGGGTGGAATAAAAGATATTTTTAAAACCATTAAATATGGCTGGCCGGAAAAAGGAATGCAATCGTGGAAAGATCAATACACTCCCATGCAAATTGCGCAGGTTTCGAGCTATATTAAAAGTTTAAGAGGCACCAATCCGCCAAATGCCAAAGAACCTCAGGGCGATTTATACACCGAACAAGCCGCCGCTCCTGCCGATTCAACCGCAGTGGTTACTGACAGCACCAAAATAGTTAATGCCGTGATTGATTCATTAAAGACAAAAAAATAATATAAAATGCCCTCAGACAGTAGTAAAACACCACAGGAAAGTTTCAGAGATTCGATAGCAACCATTGACAAAGAAGGAAAAAGAGCCTGGATCTTTCCTAGCAAACCCAGCGGCAAACTTTACAATCTACGTTCTTACTTAAGTTATGTTTATTTGGTGGTATTTTTTGGTCTGCCATTTATTAAATACCACGGCGATCCACTTTTCATGATAAATGTTCTGGAGCGGAAATTCATTCTGTTTGGAATGATTTTCTGGCCCCAGGACTTTTTCATATTTGGATTAGGGATGCTCATTTTTATTGTGTTTATCGCCCTGTTCACTGTAATCTTTGGACGTGTGTTTTGTGGTTGGGCCTGTCCGCAAACCGTATTTATGGAAATGCTCTTTCGACGCATTGAATACTGGATTGAAGGCGACGCCAACTATCAAAAAGCCCTTAAAAAAGCACCCTGGAACTTCGAAAAAATCCGTAAAAAAGGACTCAAGTACATTCTGTTCTTCGCTTTATCGTTTTTAATTGCCAATACTTTTCTTTCCTACATAATTGGCGTGGATGAAGTGCTTAAAATTGCCACCGAACCGGTTAACCAGCACATGGGAGGATTCACATCCATTATTATTTTTACCACTGTTTTCTTTTTTGTTTACTCCTGGTTCCGCGAACAGGCCTGTTTAATTGTTTGTCCTTATGGCCGTATGCAGGGCGTGTTGCTCGACAAAGAAAGTATAGTGGTGGCTTATGATTATGTGCGTGGAGAACCCCGTCATAAATTCACAAAAAAAACAGACCCTACCAAAGGCGATTGCATCGACTGCGGTTTGTGTGTAAAAGTTTGTCCTACCGGCATCGACATTCGTAACGGCACACAGTTGGAATGTGTGAACTGCACCGCTTGTATTGATGCCTGCGATCACATGATTGACAGTGTGCAATTGCCTAAAGGACTAATACGCTACGATTCGGAAAGAGGCATTGCGGAAAAAAAGAAACTGAAATTTACCACCCGTATGAAAGCCTACTCTACGGTATTGTTGGTGCTTATTGGCATTGAAGCCACGCTACTGGCTACACGCACCGATTACGATGCTACCATTCTGCGGGCCAAAGGCATGTTGTATCAGGAGCAGCCGAACGACCAGATAAGTAACATTTACACCATTAAACTGGTTAACAAAACACGCGACAGTTTGCCGGTTGAACTAAGAGTGGAAAATTTTAACGGACGCATTGAAGTAATTGGAAAAAGTTTGGGTGTTAAAAAAGAAGACATCTCTCAAGGCGAATTTTTTGTTTACCTTAACAAGGGAGAGATTAAGAGCCGCAAAACAAAACTGGTAATAGGCGTTTACACAAACAACAAAAAAATAAAAACCATTAAAACCAATTTCTTAGGTCCTGCCAATTAGTCAATAAATTATTAAATTAAACAGCAAACAATATGAATTGGGGAGTTAAAATAACAGTATTATACCTTGGCTTTGTAGCCCTTATCCTAACACTTGCCTTTACCTGTTTTGGTCAAAAGGTGGAGCTGGAATCAAAAGACTATTATGCAAAGGAGCTTAAATTCCAGAATCAGATAGATGCTTCGGGCAATGCCAATTCACTCACTCAGCCCATCGAGCACCAGGTAATTGGCCGTTCAGTAGAGCTGAATTTACCAAAAGAAATATTGAACGCCGATTTAAAAGGCAGCATTAATTTCCTGAGGCCTTCAGATTCATCAAAAGACAAATTGTTTGAATTGCGCCCTGATAGTTCAGGAAAACAGGTATTAAGCGACAACACATTTATTAAAGGTGTTTATAAAATGCAAATATCCTTTGTCAGCAATGGCAAAAGTTATTATAAAGAAGACGTGGTCTTTCTGCAATAATGTTATTATTTATCACAGCCATATCACTTGGCTTCCTGGGAAGTTTTCACTGCGTAGGCATGTGTGGCCCCATTGCACTCGCTCTTCCCATTGGCAACTCTAAAGGCCTTAAACGTGTACTACTTATTCTAAGCTACAATGCCGGGCGCATTTTTACCTACAGTATTTTTGGTCTGCTATTGGGTTTAATCGGTCAGGGTTTTGTGGTTGGTGGCTATCAGCAGTTACTCTCCATTATCATTGGCTCGCTGTTACTTATTTCTGTGATAGTTCAGCCAAATTCATCCTCCAATAATAAATTAAGTACTCACACATTCCGCTTTTTTAATTCCATAAAAAACAAATTATCGCAGCTCTTTCTTAAAAGTGGCCATCGCTCCCTATTTACAATTGGTCTGCTAAATGGTTTGCTACCCTGCGGACTGGTGTACATGGGCATTGCAGGAGCCATCGCCACAGGCAACAGTTTAAGCGGGGCCATATTTATGGCAGTGTTTGGTTTGGGCACTTTACCTGTTATGCTAAGTCTGCCTTTATTTGGCAATTTGATTAGTTTATCGTTTCGTAACCAGATTCGCAAAGCCGTGCCTCTGATTGTTGGCTGCATGGCTGTGTTGCTTATTTTGCGTGGATTAAATCTTGGCAGTCCCTACATTAGTCCTAAACTGGAATCAGGTATCATGGCCAATTGTCAACATGGAGATAAAATGGATTTTTCACATTCTAAAAAAACAATTTTATGTACTGGCCAAAACTCAGTTCACAAAAAGTAAAACACAAAATATTTGAATCGCTGAGTAAAAATGCCAATTACCGCAGCGAACACATTCTTGGTATTCCGGGCACTTACCTTGATACCGAAGTGTTTTACGACGATGCCCCGTTTTTAAAAGACGCGCCGTTTTTATCCATGTTTATTGCCAATCCCAACAATATAGGCTGCCATACTCTCGAAGGCGAACACGAAAACATATTTAAAGGCTCGCAGGAAATTGAAAAAGATTTAATTCGCATTTGTGCCGAAGAAATTTTTTGCGCCATACCCAACAGCTACGATGGTTACGTGGCCTCAGGAGGAACGGAAGCCAACATTGAGGCGTTGTGGATTTACCGCAATTATTTTATTAAAGAATTTGATGCGCTTAACGAACAAATTGCCGTTATTCACTCCGCTGATTCGCACTACTCTTTCCCGAAAGCCTGCAACTTACTGGGTTTAAAAAATCTTGTAATTGCTGTGGATGAACAAACCCGCGAAATAAAGCTAAACGAATTTGAAAAAAGCATTTATACGGCAATTGAAAATGGCGTTAAATATTTTATCGTTATCGTCAACCTCTCTACTACCATGTTTGGCAGCATTGATGACATTGATAAAATAACCGATGCGCTTAACCTTCTTCACATCCATTATAAATTGCACATCGACGCGGCCTTTGGCGGTTTTATATATCCATTTACCAATGCCGACAGCAAACACAATTTTAAAAATAAAAATGTAAGCTCTATCACCATCGATGGGCACAAAATGCTTCAGGCACCTTATGGCACCGGGATTTTTCTTATCCGAAAAAACTTTATGCCTTATGTGTGTACTCAGGAAGCCTCTTATGTGCAGGGCATGGATTTCACCTTGTGTGGCAGCCGCTCAGGGGCAAATGCTGCCTGCGTTTGGATGATTTTACACATGCACGGCTCGGTGGGCTGGTCGGTTAAAATGAATCAGTTGCTCGACAAAACAGGCAATCTGTGTGCCGCACTAGATGAAATGGGTGTGGAATATTTCCGCCATCCCTTTGTAAATATTATTACTATTAAAAGTGAATACGTGAGTGAAGCGCTGGCCAAACAGTTTTATCTGGTGCCTGACTCACACCAGCATCCCAAATGGTATAAAATTGTGATGATGCCACATGTGAAGCAAGGTGTGCTTGATCAGTTCCTCAATCAGTTATCCAACGAATTATTATACAAACGGCTCGAATCATGAATTTGATTTCAAAATACAACGTGGCTGCCCCACGCTACACCAGCTACCCAACTGTACCATACTGGCAGCAGGCTCCCACACAACAACAGTGGAATCAACTGGTAAAGGAATGCTTTGAATTAAGCAATCACACAAACGGCATTAGTCTTTACATTCATTTGCCTTATTGCGAAAGCCTTTGCACCTATTGCGCCTGTAACACACGCATCACAGTTAACCATAAAGTAGAAGAGCCTTACATTAATTCATTGTTAAAAGAATGGCAACTTTATCTTTCGGCATTTAACGAAAAACCACGTTTAAAAGAAATACATTTGGGCGGAGGCACACCTACTTTTTTCAGTGCCGCTAATTTGACAAAACTTTTAGAAGGCATTTACAAAACTGCAGAAATATGCGAAGATGCTGAATTTAGTTTTGAAGCCCACCCCAATAATACCACAGAAGAGCATCTAAAAGCCCTGTACGACCTGGGTTTCAGGCGTGTGAGTTTTGGCATTCAGGATTTTGATCCAAAAGTGCAGGACGTGATTAACCGACTGCAAAGTTTTGAGCAGGTATTCAAGGTGGTTGAGCAATCACGTAAAATTGGTTATACCTCCATTAATTTTGATTTGGTTTACGGATTGCCTTTCCAAACCCTGAACAGCGTGCGCGACACCATTGAAAAAGTAAATGAATTGAAACCCGACCGCATTGCATTCTACAGCTATGCGCATGTGCCTTGGTTAAAACCCGGCCAACGCAAATTCACCGAAAAGGATTTACCAGAGGATGTGGAGAAACGAAAACTGTACGAACTTGGTTTGGAATTATTTCAACAAAACAATTACAAAGCCATTGGCATGGATCATTTTGCCCTGGCCAACGACAGCCTGTTTGAAGCCCTGCAACAAAAATCGCTGCACCGCAATTTTATGGGTTATACGCACAACTACACTCAATTGCTGATAGGCCTTGGTGCCTCGTCCATCAGCGATACCTGGAATGGCTTTGCACAAAATTTAAAAACCGTTGAAGAATACCAGGCAGCGGTTGAAAAAAATGAATTTCCGATTTTTAAAGGACATGTTTTAAGTAGTGAAGACCTCATTCTACGCAAACACATTCTAAACATCATGTGTCAGGGCAAAACCACGTGGAATAAAGAAAACGAGCAATGCGAAGCGTTGTACAAAGGACTTGAAAAAATGAAGGCTTTGGAAGCAGACGGTTTGGTAAATATTCTTCCGCACGAAATAACAGTAACAGAAATTGGTCAATCGTTTTTACGAAACATTTGCATGTGTTTGGATGCACGCTATTGGGAGAAAACCCCACAGGCATCCTTATTTAGTTCAGCGGTGTAATCGTTTGGTTTGCCTGTCTGATTTTAATTCCTTTAAAAACTGGGATAATTACTTCCATTTCTTCCAAATAAAAAAAGCAGCTATTGAAATGAAGATAGCACTTAGCAATAATGTCAGATAATTATTGGTGTCATCTTTTTTTTTAAAAGAATCGGAAAAATATTTATTAGGTTTTAAATACATGGTATTTTTAGGAAAATCTATTACCAAATTAAATTTACTGAGTAAACCAATGCCAATCACCCCCTCTTCAAACTGCGCCTCGGCATTTGATTCTTCGGGCAAGAGCACCGGCACGTTTTCTATTTTGTAGCCAGATATAACTACTTCGGGCATCTCTACAACTAAAGCTTTAATAACTTTGCTTTCGCTCGATGCCAAGCCAACTTTACCGAGTACTTTTAGGCTTTTACTTAAACTTTGCTTTTCAGAATATTTTGCATCTATTGAAAGCGCGTGATCTGCTCCTGTATCAAAAAAATACCAACCGGTGTTTTCTATTGAATTTACTTTTGTTTTAACAGGTAGATAAATTCCACCGCTTGTTTGCTTAAAAGGCAATTCAGCGTAACCATTTATTTTAGTTGGTAATTTGCAATGAACGAGTAATTGTTGTTTATCGAAATCAATTTCAATTATTTTTCCCTCAAATAAATTAAACCCAATTAAACCGCCTCCATTTCCAAGAAATCCTGTTTCATCAATGTAACAAACAGGCATGTCTTCAATTTGCAGGCTGCCCAATTGCAGTGTGTTGATGCTACTCGATTTTTCAGTAGAAAGTCCTGTAACACTTTCGTCTTCTAATAAGCCATCAAGGTTTAAATTATTCGATTTATCAAGCCCTTTACCAATTAGATATGCCGTTCTTGCGCCAAGATCAAAACAAAAATTAATTGGTACACAATTATTAAGACTACCCTCAATGATAATTTGTCGGCTTTCATTCAGGGTAAATGGTAAGGTATCAGTTTCGTTGCTTCTGTTAAATCGATTAAATACCCAGTAATTTTTTGTGGTCAAAGTAACATGGCAAGTGTCCGATTTATGAAGCGCCACCCTGAAGTTATAATCTGACTCGGGTGCCACCTGAAAAACGATTGAATCCATATCTGTATAAAACACCACCCGCCTTACCGATTGATTTTTTGCGAGATGATACTTGATGGGCTTTGACGATTTTATAAGATGATTCCAGAATTTTGTTTTGCCTTCGTTGCCATCTCTAATTGCTACTTGCGAAGAGTTAGCCTTGATTACAGGTGCATTGATTTGAGCGCTAACAGCGACTGCTGAACCTAAAACAACCAAAATAACTGAGTAAATTTTTAGTCGCATTAAATCAAATATAACATTACCGTTCATCTATCGAATTTTAAATATAACATTGGGAAATATGTTATTTGGTTTGTTACTTAATTTTTTATCTATCAAAACAATTTAATCCAATTAGCAACAACTGGTTATTGACCTTATAAGCCTGTTACGAATTGGTTTTATTAAAAGCAAAGGTTACCAATATAAATCAATCGCACTTGTAAAATTGTAAACCTCTATAAAAAAATCCAGTTGATTGTTTTGCCTTGTTCTTTAGAAATTTTAGCGAAAAATATTTTTGGAGAAAAACCCGTTAGCGTAATAAAATCCTTTGCCATGTGTGATTGATCAAAATAATTTACCAGATAAGCCACATCAATCAGTTGTTCAGTTGTAGAATTACCGGTAAATGTTTTTATGGCGCTTCTGAATCTTTCTATCTTAATGAATTGAACGGGCGTGGTACCAATGTGAAGCAGAAATTGTTTGTTGAAGGTAGTTCTTGAAACCTTGTTGTTTTTAGCCATGGTGTTGATGCTCAACTTTAACCCAAGTCCGTTTTTTATAGTGCTTAAGGCGTGATGCAAAAAAGCATGTTCAAATTTTTTGAGTTTAGAGATTAAAAACATTTCGAGCAATTGCATTTTTTGCAACTGATTACCAGTTTTTAAAATGCTCAATAATTCTCCGGAGTGTGCATTAAAAAAATCGAATTCCAAAACGCCATTTACATGGTATTGCGACAAGGGCTTGTTTAAAAATCCATTTATACCCAGTGGCTTAAAATAAATGGTAATTTCATTTGTTTTACCAATATAGGTGGTGGCGCCGGGTTTTTTATTATCAATAATGAGAAGCGTTTTCAGGTTATTATCCTGCTTATTTTTTATAATTAAAGTTTCCTTTTTAATGGTTACTTCGGCGTTTTCGCAGAAAGTGATAAACACATTATTTGATGGAAATCCATAGTAAGTTATTGGCTTATCATGTTCATCGCGTTGAAGCGTGTAAAAACACTCGATAATATTTAATAAGATCTCACTTTTTGGAGTATATACTTCAAGTTTCAATTTTTATTTTTGGATGAACCCATACCCTCATGCCTCTTGTTAAGAGCATCAATCAGGAATTTATGCCTTATGATTCTATAATATCAATACCTTAAAATGGCATTAAATAAAACCACAAACAAAAATCAGTCTCAATTTATTTTATCACTTAAATTATTATTCTCCCCCTACTTCCCTTCCTCATCCTTCTTTTTCGCATTCCGTTCCATAATTCCATCAAGTAACTGAAGTCCCAGCAATCCGTTGATTGGTCCGTTTTGTCCTTCGCCACCACCGGTAATCAATACTTCCGGAATTATTTTAATACGCTCCTTGCCTATTTGTTCGGTTACTTTGAGTTTGGTAAAGTTATCGCCTCCCATGGCTTCCACCGATAATTTATACGACTCGGCATTGGACTTACCTATGGCCAGAATTTTTTCGGCCTCGGCTTTACCTGTCACACTAATTTTTTCGGCCTCTGCATTAGCCAAAGCCTTAATTTTTTCAGCTTCGGCATTGGCAGTTACTTTTGTTTTTTCGGCGTCGGCATTGGCAATAATTTTTAAACGATCGGCCTCAGCCACCGACGAAATTTTAACTCCACTCGCTTCACCGGTAGCTTTTTTCACCGCCGCATCCGCAATTCTCTCTGCAATCAATACACCCTGATCGGCTTTCACAATTTCTTTTTGCATGTCGGCCACTGCGGTTTCTTTCTCCAAGGTTTGACGCGCCACCTCGGCTTTTTTCTGAGTTTCGTAGGTGGTGTTTTGTTCTTCGGCAATCTTACGGTCGGTTAATGTTTTCATCAAACTTTCCGGTGGCACAATGTCACCAATTAAAGTGTCCACACCGTTTACGTTGTACTGATCCAACACTTCGCTGATGCGTTTTTTGGCAGCATCCTGCCTTTCTTTACGGCTGCTTAAAAAAGCAATCACATCGCTGTCCTGCGCTGAGTTGCGGAAATAGTTGCCAATTGTGGGTTCCAGCACCTGCCCTACCAGATTTATCATGTTACCAAACCGTGCAATTACTTTAGGTGCTTCCGTAGTTGGTATGTGAATAATTTGTGACACATCGAGGTTAAACGGGAAACCGTCTTTTGAACGAACAGTTATAGTGCTCAAATGTTTATCGAGTTGATGCGCTTCACTGCGTGCGTTGGCCCAGTTAAGCACCAGATTGGTGGTGGGCACCAGTTCCACACGCATAATGTAAGTGTTGATAGGGTATTTACCCGGACCCAATGGTTCGGCCCACACACCTTTTTCGCCCTTACTCACAATATTGCCGTGTTTAAATTCAGCTCCGCTTAAATCCTTGCCTTCGCTGCCCACATAAGAAATAACCACACCTACCGAGCCAATTGGTATCTCCGTCATTTTAATTTGTTCCACTGTGGCAAACCATGGATTAAGGTAATAAGAACCTGCTAAAATTACCTGAGGCTGCAAACCCTTGTTACCACCATTGGTTAAAAAGGCATCGCTGTCCTGAAAATTATTGTGCGCATCCATGTTCTTACCGGCAATGCTGCCTTCCTCAATCTGCGAGCCATCCAGCGTGGTAACCACACCCACCATGTTTTCATTCACCGTGTACATGTCCACCGTAAAAATTTCAAACAAAAAAGTATTGATGCGGTAAGTACCCGCAGTAATGTAAGCGCTTTGACGTCCCTTGCGTCCACCTTTGCTTAAAAACGCCACGGCATCCTGAAAGCCATCGCACTCTACCTTGCGCGCCAAAATGTGTCCGGTTTCCAATTCGGCACCGTCTTTAGCCACCAGCAAACCAATTTTTCCTTGTGGAATAACGGTAAGCGCCTGCTGTGTAATTTCATACTGCCAAATCCATTTCCAGAAATAAATACCCGGTGCCAGGGTTTGCGCCTGAAAGCCCGCCTCGCCTTCCACAGCAATGATACGCCCCGGAGGCAATTCCGATTTTCCGAACAACACAAACTTTTTAGTTACCAAACCGATTTTATCTTCGGGAATAATGACGATGCCAATAAGGCGGAACACCAGTCGGTAGAAAACAACTAACAATACGGGAATGAGTACCCACCAATAATTTGAAATAAATTCCATAGGTTAAATTTTTAAGTAAATGTAGCGGGTTGTGGAATGGGGCTGAAAGGCATTTATAAACATTAATTTGGGCTTTTTAACAACTTTAGGTAAACAAAGTTTCTATTTAACGGTAACTTAGTTGTGTTGCTCCATTATATTTGGATGATTGATAGCTATGCATAAAATTTTACTCTTTGTATTAGGTTGTTTTTGTTTTTCGGCGGTGGCACAGGACGATAAAAGCACCACTTCCAAATTTTGTAAGGAAGACATCGACAAAAAAGCGATGGGACTTTACGAAAAAGGCACCAACAAAAAAAAATACGAAAAACAGGAACGCCTTGAATTTCTTACCAAATGTCTGCAAATAGACCCTGAGTTTGCCGAAGCCAATCTGGCCATGGGTTTAGAGCTGGCAGGCCGTTGCAAACTGCTCGAAAAACCTTTCACTCCCACACTGCCCTTTTTTTACAAGGCCATTGCCAACTGCCCAAGCATACACAGCGAACCTTATTATTACCTGGGTTTTGATTATTATGAGCGACAACTCAACGACTCAGCCATTAAGTACCTTAAAAAGTTTGTGGATTTTAAAGACGATAATGAAAAGAAATTTTCTTACGACTACAGTGGCGAAATGTACAACGCCAAAATGATGCTGAAATCGGCCAAAAAAGAACTGAGTCTTAAAAAAAATGTTCCTTTCAATCCCCGCGTGGTTAATGGCGTTTCAACCGAACGTGACGAATACCTGGCCTACATTTCGCCCGACGATAAGAGTTGTTATTTTGTAAGAAGGGTTCCTGCCAAAAATATGAATCAGGTGTTTGAAAGTGACAAAGAGAAAGAAGTGTTTATGATTGCCAACCGCGAAAAGAACGGACAGTTTAATAACGGACAACCCATGGACGCGCCTTTTAATGTGACCGATGACAATCAGGGCGGATGCAGTATTTCGATTGATAACAAACGCCTTTACTTTGCCATGATGAAACAGGAAGGTGGCCTGCAACCCAATTGCGATATTTATGTGACCGAATATGCCAACGATTCGTGGGGAGATATTAAAAAAGTGAGTCCACTGGTAAACGACCCAAAATACTGGGACAGCCAGCCCACCATTGCTTCCGATGGGGTAACACTCTATTTTGCCAGCGACCGTCCCGGTGGATTTGGCGGCATTGATTTGTACTACACTAAGCGCGACCCTAAAACCAATACCTGGAGTGTACCCCATAATTTAGGTCCTAACATAAATACCAAAGGCGACGAAAAAACACCGTTTATACATAGCGACAGCGAAACACTTTATTTTAGCAGCAACGGGCAGTACGGTTTTGGTGGTTACGATATTTATTATGTTCGCAAAAATGAAAAGGGCGAATGGGACGAACCGGTAAACATTGGCTCACCCATTAACAGCCCCGAAGACGATGCCGGATTTTTTGTGAGCAGCGACACACAAACCGGTTATTTTTTTAGTTATGACGAAGGAAAGGTAAAAGGCAAAGGCGCCGGGCGTTGGGATTTATTTGGTTTTGCATTATACAAAGAAGCACGTCCACAGGAAATTAATTTTGTGAAAGGCATTGCAAAAAAAGACAGTGTGCCTTTAACAGGCGCAGTGGTAGAAATCACCGATTTAAAAACCAAAGTGGTTTCTTATGCCAATGTTGACAGTAGCAGCGGCGAATACATGCTTGCTATTAAAAAACAAAGCACCGTGTTGGTAACAGTAAAAAAAGACAGCATTGCCTTTAACTCCCGCATTATTCGCGGCTCGGAAGTGAACGACCTGAGCAAAGCACCAACAGAAATAAATCTCGACGTGGCCGAAGCAAAAACCGGAAATCCATTTGTGATTAACGACATTCATTACAAAACCAACAGTGCCGACCTTACTGATGAAAGCCAATATGTTTTGGAAAGTTTTGCAAAATATCTGAAGGAACATCCTAAAATGAAAATTGAAATAAACGGACATACCGACAATGTGGGTAATGTAAAAGACAACGAAGCTCTTAGTTCAAACCGCGCCTTTTCGGTAAAAGCAGTTATTGAAGGATTTGGCGTGGACGGTCACCGCATTACCGCAAAAGGCTTTGGTCCCAATAACCCCATTGCCGATAACAACAGCGAAGAAGGCAGGGCTAAAAACCGTCGTACAGAGTTTGTAATTTTGACGCAATAAACTTGCCACCGTTTAATTTGACTGAATCAAAGAAAACAAATTAAAATTACTGCCAAATACGTTTTTGTTAATGATTATTTCCGAGGTAGTAATACTCAAAGCTATCAGAATCAAAAGAATTATTCTAAATCGCTCACTGGTAAAAAGCGAGAGTAAATTATCAAACCCTTTGAGGTATAGTATAATAAAAGGAATAAGTGCGGCGCTAATCAGTCGGCCTGAAATGAAGTAGGGATTCTCCCAACAAGGATAAACGCTGCCCCGAAAATCGAAGTTTAAAGAAAGTAATACAATAAATAAAAGTGCCGATAAAAAGCTCCAAATGGCAATAGCCGTCAGTAACTTTTCATTCTTGTTATATAGTTTAAAATAGCCGAAAACCGCTGATAAAAAAAACAATAGAGAAGAAGCCCAATAAAAAAGATCCATGCCGCCCATTGCCAGACTTCTCGAATTCCACACAAGCTCTCCACGCCAAAAAGTTATCATTATCTCCGTCCAAAAATGACATATACCGTGGATTGTAAGAAAATTGGTGTTAAGCAATTGGCTAAACGGTTTAGTAGTCCAGTGGAAATGGCGGATTTTGGCCTCTGAAGCCGTGAGGTCGCCATGCGTACTTAAATTCCACAAAAACCATAAACCCACCGGAATGGCAACAGATGCAAAAAGCCATCCCAAATTTTTTAAAGCTGGCAACAAAGTGGAATTCTTATTTAGATGCCATACCTTAATTAAAACAAAAATTAATATCAGAATTAAATAGTGAAGATTAGTGGATTTTACTAAAATTGTTCCGGCCAGCGACAGTCCTAAAAAAAGGCAAGCGCGCCTGTCTGGTAAATCCTGTTTAATAAAATCCATAACGGCAATAAACGTTAATCCATAGAGCACTGGTGATAACACATCGTTTTGAATGGAGTAAAATGTATCCTGAGGTACAATTGCAACAAACATTGGCACTGCGAAACGCATAACACGTTGCGTGGGATACAATAACCGGACTGCATGATAGGAAAGCAAAACCAAAATAACAGCAAAAAAAACGTTTAGTAAACGCACCCAGTATGGCAGCAGGCAGGGATTAGAATCGAACATGCCGGTGATAGCTGCAATTTTAACCCAAAGCGCGGCAGCTGAATAGTACAGAGGCGCTAAACCCGATTCGTAGTTGGTGGAGGTGGTCCAATAATCACGAAGGCCTTCAAATGCCTGTCGTGTTTCATTGTCTTTAAATTTCTTTTGTAAAAGTGGAAATTCCTTTTTTGATTTTTCAGCGTCCCAGACTCCATATTCCGTCGAATTGCAACCCGCCATATAATAGGCACCGGTTCCTGAGAGCGGTTCCATTTTACGCGGCACTTCTGCCTTATAGTAACGCATCACCAAATCAAAGTGCA
>JADLED010000332.1 GCA_020846335.1 Bacteroidia bacterium
AAATGGCTCATTGCCACACCATTTTCGGACGAAATGGGAGTAAAAAAAACGCCGGACTCAATTTTTGACTCCGGCGTTTAAATAAAACAGCAGTGATTAATTTTTTGCCGGAGGATTTGGTATTAGTTTAATTTCAAAAATACGGTTGCTGGCAACGGTTAACCGTTCCTGATTGTTTGTTCCGTTGTTCATGTTGGTGTTATCAATTATCGAAAGGATGCCGCCAAAATGATAACCAATGTTGATGCCTGATGGGTTTTGGCTGGCAATGCTATCCAAATCCAACACATCGCTGTTTAAATAGTTATAGCTGGAATTATAGTGCCAAAAGACTTCCGACTCCGAGCCATTGTAAGGGTTTGAGCCTGATTGCAGGATGTAAGGGCAGGGAAATGCACTGGAAGTGTTTGTTGGCAGGCTCATATTTACCGCTGTGGTTGGAAATGTGGTGGCCATCATAAACTGCGAGAAGTTGCGGTTTGCATCTATTTTAAGTGTGGTGATGCCATTAAAAAACGGAACACTTAAAAAATTGGTCACATCGGCCGTGGTGATGGTGGAATTTAGGTTGGTAAGTTGTGTTGTGGTGGTTGGTGTTTCGGTTGCTGTGGTAAACGAATACGAGGTATTGGTCATTCCCCCCAACATGGTGGCATAAAATTCTTTTCTCGATTTACTGTAAACCGGTATCACCTCGCAGGTATAAACATTGCCGCGCATATCAAAATTACTAATCTCGAGTGCGCTGTCGTTACGTAACCACACAGGTGTTGTAAAATTCGTATTTCCGTTTTTAAACACACCGGCATAGTACATCAGGTTTGGGTTTCCGGTTAATGGGTCAA
Organism: Bacteroidia bacterium; assembly: GCA_020846335.1. GTDB lineage: Bacteria > Bacteroidota > Bacteroidia > B-17B0 > Aurantibacillaceae > Aurantibacillus. The sequence goes on from JADLED010000332.1 coordinate 846, forward strand.
TCATCGGGCTCATGCTGCCATCGCGGCGGCGGAAGCTTCCACCATTGCCTAAACTGTCGATTTGATTATTTACCAAAGCGGTGTCAATGCAGGTTGGGCAGGGTGCATTAATGGTCACACTCAGGTTGGTGCCATTGTCGGTATAAGTGAGGGTGCTGATTTGGTGGGAGTAGGAACCGAAGTTTGGACTGTTATAATTCCAGCCAAAAGTAAGTGTCACACTGTTACCAGTTGCGGCCACTTCGCCACCGGTTAATGCTAAACGGTTATCGCATACCTGACGGATGTTACCATTGGCGATGGTGGTTTGATTTATTACCGCTGTTACAAGGGCACTCATGGTTACTGCCGAGATGTAAGGAAAGGTGTAAGGGAAGCCGGAAACGAGCGAAGTGTTCGTAGACGTGGCTCCGATTAATCCGCCAATAACGTAAAGTGTGTTGGTGTTAGAAAAGAACTCCGCATTATTGGCTCTGAATTGTCCGGCATTTCGCACATTGTGAGTGCCACAAAGGGTAATATTGGTAGTGTCTAAAGTTAAACTGTCGGCTCTTGAATGTACCGTCCAGCTTGAAACCTGTGTTGACCAACTGTGTGTATCAATCACATAAATCATTTTGTTGGCCGATGCCTGACTAAAATTATAACCTGAAGCATGAAGACCGCGTTTACGTCCTCCAAACATAATGATCTTGTCCTGATAAATGGCGTGCGTAAAAGAATGCAGGTTGGGCAGGTTGGCATTGACGTGTTCTACCAATTGAACAGAGTAGGGCGGTGGCGTTGGAGCATTGTCTAATGGGGGTTCATTGCTAGGACCGGGTTTGCCGCAGCCCGTTAATGCAATTACGGCAGATGTTGCCAATGCAACAAGCACTTTTTTGTTTTTCATTTTCTGAATAAAATTTTTTAAGAGTAAAGGTTTAACTTCTGAACGCAACTTCTTATGGCTGCAACGGGTGCAAGATAAAATTTTAATTTTAATTCAAAAATTATTTGTTTTTAGCTTTGTGGAACAAAACTTAATTATTCTCTGATACGAATAGCAGTATGCTGAACCGATTGTTGAAAGGAAATAGAAACAGGTTTGGAAAATGCTCCTAAATTATTTTCACCTCTTGCATCACCACGTATTTTTCTTCTACCGGAAGACCACTTACGCAATAATTGAGCTTGTTTTCAATTTCTTTTGGGTAGTGTGTGCAGATTTTAAAACCATAATTTTTGAAGTACTCCGGCACAATGGTTACCAGGTACAAAGGTGCTTGACTGTTTTGTTGAAGTGCCAATACCAATTGCCCTCCAAAACCTCTGTTGCGATACCCGGTTACAATACCAAGCGAACACATTTCAGAAAAATTGTAGTAGCGCCGCACACGTCCAAAGCCAACAAGTTTGTGGTTTTGATGCATCACCAAAAACTCTTCCACCTTCAGTTCACGATTATCAAGTTCGTATTCGCGAATGTAATTTTTTACCAATTCAAAATCGGAAACGGTGCAGGGCGAAATTTTGGTTGACATAAACTCAGTAAAGCCTTAATTTATTTTTGAACCAAAAGTTTAATACTTCCCGAGTTGGTGTTATCGGTAAACAGGGTGGCCACATAAACGCCTGCGGCTAAATCCACGGCGTCGAAATAACTTTCGGTGTTACCGCGCTCCAGCAATTGTATGGTTTTAATTAAAGTACCTTTCATGTTCACCACATTTATGTAAGCGTTTTTTACCTCAGGTTGAATGTAAGCTCTGATATTTGTGGTAGTATTAAATGGATTAGGAAAGTTATCGGTGATACTGCTCGAAGTGCCTCCGTTACTGTATTCTGACAGTTTGGTGCTTTGGTAGTTTTTAGTTGAACCACAAAATTTAATTTCAACACGGCGGTTTAGGTGTTTTCCTAATTCCGCAAAATTGTCGGCACGCGGCATGTTTTCACCTTTAAATTGAAGCATGAAACTGTTTTCATCCATGCCCAGACTTTTTAAATACCACACCACTTCTTTTACTCTTTGTTGCGACAGTAAATCGTTGTATTGCTGAGAGCCATCTGCATCTGTGTGGCCGGTAATCAGCAATATGCCTTTATCATTGCCGCTTTTGTTTTTGTAGAGTTTCACCAAATCCTGCAACATGGTTTTGTAGCCATCGTCCAGTGTTGAACTGTTCGATTCAAATAGCACGTTATAGCTTTTGTTGTAGGAAATAAAGCTCTGTCCTTCAATAAATACGCCGCTGTCCAGGGCATCGTCAAACACATCGGCAATAGCCATTTTTATGTGATAGGTTTCGTATGCAATAACCGGTTGGCGTATTTCCATTAATCGGGTAAAACCATTGTATTCCATGGCCAGTTCGCCATTTTTGTTGCTCACGTAATAGGTAGGATTAGAACTCTTGTAATCAGGAGCTTCGCTGTTGCCATTGTTAATGGTGTTAACACTCACCGGAACATTGGTGCCAGGCAACACGGCCAGATTTCTTTCGCCATCAATTCCTTTGCCACTTATAAAAAAGGCGAAGGCATCGTTAAATTCAGAGCCCACATATTTGTCGTATTCCTCCGAACCAAACACATAGTTAAAGCTCAGTGTGTCCGAAGTTGGAACAACGTCCAGTTCAATTACACAGGCATCGTAGGTGGGAGGTTGACCTTTTAAAATGCGACTTAATTCAGGATAGGTATTGGCGGCAATTACTTCCTGCGACGAGTTGTGAATACCACTGCTGTGGTTGCATGAAAAAGCCGTTAAGGTATTTGCAGCAGGTAAAAAGCGGGCGCAACCCGAGGTCATTAGCAATCCCTTTTTCATGCCCAGTGTGGCGTTGGGGTCTTCAAACTTTGCAAAGGCATCCGATGAGGATACTCTGGTGATGGAATAATTTTTAAGCACAATGCCCTCGCCAACCAGCGATTCGAGTAGCTGACGAACGCCGCTTTCTTTGCCGGTTGCGGTAGTGGTAAAACCTGACTTTGATTGTCCGAAATTTTGAAATGAAAACAAACAAAGTAAACTTAACGAAAGTAGAAGTCTTTTTTTCATGCGCGTTTTGTTTTAATGTGAAAATGGATGACGGTAAAGGGAACTAAATGTATAACCCACTTTCACAATAAAGTTACGGAAATAGTTAATGCCTGTTTAAGCAAATTAAAAACAATGTTAAGAAAACAGGGAATTTACTTTTTTATTTGGGAATCAAATGGCACCCGGTTGGTAATGGAGCGGCCAAGGGTTATTTCATCGGCGTATTCGAGTTCGTCGCCCACCGCTATGCCACGCGCAATGGCACTGAGTTTAATGTTGTAGGGCGCAATTTTTCTGAAAATGTAAAACGAGGTGGTTTCGCCTTCCATGGTGGCGTTGAGCGCCAGAATTATTTCGTTTACTCTGTTGCTCTGAAGTTTGTTTACCAAGCCGTCGATGTTAAGGTTAGATGGCGTTATGCCTTCGAGCGGAGAAATAAGGCCACCCAAAACGTGGTAATGCCCTTTGTAAAGACCGGTGTTTTCAATGGCCATCACATCGCGGTAATCCTGCACCACACACACCAGCGATTCGTCGCGCGAAGGATTGGAACAAATTTCGCAAATGGTTTGTTCGGAAATGTTGTGGCAACGTTCGCAAAAACGCAAATCGGTTTTAAGTTGCATTACCAAACGGCTCAGGTTTTCCGATTGAATTTTATCCTGCTTGATAACGTGCAACACAAAACGCAGGGCTGTTTTTTTTCCCACACCAGGCAGTTGCGCAAAGGCATCCACGGCCTGTTCAATTATTTTTGAGCTGAATTCCAGAATCACAAAAGTAAACAATAAGAGGTATTTAAAGGCGCAACTTATCCACGTTTTAATTGTTTAGAACTAATTTTCAGGCTTCATCAAGGCTGAAGGATTTAATAAATCTTTGTACAAAACAATTTTAGCATGTCGCCAATTTTATTGTTTACGGTAGTTATTTCCTACTTTGCTATTTTGCTGGCAGTGGCCTGGTTCACTGGCCGTAATTCCACCAACGAATCGTTTTTTATTGGTAACAAAAACAGCAACTGGATGCTGGTGGCCTTTGGCATGATTGGTACCAGCCTCAGTGGGGTTACCTTTGTGAGCGTGCCGGGTGGTGTGGGCAGTGGCAACTTTTTTTATTTTCAGATTGTGTTGGGTTATTTATTGGGCTACATGGTTATTGCTTTTGTGCTCATCCCCTTGTATTACAAATTAAATGTGACGTCAATTTACACCTATCTTGAAAAACGTTTTGGGGTGAATGCGCACAAAGTTGGTGCCTTCTTTTTTATTTTATCCCGTTTGGTAGGCGCCACCGCACGTCTTTATTTGGTTATCAGCATTCTTCAAATTTTTATTTTCGACCGCCTTGGCATTCCTTTTGAGTTAACGGCCTTGGTAATATTAATTCTGATTTTACTTTACACGTTTGAAGGTGGGGTTAAAACCATTATTTATACAGACACCTTGCAAACCACCGGCATGTTGGTGGGACTGGTGATTTGTATTTATTTTATTGTAAAAGAAATGAATCTTGATTTTGGCAGCGCATTGAGCATGATGAACGCCAAAGGCTACACCAAAATATTTAATACCGATGTTATGGCAGGTTCGTTTTGCCTCAAACACATTGTTGGAGGTATGTTTATTGCCATTGCCATGACGGGGCTTGACCAGGAAATGATGCAAAAAAACATCAGCGTTAAAACTATAAAGGATTCTCAAAAAAACATTTTATCTTTTTCGATGGTGTTGGTACTTGTAAATTTTTTGTTTTTGTTTTTGGGTGGAATGCTTTACCTGTATGCCGAATCCAAAGGTATTAAAGTAGCACCTGACGATTTATTTCCCACCATTGCATTGAGTGATACCTTTAGCGGTGTAATTGGCATCATATTTATTCTTGCCCTAATCTCGGCGCTATTTCCCAGTGTGGACGGTGCTATCACTTCCATCACCTCCTGCTTTTGCATCGATATATTAAATTTAAACGGGCGTGAGGGTTCTGAAAAAGAAAAACGCAAAACACGTTTAAAGGTTCACTTCACTTTTGCGGTGTTGTTTTTTATGATGGTGCTTATTTTTAAGGCCATTAACGACAAACTGATTATAGATTTTATACTCAAATTTGCAAGCATTACCTACGGACCATTGTTGGGTTTGTTTTCGTTTGGCATTTTAACTCAACGTAAATTAAACGATAAACTGATATGGGCCGTGTGTATTATTGCACCAATAATTGTTTTGAGCATTGACGTGCTTTGCAGCCCTGAGTGGTACGAGAAAAAACTGCACGTGGAGCTCGGATTAAAAGAACTCTCACAGAGTATTTTTAACGGTTACAAAATTGGCAACGAATTAATTTTAATAAATGGAATTTTTACGTTTGCCGGGCTTTATTTCATTTCCAAAAACGATGCGCAACACCATCAGAATTTTGTGAACCAGCAAACTCAAACGCAGGCTTAATCCTCAAAAAAACCGCGGTTTAAATCGGTAAACTTTTTCTTGCCCCGTATGAAATATTCTGCCACCACATTGCCTTTGTAAATGTGATTAAAACAGTACTTAAAATCCTTGGTGTTTTGCAGTTGTTTGCGTTTGGTCAATATCTTTGGGAGCCAGGCGTAGTAAGCAAAGTGCGCTCGTATTACTGCAAAAAAATGTTTGGGTTGCCCGTCGAGCAAAAACTTAAAGGCGGCTACACCGTCCAGCACCATTCTAAAAATAATTTTTGGTAACAGATTTTTAGGTGGATGATTTTTAGTGAGCGTGGTTAAATTATTTCTGAAATTAAGAAAGGTTTTGCGTTTTGAAAGTTTGTTGAGAGTGCCACCACCAACATGATAAATCACCGATTGAGGCTGCACATAAATTTTGAAACCAAAGTTTTTCATGCGCCAGCAAAGGTCAATCTCTTCCATGTGCGCAAAATAATCATCATCGAGCCCACCACAGTGCCAAAAAGCCGAGGCTCTCACAAACAAACAGGCACCGGTGGCCCAAAACACCTCAAAGGCATTGTTGTATTGCAAATGATCCTCTTCTATGTGGTTAAATAATCGTCCGCGGCAAAAGGGATAGGCATACTTGTCAATAAAACCGCCTGCGGCACCTGCATATTCAAACAACTGTTTGTTTTGGTAATCCAGTATTTTTGGCTGGCAGGCGGCAATTTTTTTGTCGGTTTCCATCAAATCAATCACAGGGTTTAGCCAGTTTTCGGTTACCTCCACATCGCTGTTCAACAACACAAAATAGTCGGCTGTAATTTGTTTTAAGGCCAAGCTGTAACCTTTGGCATAACCGTAATTGCCGCCATTTTGTATGGTTTTTACATCCGGAAAATTTGTGGTCACAAAGCCAAGCGAATCGTCGCTGCTGCCATTGTCGGCAATATAAATAATGGCATTGGGCGAGTGCTTAATTACTGAAGGAAGGAATTTTTGAAGGAAAGTTTTACCGTTGTAATTCAATATTACCACCGCCACTATAGGATTATTCATACACTCAGCGCGGATTACTGTAAATTTCGTTAAACTGATTATTTTCGGTTCCCGACGGAGTAGTATTGTCCGGATTGGCAATGCCATTGTTGTTTCGGCGGGTTACTTCAAACTGCCAGCGAGGATTATTTACCTCACCCGACATATCGCTGTGTACCAGATTAAAACAATCGTCACCAAGGTTATGACTCACAAACACAAATTTCCGGTTGCTGAAAAATGCCCCGTTAACGGCGTTGGTGGTTCGGTAATATTGCCAGATTTCGTAAGGATAGGTGTTGGGTTCGTTGAGTTGCTGCGAGCGTTGGTTAGGTGCTCCGTATTGCAAATAAACCCTGCCGCGGTCGGTGTAATATCCTTTTTGTTTACCGCATTTAAAAAGCACCATTACTTTTTGCACTTCGCGGTAATAGGTACCCCACATTTTAAGTGGATTGGCGGTGTCGGCGGCTCTTCTTCTCCAAAAATCCACCACAAATTTTTTCATTTGGTCGGGGTTTTTGGTCAGGGATTGATTAATCACGCGTTCTTTATCCACCGCATCGGCAATGGGCCAAAGACATTCCACCAACATTTTAAGTGTGTCTAAATTATTGCAATTGCCAAAGTACGGGTAGAGTTCGTTAACTTCACTTTGATTTTGAAGAGTCACAATGTCCACATTGCGGTTCATGCGTTGAAAGAAATATTTTTTTTGAAGGCGCAGGGTATTTTTTTCATCTTTAATCTCCACTACCAAATTGTAATTGCCGGAGCCAAGTTTGCTGATGTCCATTTTAGCCAGTAGTGGATTTACATCTTGTGCGTTTTGTTTACGAAAAGAACCGTAGCTCGACATAACATGTTGATTGTCGCTGTTTTCGAGGTAATAATTATAAATGAAAGGGCGTTCGTTGCCCAGGATTTTGTTGGCGTTATAGGTTTCCATATAAAAGGCCAGCTCGTTACTGGTTTCAGGAAAATAGTTAACGGTGTATGGAATTAAATCAAAACCACTTTTAGTAAGCGAACCTGGGGTGGCAGTGCGTTTGTAGCTTTCCAGAATTTGCAGTGAGGAAGATTGGAGCTCGGAAGCGGAATAATCAATATCAACCGATGAGGTTACCACCAGCGGTTTTTTAAGTGCGTCGTAATTATCACTGATGGTCATTTTTAGTTCGTAGTGACCGTTGCTCAAATGGTAGCGTTGGTTATCGATAAACGAAAGGGGGAAAAGTGAATCGGCATAGATAGGACCTTTGAGGTTGTATTTGTTGGCTTTAATAAGAACCGAATCTTTGGAGATGGTGAGTACAATGTTTACCGAATTGTGGCTATTGTGATTGTCGGTTTTTGGTTTTAGTGAAGTGCCAACCAGTGTGAGGTAAGTTTCGAGGTAGGGTTGATTGTTGGGGGTATTAAAAGTGGCATAACTGAAATAGGCATTTAGCTGGGCGGACAAATAAATTGGCGCTAACAGGCTAAAGGCCAGTATTATCAGGGGTTTTAAATAATATTTAACTGAGAGTGAATGCAATAGTATAAAATTAGAAAAAAAATGCAAGAAAAGAGTTACCAGTTATAAAAAAAGTAGTATTTTCGCCGCGGAGAAATGGCAGAGCGGTCTAATGCGGCAGTCTTGAAAACTGTTGACTGTTACAGGTCCGGGGGTTCGAATCCCTCTTTCTCCGCCAAATCAAAAACAAAACCCGCACCAGTTGCGGGTTTTGTTTTGTTGGGGGGATAGTTGGGGGGATAAAAAGTCAAAAAGTAATAAAACAGCTTTTATGTTGTTAATAACTAGTTTTATAGGTTTAGTGTAGCAGTAAAAAAGAACCCCCATAAGCTAGGTTTATGGGGGTAGGGTGGTCTAAAAATAGTGGTATTTACTTTTTGGATTTATTCTTAGTGAAAATAAGGGGTACTGGTGTTTTGAATCTTATAGCCTCTAAAAGTTCAATTTCATTAACTAAGTTAGAACTACCCATTTGCAATCTATCAATAGTTCGACCTTTGTATTTATAAAACAGATTTATCTTATTATAGATTGTTTGCTTTGATACATTGTATTTTTTAGCGGCATTTTCAACAGAAATAAAATCAGGTACACTGTTTAGGTTTGAGGAAGGATTTAGCTGGTCAATTTTTTTAAGTATAGCTAATTGGTTTTGCTCAATATTCAAGAGTCTTTGTTCCCAGTGTTTTAAGGTTTCCCCTTCTATTAATGTTATGCCTTCCATAGTGGTTTAGAATTAGATTCACTATAAAATTACGGTTGATGAATTTCATAAAACTTCAACTCAGTTCGAGGCTTATTCAGGTTTAATCAGAATTACAGGTAAATTTAGAAGTTTTAACGTTTAGATATTTGTGATTCAAAACATCCATAGACTTTGCCATTTGAAGGACGGACGTTTCTTAGCCTTTTTATTAAAGATATTACCGGCTTATAACAAATCGTTGGTGCCGTCGTTCTTTATCCCGGTTTTCTAAACTCAAATAATAAACTCCATTGGCTAAATCTCCAGTTCGTAATTCTGCCTTTTGATTGTTGAATTGCAACTTCTCCTCTCTTATTGCTTGCCCCAACGAATTTATTATTACCGCAATGTAGTCTTGACTATTGTCTCTTGCCTCCTGTATTTCCAACTGCAAAACACCATTCGCCGGTACCGGGTACACTTTAATCTTTTGCCTTTCAACTTTAAACTTTTCTAACCCCACCCCATCCTTAAACACCACCACCGTATCCCATTTCACATTCCCGCAAATTTCCTGCCTAACCACGTAAGTGGCCGTAATTGCCGGGCTTACTGTTAAACCGGCAACCGCAGTGGCAATTGGCACACTTAAATTGGGCAGCTGGTACCAGGTGCAGGCTTCGTCAATGCCAACATCTCGTGTGCGGCCTATATAAACCGTAGTGCCGGGTATACAACTGGTGTCCTTGCCCGCAAAGGCAGGTAAATCCAATGGGATACAGGATACGTCGTCAATAAAATACTCTGACCAGCTTTCTGTAGAAGTAGGAATCATTATTGATTTAGTTGTAGCGGCATCACTTAAAAAATTACCAATGACTAAATACTTTTCGTCACCATTTGCGGTGAACGTGCCCGAAATAAGTGTCCAATTAAGTGTATCGGTTATGATATTTCCTAAAGGATTAGTAACCTGCGGAATCAAATAGATTAATGGGTTTTGTGCGTATTTAATTGTGTCAGTTTTCTCATCAGTGAAGTAAATCGAAATGCCGTCAATAGCAAACGGAGAAGTTTCTTGTAAAACAACATAAAGCT
>JADLED010000333.1 GCA_020846335.1 Bacteroidia bacterium
AGCGCCCCAACATACAATACCCTCGTGGGATTGTTATTTTTGGTAATCCTGTCATATTATCGTGGAAAGTAAAGGGCTGTTACAAAATTACGATTAACCATTGCGCAAATTATCCCGGACATATAAAATCAGTTACCATAGACGCTAAGCAATTAAGCACACCTGTTACTGTTACATATTATGGGGTAAAAGAAAAAACTGAACAAGTAGTTCATTTAAACCTTATCAAACTAAATCAGGTGCATCAGGTATTTAACTACCACAACATTACGCTACCACTCAACACACCATTCAACCTTAACTTAAAAAACAGGCATGCCCGCCTAAAATACATCAACCGCTTCAAAGTTCTTACCCCGGATTTGTCAGCGCTTTCCTTTTTCCATCAGCACATTCAACTCAAACAAATATCTACCCCTAAAATTAAATTACCTAACTATTCACTTCAATTAACAAGCCTATGAAAAGAGATTTTTATGAATCACCAAAAGCTTCGTCACTCATGCGCCTATTTTGGAAGGCTGCTGGAGCCGATAAATCCATTCTTGAAAAAGTAACGTACTCCGATCAGGTTAAATACATGTGTCTTGGCGGCATTATTGTAGCAACAGGTTTGATGGCCGCCATTGCAGGAGGCTATGCCTTTTACACCATTTTTGAACCCAAGGGCTCCTCGTTGGACAAAGAAGTGAGTGTGCCTGTGGCACTGGTATCCATGGTGTTTGGTGTCTTATGGGGAACCATGATTTTTAATCTCGATCGGTTTATTGTTTCAAGCACCGGTAAAGGAGATGGCACCGAAGCCATTACCTGGTCGGAACTCAAAGGCGCGCTGCCAAGAATTTTTATGGGTGGCATTATTGCCATTACCATTTCCAAACCCATTGAAATACGCATGTTTAAATCGGAAATAGATGTGGAGTTGCGCAACTCGCAATTGGAAAAACAAAATGAATACCTCGGTAAAATAGAATCCACCTATGCCAAAAGAATCAGCAACGAAAAAACAAAAGCCGAAAAATGGGAAAAAGAAATTGAATTAAAAACCCAAAGGTATGTGGAGTTAGAAAACATGCTTGCTGAAGAAATGGATGGAGAGCGCGGCGCAGCAGGTTACGGCACCGAGGCTAAAAAAATTGAAGAGCAAATGAAAAAACTCGACGAAGATCTTAAAGCACTAAAACTCCGAAACGATCCCCTCATCAAAGAAAGTTATGCCACCATTAAGCGATTTGAATCCGAAAAACAGCACGACGGTGAACAGAGCAAAGAAGCGGCGAATGGGCTTGACGGTTTGCTGGCCAGAATAAAACTGGCACACGAAATTTCAGGGCCCATCATTTCATTATTTATCACTCTGCTTTTTATGGCCATTGAGTTAACGCCTATTTTTTTCAAACTCATGCTTACCAAAACACCCTACGATTACCTGGAAGAAAACATTAAAGAATTAATGAAAGCCGAAGAAGGCATCCTGATTGAATACGATTATTATAAAGACAAAAAAGGTCAGGAGCGCGACTTGATTATATTTTATGCCAAAGACAAACTCAAAGAAGAAAAAAAGGCCAGATTAAAAGCCCAGCAGGAACTTACTCAGTATGCCATTCAAAAATATACGGACGAGATGAAGCAAAAAATAGATGCCAACCCTTCTGATTTTATCACCTCCGAATCTATTAATTCAGATGATGTTAGAGGATAAAATAGTGGAGTTGGCCGGCGACGACATTGTGATTGTACAGAGGTGTTCGCCCGAAACAAGATCCCGCTTTTTTCAGATGGGTCTGTTTGTACCTCTGTTATTCCTGCTAAGTGTTATAAGCAGCTACTTTATTTTTTCCGAACTTCTGTCGCATCCGCTTATGCCCTTTGCCTTGTCGTTATTTTTTGCATGGATGCTTACAAACATATACCGCTTGCTGCTTTACACCTTAACGCGGAGTGCCTTACCCGACATTGCCACAGGCATTACCTACAGCAAAACATCTTTGGCACTGCGCCTTACCTTTGTATGTTTCATTTCCCTTCTTATTTCTAAACCTATAGAATGCCGTTTATATGCAACCGGTTTGAACGAAGACATAAGTGTTTACAAACAGGAAGAAAAAACACGACAAACAAAAAAAATCAACAATTATTACAACGCAGAATTCAACGAGTTAAACAAAGTGTTGGCAAACAATTACTATGTGATAACACAATTCAAAAAAAAAGAAAACGAACGTATAAAAACTATCCAAGCCATTTGTTTACTGGTGGATTCGTCGGAACATTACCTTCAAAGGCTAAGGATTCTGAATACAAAATATCCTTCCTGTTGGTTAATCTCCCTCTTTTTTATGCTATTGCTAAATGTGCCGCTGTCCATCAAACATACCTTGAGACAAAGTGATTATTTTACCATGAAAGGACTTATAGAACAACGAATTGTTGAGGTGAATTACTACGCCTTCCGGAAAAAATACAGCACTCTGTTCTATAAAAAAACCGGCAGCCATCGCTCCTTTGGCGGGACTTTTGAAGATCCACCCTACAATACCATAAAAAAACAGGATAAAAGAAAATTTTTGGAAGAGGAGAATTTACTAAGCGAATTATATAATGCTTAAACATGAATACATAGTTGAGCGTCTGGAAAGGCGAACCTATATTAAAGGGGTATTTAAAGGCAAATTTGTTGGGAATATTGATGCTTTGAAATCCGTTGACAAATACGAACGTTATTTCGACATTGAAATAACAGAGGGCGATATTTATACCACTCAGGACAATTTAAAAAAATGGCCTCAGGGTGGCGATTTTAAGGAGTTTGAAAATGTGTCCACCTTTCCTACCTCGCTTCCGGCACACATTAAAGTAACTCTTGAATACCTTAATGGTTCAATAAAACATTTTAAAGTAAGGCTCCGCGAAGTAAAACTCATCAACTGCCGGCTTTTTAACCAGATGCATCGTGGTAATGAAGTGTTCGGCGAACTGGAAGGATACGTATCGGGTTACCTGCTACATAACGATACCATCATCAGTGAAATAGCGGATGAAAAAAGAACGGAGGAATTTGTTCCACCCGAAATCAAAAATTATGCGCCCCAAAATTCCGGTAACTCTACCTTCGATCAAAACCGTTCAACCACTGCACTAAAAAACCATGCACCGGTGCAAACCAACAAGCAAGGCTGCCTGCCGGTTTTAAGCGGCTTGTTTGGTCTTATTTTTTTAGGTGCCTTGCTGGTCATTTTCAAACATTGGTTTGTATTTGTGTTATTTTGTTTTTTGGCGATAAAAATTATTCCAAGTATTTACCGATGGTTCATTGTCCGGTTTAAATTCCGTCATAGCAGTCCTATAGCGGCCCTGCTGAGTTTTTTAATCTATATTTTTTCGGGCCTCATTCTTTTGGGTATTTATGTGAACACTAACAAAAATAATTCTGCGGCAGGTTTAGTGGCCGAAAAAAGACGGCAAGAAACACCTGACATGGAATTAAAGAAGCAGCAATACCGCGATAGTTTTAACCATTACTACAATTATGGTATCAAACAACTTAACCGGAGAAAAAAGCAAGCGGCTGTTAAAGCATTTGAAACGGCCGGTAAGTTTGCAAGTGAGGATGAAAAAAACACACTCAATACCGAAACTAATAAGCTTTACAATTCTTTAGCCGAAGATTTATTTAAAAATGCCGAGTATGCCAAAGCCATTGAAGCCTATTCCACATTAATCAGAACTAATCCCGGGCAGAGTTCTTATCTGTTTCAAAGAGCTCAATGCTACCTACAATCCAACAAAACCAAAGATGCTGTTAATGACTTGAAACAGGCAGTGGACTTGGGCAACAATGCCGCATTGCTGTTATACGAAAAAATAAACCCTCTAAAAAAACGAGTAGCTTATTATGTTACCCGGTGCTGCGACGGAACCACTTCCAGTGCCAAAGGCCGCGGTGCCTGTTCGCATCACGGAGGTGTGTGCGATTGGAATGAACCTGTTTATGAAGAATACAGAGAATATTAATAATGAAAATAGAGAACAATGAAGTTGTATAAAAAACTATTGTTAGGATGCTGTGTGATAACCGTTTTGTTTTTAACCAACGTCACAAGGGCATCCAAATCCACTTACGATGGGCGTTGCACTGGATCTAAATACTGTAGTATTTGCAAAAATTGTAGCCGTTGTGCTCACTGCGGTGCGGGAGGAGTTTGTGGTGTGTGCTCTCCAGGAAGTTTTGAAACGAAAAAACAATCCAAATCAGGTAAACTCAAAAAAACACGCAACGCAAACTATAAAGACACAATCACCATTAATTAAAAATAAACAACCATGACACAACTACCATTATTTGAAGGCGAGCAAATTATTTCTTCCTCTAACGATAAAAAAGTGACTCTCACCAACCAACGCCTGCTCAAATTGGAAAAAGGCTTTGGCAATGCAAGATCCATTTCAATTCATCACTCTAAAATTAGTTCGGTGGAAATAAAATACATTAGTTGGCCATGGGCTTTAATTATAGGAATATTTTTGTTGATAGTTGGCCTTTTAAATTCAACCCTACGGCTGGATTATACCACATTTCTTGGAATATTGATTGGAACATTTTTTATCCTTCTCTATTTTCTGAGCAGAAGGCATTTAATAACAATTACGTCCGACGGAGGCACCCGCCTCAACATCCAAACCAAAGGCATGAGTTCTGACGACGTTTTAGCCTTTGTAAATAAAATGGAATATGCTAAAAGTTTAATAAAATAAAGGAGTCAGTTGAAAATCCTCAGAAGAGTACGCAAAAACAATCCGTATTATGAATTACAAAGTAGTGCCATTTTTGGCTTTAATTACAAGAAACGAAAATACCACAAATGTAGCCTCACAACTTGAAAAGCTAATTAATGAACATAGCGCTCAGGGATGGGAGTATGTTCGATTAGAAGTGGTTGAAACCGAAATAGCCGCAGAAGCTGGGTGCTTCGGGTTTGGAGCAAAACCGGGTTTTAATACGGTGTTTAGAATGGTTGTATTCAGAAAATGAAATTCGTATTTCTTAATATCATTAAGCTGTATTGGTTAATTGTGCCAGCACACAAAAGACGTCCATGTGTTTTTAAAGAGAGTTGCTCGAAATATGTATTCAGGATTTTCCTAACACAAGGTAGTAAACAGGGATTTAGCTATTAGATTAAGAATTTCGCAATGCAGACCCGGATATAAAATTATCAGAAATGAAAACCTGAATGTTTTTGAAATGAAATTAAATAACGGAAAAGTAATCCCTGAATACGAAATCTCGCCCAAATTTCTACCAACAAAAAATTGAAATCCGAACTAAATAACTACGCAACTGAACTCATTCAACATCTCAAAGGAGCAAGCCGAAAATCCTTTAAAGAGTAGGCTAAACTAAAAACAAATAAAAATGAGTGCATCAGAAGAAAGAGGAACAACAGGTGAGGTATGCCATGTTAGCGGTGTTTATTACTGTGTAAGACATCCCCGCAACGAAATACCATTATCAAAAGGTGAGCGCTTTCCGCCTTTCAGCCTGGATGGAGGACATTCCACCACCTGGATTTTGCGAAGAAAAGCGTAATCAGTTTAAAAAGTGGTTATCTTATATAGCCACTTTTTAAATAAAATTGTCAGGCCAACCTAATTTATCATCAGGTAACCTAACATACCCAATATTATGCATTATCTAAACTATTGACAAACTACGAATACCGCAACTACTCACAAACCATTTACAAATAACGAAACAAAAAATTAAGTAAAAACACAATCATATACGATGAATAATAAATACACCACCATCATTTATCTGGCAACGCTGGTAGGTCTTTTAACCACACTAATTATCAGTTGTAAAAAAAGCACCTCCGGCTCTTCTTCCTCATCTTCGTCTAAATCATCGAGCAGTATTACCAATTGCCACACTACGTCGGCCTGTGGCTGCTCCTCTAAAAACAAATCAGACTGCGATACTTCACCCTGTTGCAAATGGACAGTTGGAAAAGGTTGCGGTTGCAAATAACAATCAAACAAAAAGCTTATCTTCTGTTAGATTTAAAAATAAAAAACACTGTTACTAAGACTCTGATGAATTTGTCTGGAAGAAATCTTAAATGCATTAAACTTAAATTTTATCAATACGAAAGCATGAAATCACCAATAATAAAACCAATTTTATTTACCCTTCTATTTCTTCAGCTTAGCTCTTGCACAGAAGACTCCCCAAAAGAAGACACATCCATCACTGTTGATACTACAAACTACGAAACCAGCTTAGCCGATAGTACTTCCAAAAGCCGTGTACAGGAAATCATTGCAGACGGAATGGCAATCATTGATGCCAAAAACGAATTGCTTGAAAGGAAACGAAAAAACGACAGCATACGACTTTCGCGAAGAGAAAAAATGTTCGCCTACCAACTTGGCTTACCACTTAAAAACGAAAAACTATTAATGGAGGCATTTGAAAAACTCAGCGATCCCACAAGTGTATATGCCCTAAAGAAATCAAATACAGAGTATTTACTGGTAAAGTTCGAAGACAAAAGTGAAGAAGACCTGGATACTGAACTGGACGCCTATAAAGCAGAACACGCCGACGAAGTAATTGGTTCTATCAAAAAAATAGACTTGGTTAGAGAATGTGGTAAAAAGAAAATGCCCGTTCTTGCCGGTAAAATAAAAAAACGAAAAAACGATACCCAAATAGATTGTTTAATCTGTGACAATTAAAACAAAACGTATGAAAATAAAAATATTAACTCTAATAACAATTATGGCACTTGCCATTATCGCCTGTAAAAAGCAAAACACAACACCTGCCCAACCCAACTACACCAATTTCAAAATACTGAATGTAAAACTAAGTGCCATGCCTTTTTTGGATAAGAGTTCCGACGAATGGGATCCTTTTGACGGGCCGGATGTGTTTTTTAACATGGAAGATGCCAGTAGCAATGTTTTATACAATGGAAGCAGCAGCAGATACAAAGACATTTCCAAAACCGATTTACCCCTTATTTGGGATTTTGTAACTGCCTACCCTATTACCAATTTAGATGTAACTCATTTTGTAACCGCTTACGATTACGACACCATAGACCCCAATGATTTAATTGGGTACATTGGTTTTAAACTAAGCGAGCATAAAAGCGGTTACCCCAAAACCATTACAAAAACTTTAAATGGACTTACCGTTACCATTAACGGGGAGTGGTATTAGTGAATTGCTATTGCAGGCCACAATACCAATTCCACTTTATCTGGAAAAAAATGCTTTGCAATCTGCGGACAACCTGTCTTAAATAAAAAAACACAAAAACTGTGGTTTCTTTCATTATAAAATAAACTCCAACTGTTACAAAACTGTTAAACACAAAATTGTTAAAACGCAAAATCCCGCGACTGGCGCGGGATTGCTTGTTTTGAGGTGTAGCCCGTACGGGTGTTAATAACTCGTGGATTATCGCGCATTGTTATGTCTTGAAAGCATTGCTAATTGTGGCTTTCAGCGGATTTTGTAATTTTTATTTTTTTGATGAAATGGGATAATAAATGATAAAACTGGATGTGAAAATCCACCTGAAAATCCACCTGCATTTTATAGTTGAAACAAAATTCAATTTTAAATCTAAATTAGAAAAAAAGAGCTTAAAAAAATTCTACTTTTCAAAAAATAATTCCACTAATAAAAAATAAGTAGCCCTAAAAAAGATCAAACCAGTATCTAAATTTTTGTAAAAATATCCACCTGTTTTTCCACCAGATTGAAATTTCGGTGTAGGAGTACAAATGGGAATCTAACCTTTTTAAAAAATTAAAAGTATAAAAAAAGATCTATTGTTTTTTTTAAATTAATTATAGCCGATAAAGATGAGCAGCAACTATTAAATAAAGCACTTGCTATTCTAGACCATCACAAAGAACTAAATCTTGATTTACAAAGCGGCATTTATTTTGTAACTTTAGTTAATCAAAAAAACGAAAAACTTGTTAAGCAGCTTATCTTATCCAAATAATTTTCTTTTAATAAAAAACATGCATTGCATTTTTGTTCTTTATGTTTTTCTAGTATTGGTTTAATTTTTTGCGTGCGTTGGCAATGCGCTTTGAAAAAGTGCTCGTTATAATATGCGTTTAGGCTGTTGGAGATTTTGCAGGCTTATTTGGCGTTTTTTCTTCATTTTGATTAGGTTAATTTATTAGTTTTTTTTTCTACTAACAAATAGTCCTAATTTTTGGGGAGCTTACAACAGCATGACCGCTAACGGACCCGGGCTTGGCGCCGGCGAAAATCAGATTTCGACCTTGCTAAAATGTTCCGATGTCCAACGTGAATTTACAATAAAATGAGCATTTGCAAAAACCATAGAAAGTCCCGAAGGGCCCGCTGAAAAACTTGCAAATGCATGCACAAATGTCCGCTGGCGCCACTAGCCCGTGTTAGTACCAGTTGCTTATGTCCTCACTAGAACAAGCAAATATATTTATGCGAGTCCCAATGAGATAGGGAAATGGGTGTAAAGAAAACACGAGGAATAGAGACTTGTACTGATTTATTAAAACAGCTATCGATCCTATTCCAACACTACAAGCTTTATACTTAAAGTCTCTCGACCTGTAGTGAGGAGTAAAAAGTAAATACCAAACTTGAGGTCCCCTATCGTAAACCTTGTGCCGCAGTTGCTTATACTTTTTACCTCCCGGGCCAATCCATCAATTACTCTTGCTTCGCGAATGAATACGTCTGAAACACATTCGAATGGGCCCGTGCCGGGGTTCGGAAAAACAGTCGCAGATATTTTATCTGTTCTCTTCTCAAGGCCAACGCATTCAGATACCGTTACCGAAAACTGTGCCGCGGCCATACAGCCGTTGGATCCGGTACCTGTTACCGAATATATAGTGTTCACGAGAGGCATGGAATATATTACTGGGCTGAATGCTCCAGTAGACCAAGAATACGATTGCGCTCCTGTTACGGATAGAGAGATCGCCGACCCTGCGCATAACCCTTCCTGACCTGAGATCATTAAAGTCGGCGCGGGACTTACATAAATGGTGGCGGAGTCCGAGGCCGGACACCCGACTGAATTAGTGCCGGAGATGTAGTAAACGGTAGTTGCGGAAGGTGTTACGATGATGCTTGACTGACTGTTAGGCACAGACCAGGTATACGTGCCCCAACCATTTGCGGTAAGGGTCGCTGTTTGGCCCTGACACATCTGGTTTGTTGACGTGACGAGGCTTACGGTTACTGTGCTGCAATTGGGGACTGAGTTCGACGATGTGAACGGGTACCAGGACGCAAAGCCCCTGCATCCGCCTGACAGGATCGTGCAGGTGGCAGCACGCAGCGATTTACATCTCATATCGATCTCCTGGATACCATTGTTCATCTGCGTGAATACGTGTGACAATTCTCCATCCCACACACTAAAAGTCGCCCAGTACCCTAGGGCAGGCGGGAGAGGTAGAGGCATATAAATGCAACTCTGAGAAGGAGAGGTCATGTCGATATCCATAAGAAAATAATCGTCGGGTAGCAATGCGTTTGGAGAGGTCAAATAGCTCGTGAGGAAAAGGCGGTGATCATAAAAGAAAAGGTCCCCCGCGGATTTATAAGGATAGGGCAACGCCCCCAGGTTGGAAAAGTTACCAGCCGAATATCTTAATAAATAGTAGGTGAGAAACGAAGAGTCATGTCCAACGGCGTAAAGGATACCGGCCGAATCGGCAACAAGCGCGTTCACGAAACATCCGAACGAGCCTAAGACCTGGCAGTTTAATGGCCCATTAAGATTTTGCCGGTAAAGGGCGCCTGTTGGAGTCACAGAATAAAGGTATTGCTGGTCCACGGCGATGTCAAGGTAAGGAGGATCACCAGAGTAAGGCGACTCGTAGGTGGGCTGGCAGATTGGGAGTGGCTGAACGCTGCACGACGCCAGGTTCATCTTATTGAGGATGTTGGTATTGGTTCCATACCATACCCCGTAGAAGTCCTGTGAAAAAAAAGACCCCCAATACAAGCACATGAAAACAATAGCAGTTTTCTTTAACATAAAACAAATATACGAATAATAGCAAATGAGGTATTGATTCAGCCTTTGTCCGAGAGGTTTATTTGAAAATGTTCAAACGACTGAGTTAAATTAAATTTTTTATAAAAGAATGTCCGTTTTGAAAAATTGTCCGGCCATTTAATGAAACCAGCCTCTTTTGTCTGCAAACCAGCAATTGGTGCTAACCTTTAGACTTGTACCCTAAAGATTTTCATTATAAATTTAATTATATAAATCAAATTAACCGAAGGCAGGGCGACTAATGCGCTAACAAGGTTCAGGGCCTATAAAACGATTGCGGACCCTG
>JADLED010000334.1 GCA_020846335.1 Bacteroidia bacterium
GCAGCAAATTACCTGAGCATTATTAAATAATTCGTCGGTTACATAATCTTCCAGCAAACGCGCTTCCTTAATGCAATTGCGGGCTTCGGCATAAAAGGCGGCGCGCTGTTTGGCATCTTCTTTTCCAAAGGTGCGTTTGTATTTTCCGGCCATTCTAAAATATTCTTCTGCATTACGACGCAAATTTTTAATGTCTTTATAATAAGCTGAGGAAGCAACTTTACCATCCACACTGCTGCCCAACAATTCTTCAGACATGCGCGCCGGATGACCAACCCGCAATACGTCAATACCTAGCGTTACCAATTTTTCGGTAATTAAATCAATGGCCGAATTAGTAGGTGCACACACAAGTACCTGTTTTTCTTCCTGTAAGGTTAGGCGTATGGCCTGCACCAGACTGGTGGTTTTGCCCGTGCCGGGTGGACCATGAACAATGCCAATGTCGTTTACTGTAAGAACGTGCCGCACAGCGCGGTTTTGCGAAAGGTTGAGCTGTGGAATAACAATATCTTGTTCGGTTTTAGAAAATGTCGGGGCAATGTGGCCTTCAATAATCTCTCGCAGTTCGGCAATGCGGTTGTTTCGGGCGTCGATCACAACGTCCAGTGCCTGTTGCATTTCATTGTAGCTGTTGTCGTCAAACTGAATGTTAATTCCCAGTTTTCCTTCGTAGCACCAATCGGGCAATTCTTCGGCGTGTATCACCAGCTTCATGGTGTTTTTAGAAACCGATTTAATGGTGCCGGTAATTTCGTGTACTTCTTCCTGCTGATTACTGAACAGACTCACATTTTTACCGGTGCTGAACTGGTGTGGCTTATCCAAGTAAGTAGTCCGTTCAATTTCAAGATGCAACAAGTCGCCATAGCCCAATTCTTCGTTGTTAATTTTTAAGGGATACCAGGTAACACCGTTCTTTCTGCGTTGATCGAGGTTTACACGCAAAAATAATTCGCGGTAAAGACGGTAATCTTCTTCGCGTTCAATTTTTAATAATTGCTTTAATTTTTTTAACCGTTCAACGGCGGTGAGTTCAGACATTAGTTGTTGCGTTTTAACTCTGCACGAAGTTGTTTACTGGTTTTGGTACTGCCATCGTGGCTCCAGCCAGGGGGGCCAAACACATACATGAGTTTCGCTTTTAGCGAAGCCTTTTTGCGGAGATCCTTAAGAATATTTTTCCATTCGTGAAATACCATGGTGATGGGATTGTACGTATTAATGTTGCTGGTGAGTCCGTATTTTACCGGTTCACTTTCCTCTTCCGCCTGAAATGTGCCGAAAAGTTTATCCCATATTATTAAGAACATGCCCATGTTTTTATCGAGGTAAATAACGTTACTGCCATGATGAACGCGGTGATGTGAGGGTGTAACTATAATGTATTCTAAAAAGCCAAGTTTATTTATGGTTTGCGTGTGTACCAAAATACCAAATATTTGTGTGGCCGCGTAGGCAAACATAATGTCGAGGCCATTGTAACCCATTAAGGCAATGGGGATAAAATACATGAACCGGTACAATGGTTGAAATACCGACGAACGGAAGCCCACTGTAAGATTAAACTCCTCGCTGCTGTGGTGCGTTACATGCACAGCCCAAAAAAAACGGCAGTAATGGTCAACACGGTGCAACCAGTAAAACATAAAATCTTCGGCAATTATTAGTACAAACCAATACAAAATTGGCATGGCACTGAGGTCGGTAAATTTAAACTGATAAAAATAGTTGAGCACAAATAGGCATAAACCGCGAATCAAAAAATCGAGACCCATGTTTAAAAGGGTGAGGTAAACATTTGACAAAATGCCTTTTCCTGAATAAAGACCTTTGTTTTTAAAATGCGAATAAAAAAACTCAAAGCCTATTACCAAAACATAAATGGGAACCGAAATGAGCACAAGGTATAATTCTCTTATTTGATCCATTGTGTACAAATTTAACACAAGAATAAGAATTATTGCTAAAAAATAAAGTGATTGGGCTTAATGGAGTTTTGTCAAATCCGGGCCTTGTTGCCTGACATCCGGCAAAAAAACCACTACTGATTTACTACTGCAAACAACTCAGGTCTGCTCAATGCCATTCTCTTTCAGGGTATAAAATTCAGGAGAGGTTTCGCGGCGTTTTAAAATATAACTTTTATAGCTGTTAGAATAATCTTTTCGGTTATCCATTACGGTGTCAAAGTTTTCGTGTAGGCCAATTAAAAGTTCGGTGGCTTCGCGCACGGCAAATTGCCCGCCACTGTTGGCCGTTAAATAATCCACCAGATTGTTTTTAATGCAATAATTAATAAACAGGGGGTTGGCTTTTTGATTTATGAGAATGCGCACTCCACATGCCTCGGCAATAGGCAAATCCAGCACATCATCAAAAAAATAAACAATTTCTTCGGGTTTAATTTTTTCTTTTTTACAGATAAAATCAAGCGCTTCTTTTTTACTCGAGATTTTAAAAAAAGAATAAGAAAAGCATTCGCGTTCGCAAAAGTAAAAAGCCGATTCGTTTTTTTCGCCGCTGATAATGGCGGTAATTGGCATGTTGCCGTGTTTCAAAAAATAAGAATAACGCAGCAGATTGGTGCCCATGCTGTCGGTTTCATTAAAATCGCTGCTGCCTTTGGCGTTTTTTTGTCCGTTGTTAAACACACCATCCCAATCAAAAATAATCGCTTTGGCATTTCTTAATTTGGATTGAATTTCGGAAACGGGGCTAATAAATTGCCCTCCAATGTTGGTGTAAAAACGCTCAATTTCTTCCATGGGTCCGAAAATTGGTTACTAGGATTTTAAATCCTGAATATCCAACATCCCCACAGGCTTTCCATTATCGGTAACAACAATCGTGTCCACAGCCGTTTTCTTAAAAAGTAAATTGGCATCGTTCAGCAACACATTGCCATCAATGGTAATCGGTTCGCGGAAATCTAGATCGCTTAGTTTTTTGTTTAAAATATCGCGGCCTTTGTCCATTAATAATTTTCTTAACGAACCATCGGTAAATACACCTTTAATACCGCCGTCATTTTTCACAACGGTAATTGCTCCAAAATTGTATTCGGTCATTTTAATAATGGCATCGGTAATGTTGGTGTCTTCGGTTACCAAAGGATTAACGCCGTTGATGGCCTCTTTCACTTTTACCATCATCAGGCGCGTATCCATAATAAACTGGTCGGTGCCCACGGTGGTAAAATTATTTTCGGTTAATTGTTTTAAAACTTTAAGCGGTACGGTAATTGTGTGAACGCCTACATTAATGGCGTTGCGCACGTGTTCGGCATGACGCACCGATGAGAACATGATTTTTGTATCGTAGCCGTATAAATCCACTGCATCAACACACTGTTCCACCAGGGCCAGAGCATCGTGCCCCTGATCCTGCAAGCGCCCAACCAACGGGCACACATAAGTGGCACCGGCGTGCATGGCCATGTAGGCTTGTTGCAGGGTATAAACCAAATGCACGTTTACCAGATAACCTTTATCGCGCAAAACTTTACAGGCCCTTACACCTTCTAAAGACACCGGAATTTTAAATACTGTTTTTTTAGGATCGAGACCCAAAGCCAATTGCCTTTCGGCTTCTGCCAGAATTTCTTCGGCAGAACTGCCAAGTGCTTCAATTTGTAGCACCGGAACCATTTTGCTTAACTTAACAATGGTGCCATCAATATCAGTAATACCTTCTTTTTGCATAAAAGTAGGGGTGGTGGTAAGTCCGTTAAGGAAACCAAGCTTAAAACCTTCTTCAATTTCTTTTAAATTGGCTGAGTCTAAATACAATTCCATAGTGGTGATTTTATAAGCTGTAAAGAAAGCAAAAAAAAACGAATTAGCTTAACAGGATATAAACAAAACCCCCGCTTTAGGAACACCAAAGCGGGGGCTTTATTTTAGATTGCCAAAAGGCAACAGAAAAAATAATGTTATTTCATAACTGTGAGTTTTCTCACAGCAGAGCCGTTTTTGGTATCAATAACAACATTGTACAATCCAACAGGCAGGTCTTTTACATCAAAAGTAAGGTTGTTAACTCCTACCGATATTTCAGATGAAGTTACCAAAACCACCTGACCAATGGCATTGATAACTTTTACCGAAGCCTTATCATTATTTAAAGTTTCAATTTTTAGTGTAGTGGTGCCGTTTGACGGATTAGGGAAAATATCTGCCTTAATACTGATTGAAGTAACTTCATTAATACCAACTGTTGAAACAGTGTTGGATTTAGCAAGGTTAACGTTATCAATGTATAAATTGTTTCCGTATTTACTGCTGGCAACAAATTTCACAATCACGGATGAAATATTAAATCCGGTTAGTGGAACCGATTCTTTTCTCCATTGCGAAGCGTTTGGAGTAAAAGCTGAAGTTTGTGCAGGAGCGGTAGATAAACCGCTGCCGGATTTAGTATAAACATTGGTCCAGCTTGCGCCGCAATCACCCGAAACCTCTACATCCAGTTGATCGTTTTCGGCATTGTATTGAGCATAGGCAACGTCAAAAGTCAAAGTAGGTGTTTGATTTCCCGTAAGGTCAATGGCAGGCATAATTAAATCATCCGAATCAGTGGTTTTATTATTCGAATAAAAATCATACTTGGATGCGCCTGTTCCGGTAGTTAAACTAATACCGTTGGCAGTGGCATTTCTTGTCCAGCTTGCACCACCATCTGTATTTACCATTCCCCAGCCGGTTGGCGGGTATGTTGCAGTTGCAAATGGTTCAGCCACAGGGCTGGTTTGGTAAGAAGAGGCAAGGTAAAAAGTAGTACCATTGGAGTTGTTTAAGCCATTATTATCGCCACCACTCACATTGGTAATGTTGTAGGTAAATTTATGTCCACCTGAAGTAGCGGTTGTCATTGATGGAAGCGCTATAACAGTGCTGGCACCTGCTGCAAGGTTACCTGTCCATGCAAAATTGGCTCCGGCCACCCCATCAATCGAAGGCGCAACGGTTAAAGCAGTGATGGCAGTTGCACCATTATTTTTTACAGTGATGGTAGGTACAAATGCAGCGGCGCAACTTAAAGCCGGAATGGAGGCATTAACAGCCTGAGCATCATTATCTATAGGCGTAGGATTAGCGCGAACTGCCTGAGCTACTTTTCTGTTCACATCATCCTGAATAAAACCTACAAAAGCCACCTGTGCTTTATCTCTGATATAACTAGGCAGCGGACAATTTAAAGTGAAGGTTTGTGTTTGACCAACAGTCCATGTTGGAGCCATGGCCACCCCTGTTTGAAGGTTAGGGAAAGCAGCAACAGCCACATCATCAAAATCTTTCTCGCCATTGGTGCCTGATTGAGTGGCAAAATGAACTTGTTTTTCAACCATTACAGTGCGAAACACAAGGGTGCTGGTAGGATTGGCAGTTGAAGAAACCGCAGCGCTAAAATTAGCAGTAGCCACAATGTTCACGGTTAAGTTAATCGAACTGTAGGTGGCATCCCAGGCACGGTTCATAGTTACTGAAAAAGCAGCGGTATTTGACTGGGCCGAAGCAATTACTGCATTATTAACGCCTGCAGGATGATCTGAAGCTGCGCCAAAAACCCATTGATGCTGACCATCAAACAATCCGGTTGGAGCAGCATTAATTCCGCTTGTTACAGCGGTTGTAGATGTCCATTGACTCGGATAACCGTATCCGCCACCCGCAGTTGACCTATAACGCCAGTCAATATCGCTTTTATAAGTTTGATACAAAGACCATGTGGCAGTTGGCGCAGATGGAATTGGAACCTGCCATTTGATAGCAACAACCAGGGCCGTGTTGGTTGGACTCGCTAAAATGGTGTTAAGCCCCGGATTAGTGGCAGCGCAGGGTGGGCAGGTTTCGCCTGTAAATTCCTCGAAAAGGGACAAGCGCGGAGTTTGTGCTGCAACACTCATTCCACCTAGCAGTATAATGGCCAGTAGATTTTTTTTCATTGAAATAGTTTTTAGTTGTTAAATTTTTTGAATGAGGCAAATATAAGAATAGAGAAAGACTATCAAAATCTTAATGAAAGATTAATGTTAATTTTTTGGGTTAATCCAACAAAAAAACCTGCCAAGGCAGGTTTCTTTATCAAAAAAAAGAATGCTGGTTATTTGGTAACACTGAATTTTTGGACAACAACGCCCTTGTTGGTTTCAACCATTACAGAATAAACGCCACTTGCAAAATCCTTGGTGTCAAAATGTAACGTTGTAGCACCTGCGTGAAGACTTAAATTTTTCTCATAAACCGTTTGTCCAATCATGTTTACAACAGTTACCTTTGCCTGCGATGCGTTTTCAGATTGAACCTGCACATTTACAACATCATTGGCCGGATTTGGATATACCAAAAGATTATTTTCTGTTTTTAAAACAGGTTTAATACCTAACAAACTGGCCTGCGACAAGTTAATATTGTCCACGTAAAGATTGTTACCATGGTCGCTGGTGGTAACCAATTTTACCAGCACAGAGCTTTTGTTAAAGCCCGGAAGTGTAAAAATTTCCTTTTTCCAATGTGTTGCATCGCTGGGGTCTGGCACATAACCCTGCGCGCTAACATAACCAGTGTAGGTGGCAAGTGCAGCCCCGGCCTGCGAGAAAACACTTGTCCAGGTGGCACCGCAATTATCAGAGGCAAATACCTCCAGCTTATCATTGGTAAAAGCATCGCGCTGAGCGTATGCCAAATCCATGCTCATGCTTGGCACATTGGGACCACTTAAATCAACCGGCGCCAAAAATAATTCGTCTTTGTCGCCAATAATAGAATTGTTATAAAAATCATATTTGGCCGATTCATAACTCAGGTTAAAACCACCGCTGGTATTGGATCTGGACCATCCCGCACCACCATCCGAATTCACCCGTGCCCAACCGTTGGGAGGAAAAACATTGGCTACAAAGCCTTCAGCAACAGGTGTACTTTGGTAATTAGAAGCCACCATGTAATTGGCGCTATTAGCATTTGCAGTTAAATTATACAAAGGCACATTCATCAGCGTATTAAAGGTAAAAAGGTGCGAGCCATTGGCAGTGCCTGTGGTTACGCCATTTAAAACAATAGTGGTACTGGCTCCTACGGCCAAATTGCCCGACCAGGTAGTATTGGCTCCGGCATTGCCATCGGTAAATGGAACAATGGTTAAATTGGTAATGGCCGAAACACCGTCATTTCTAACACTCACAGTTGGTGTAATGCTGCCCGAACAACTAAGGTTAACTGTAGCGCCAGTGTTGGCAAGTGCTTCGGTTGGAATAGCTGCCGTAGAAGTTCTTACTGCCTGCGCCACTTTTTTATTACCCTCATCCTGAATAAAACCAACAAAGGCAATCTGATTTTTATTGCGTGTATAAGAAGGTACCGGACAATTTAAAGTAAAGGTTTGTGTTTGACCATTGGTCCAGGCAGCGGGAAGCGGGGTGCCAGCCTGAATGGAAGGAAAACTGCGAATGGCCACATTATAAAAATCCTTTTCGCCGTTTGTACCGGGTTGTGTGGTAAAATGAATTTCCTTTTCTACCATCACTGTTCTAAAAACCAGACTTCCCACAGCGGTAAAATTGGCCGTGGCCTGAATAGTAACGGTGAGTGTAACTGCCGAACAGCCCAAAGCCCAGGCACGCTGAACATTGATGTTGAAGGCCGAGGTATAGGACTGAGCCGTGGCTATAATACTGCTGGTTAAAGTAACCGGATGATCGCTGGGTGCACCAAATACCGTGGTGTTTTGACCGTCCATTCTACCCGAAGGAGCTGAGTTAATACCGTAGCCATAAGAAAAGGCACGCCAGTCAATTTCATTTTTATTGGTTTGATAAAGCGACCAGGTTTTTGTAGGTGCAGAAGGAATTGGCACCTGCCACTTAATTACCACGCAATTGGCCGTGTTGGCCGGTTGAGCAAGCAGAGCATCCAAACCCGGATTGGTGGAAGCACAAGGTGGGCAGGTTTCGCCGGTAAACTCTTCGTAAAGCGACAAACGTGGTGTTTGAGCATAACCAAAGTAGCTTATGATTAAGCCGGCAAGAGAGAACAATGTTTTTTTCATGGGAGTAAAAATTTGAATGTCAATACTTAAACAAATATAGTCAACCCCTGCCGATAATCAAGCCTGTTAACATCTGTTTTTGACCAGTCATGGATAAAAAAAAATCCCCGGTGGTTTACCGGGGATTAGAACGGGAAAGACTTAGAAATTAATTAATAATCAGTTTTTTGGCGATCGATTTTTCTCCTGCTTTTAAACTCACAAAATAGATACCTGAGTTAAGATTTTGAGTATTTAAAGCAATCTTGTTTTTACCTTCGGTTACACTTATATTGTTTTGGCTAACAACCTGCCCAAGGCTATTGATTAGGCTTACTTTTGATTCAAAACTTTTGTCAGAAACAAAATTTAAAACGGCATCACCTTTCGTAGGATTTGGAAACACTTCGATTGAATTTACCAGTTTGTTGTATGAGTTAACACCTACATTGTTTGGCAGGTATAAAAGCGTAAATTGTAAGGTATCGTTGGCATTAGCCGTATTAAAAACAGTATATTTTACAATACTCTTACCAGCAACATTTTCATCCGATGTTTCGGCTAAATCGGCAGTTAGAATCTGATACCCTCCGCTAAGTTGAGAAGAACTTTGACTAACCGTTAAAGTTTGAGGTCCTGAAATACGCGTGCTGGCCCCAAAACACTGTCCACCAAAACAATAGTAGGCATGCGCTGAATCAGTTGAAGTAACATAAGGCGTTAATTTATGCAGCATTATGTCGTAACGAATTAACTTGTAAGTATTGGTAGCACTACCGATATTTTTAACATCGAAATTTCTGGATACCACATCAAATGGAATTGGAACCAACGTAATTGTGCTATTGGCAGCAACGTTCAATCCGGTTGACATGTCCTTCACAGAAATGCTTGTTTGAGAAAGCCCATTCAAAGTGAAGGAAGCGGCTAATAACAATAGAAATTTTTTCATTTTAGATTTTTTAATACAAGCCCTGTTGCTTTAACAACAGGGCTTGTAAGTTCAATAATTATTTGTTAATGGTTAATTTCTTAACAATAGTACCATTGTTGCTTTCAATCATCACCGAATAAACACCAGTCAATAAATCTTTAACATCTAACTGAAGGTTATTTGTACCAGCATAAATTGTAGCTTGTTTTTCAGATACAACCTGACTAATTGTGTTAACCACAGTAATTTTAGCCGAACCGGCTACAGGAGCAGTAATACGC
>JADLED010000335.1 GCA_020846335.1 Bacteroidia bacterium
CGACTATTTTTTAATTTCAAGAAGAATAAAACACCCATTCAAATGCGTAATCACAAGTGTAAGCAAAACACATTCGGTGGCTTATCTTGCATACAAATATGTGGCTGAATAAATGGTTAATCTGGGATAATACCAAACAAATACTAAACTCAGGTATAAACAAAAAAAGAGCAGATTGCTTTCACAACCTGCTCTTTTCAGTTACTAAGTAATCGCTTAATTGTTTACCGGTAAAAAACCATATTTCTTACCATACTCCAGCATCTGGCTGGTAAAACTTTCAGGATATTGAACGTACACATCAATAATTTTATCACCCTCCATGCTAGGTACCAGTTTAGGCTGAATAAAGCCGGCATAAGGCGCAATGTTTAATTTGGCATAACGCTCCAACACTTCTTTGTGCAGCGCCTGATCAATTTTTACACCGTAATTCTCAATCAAAGCCTGGCCCGCTTTATAATCACCCTGCGATTTAATGCGCTGAATCTCTTTCAGCAACTCACCAAATAATACACGCAACTTATTGTAATCGTTCACCACAAAATAAGTTTTGCCATTCTCCATTTTTTTCTCAATCACATTTTCCTTGGCACCTTTTTCAAATGCCCAGGCAGCAACCATTTTGCGGTTACGCATGTGCGCTTCCTCAATGTCTTTGCCCGGTTTAATTCTGGCCAACTGCACAATCAGTCCTTTGGTAATGTACTCGTCGTAGGCGGCTTTGCCATAATCCAGACTTGGCATCACACCCAAATCAACCAGCTTTTGGTCCATTAAATAATACAAAGCCACTAAATCAGCACGACCTTCTTCCAACGCACTGGCGTAGTTTTTAAGAGTTTCGTGTGGTTGCCCAATGCCGTTTTCAATTTGTCCGCTGGCATGGCCAATTACCTCGTGCATGTCGGTATGCAATTTGTCGGCCAGCGAAGCATAATCGCTCACGCGTTTTCTAATTTCATCGTTGTAATAAAACTCATTTACCACACTGCCACCGGCGGCGTGTTCGTAGGCTTCCACAATGTTGCCAAGATTAACCGATTTGCTGCCGTGTTTTTCGCGAATCCATTCGTTGTTAGGCAGGTTAATACCAATTGGTGTGCTTGGTGCGGCATCACCCGCTTCGGTAACCGCATTAATTACTTTGGCCGAAATTCCGGTCACGTTTTTCTTTTTGTGTTGCGCCATAATGGGCGAATTGTCTTCGAACCACTGTGCGTTCGCACCAATGGTGGCAATACGTTTGCTGGCTTCAAAATCCTTTATCGACACCACCGACTCAAACGAACCCTTTTTACCCAATGGATCCTGATACACTTCAATAAAGCCATTAACCACATCCACTGCGCTTTCGGTATCTTTTACCCAGGCAATGTTGTACAAATCAAAATCGGCAATGCTGCCACTTTTATAAAACTTCACCAAAGCTTCAAGCGCTGCTTTTTGTTTGTCGTTTTCGGCAACCGTAATGGCTTTTTCGAGCCAAAAAACAATTTTAGAAATGGCCGCATCGTACATACCACCCACTTTCCAGAGTTTTTCAACCAGTTTGCCGTTTTCCTTCACCACCTTGCTGTTCAGACCATACATCGGGTTGTCGCTGCTGGCTTTGTTTACCTGCGCAGCATAAAAAGCCGATACTTCTTTTTGAGTAACACCTTCGTAAAAATTCACAGCCGAAGATTGTACCAAATCGGTTTTAGAATCGAGACTCACTTTTTTAGAAGCAATGGCCGGATCAAAAATAAGCGGACTCACAAATTTTATAAAATCCATTTTACTTTGATTGGCCGCCAGTGGCAACAAACTGTCAGGCACATGCCCCAAAGCATGTTCAAAAAAGTCCTGCGGACATTCTGGTATGAACTTATCATTGTTGTAGTGATGATGGATGCCGTTGCTAAACCAAACACGTTTGGCATACACTTCCAGTTTTTTAAAGTTATCGCTGCCACGGTCATGACTATCGGTAGAGAGCATTGCCTCCAGTGTTGTGCGGATTATTAAATTGTGTTTGTAGTTTTGATCGTAATTAATGTCGCGACCGCACAAGGCAGCTTCCGACAGGTAATACAAAAGGGTTTTGGTTTGCAAAGGCAATTTGTCAAAATCCTTTATCTGATAGCGCAACACGCGCAAATCGGCAAACTGCTCTGCCACATAATTAAAATCATCGGTTGTAGGCGCAGTCACCACAGAGTCTTTTGGTGCGGAGTTTAAGTTGGCCATTTCGTTGTCGATTGATTGGTTGCACGAAGCCAGTGCGGTGGCCAGTGCTGCAATTGTTAGGTAGTGTTTCATAAATTAAATTGATGTGAATACAAGTTTACTATTTATTTACAGTTTATGCAATGGTGCTTAATCTATCATTTCTTTGGGATAACAAATAAAATATTTGGTAACCGTTTTGCTCAGACTTTGCAGGTTCAGTAAATCGCTGGCTTCGGCCACGTCAAGCAATTGCCCGTTATTCATTAAAATATTTATGTTAAAACTGTTGGCGTTATAAGCACTGTTATTTACCAAATCGGTAAACACAAAATACTGCGCTTCGTGGCGGTTAATGCCGTATTCCTTAATCGTTCTTTGCAACAGTTTGTTTTTGTGCGATGGGGCAATGGGCGTGTTTTGAATTTCCACCTTAAACAATTTCCGATTCAGCAAATTGTCGCAAAGCCGACTCAGAATTTTATCATCACACTCGCTCCACACTTTTATGGAGGCCACCACGTCGTAATCATCCAGTTTCGAAAATAAATCCAGCAAACCTTTCTCCTTTTCAAAATCGGCCTGACGGTAATTGTGTTTTAAAAACACAGCCAGGGCAGGGGTGGCAAACAAGTCCTTACCCGCAGCGCTCATTTCTTTGGCACGTTTTAAAATATTTACCAAAAGAGTTTCGGCGCTTAGCACGGTTTTGTGCAAATACACCTGCCAATACATCAGTCTTCGGGCAATTAAAAACTTTTCGATGCTGTAAATGGCCTTTTGATCCACCACCAGTTGGTTGTTGCTTACATTAAGCATTTTAATAATGCGCTCGCTGCTAATTACGCCCTCGCTTACACCGGTAAAAAAACTATCGCGTTTTAAATAATCCAGCCGGTCCATGTCCAGTTGCGAACTTACGAGTTGGTGCAAAAACTTTTTCTTGTACTTATTATTAAAAATTTTGATGGCGAGCGTAAGTTTACCGTTAAACTCTTTATTAAGGCGATTCATTAAAAGTGTGCTGATGGTTTCGTGGCTCACACCTTTTACAATGCTGTGTTCGAGGGCGTGTGAAAAAGGTCCGTGCCCCACGTCGTGCAGCAAAATAGCAATCAGCGCGGCTTCCTCTTCTTCGGCACTAATGGGCACCTCCTTTTGTTTAAGAGTAAGAATGGCTTCCTGCATCAGGTGCATGGCGCCAATGGCATGATGAAAGCGGGTGTGCAGCGCACCCGGATAAACAAGATTGGTAAGCCCCAGTTGCTTAATGCGCCTCAAACGCTGAAAGTAGGGGTGGTTAATCAGGTCGTAAATAAGTTCGCTTGGTATGGTCACAAACCCATAAATGGGGTCGTTAATAATCTTTCGTTTGTTAGTGGGCATTTAAGTTTAAAACTAAAATTCGTTAATTTAGATAATAGACATAAATTTAAGACGTTATTTGCAATAAAACCAATTAAGCGCAGATGGAGAAGATTAAAATTTTGTGGGCCGATGACGAAATTGCCCTTTTAAAACCACACATATTATTTTTAGATGGCAAAGGCTACGAAATTGTTCCGGCGCTGAGTGGCGATGAAGCCGTTGACATTGTTACCGAAGATAAAAACATAAGTGCCGTGTTGCTCGATGAAAACATGCCCGGCATTTCGGGACTGGAAGCACTGCTTAAAATAAAAAAAATAAACAACGATTTGCCGGTAATAATGATTACCAAAAGCGAGGAAGAACACATTATGGACGATGCCATAGGTGGAAAAATTGCCGATTACCTCATTAAACCCGTCAATCCCAACCAAATTCTGCTTTCGCTTAAAAAGGCCCTCGACAACAAACGTTTGGTGAGCGAAAAAACCAACACCGATTACCGCAAAGAGTTTGGGCAAATTGGCATGAGCATTAACGAAAAGCTCGATTGGAAAGAGTGGGCCGACCTGTATAAAAAAATTATTTACTGGGAACTGGAAATGGATAAACTGCAGGACAAAAGCATGTACGATGTGCTTAAAATGCAGAAGTCTGACGCCAACAACCAGTTTTTTAAATTTATTGAAAAGAGCTACATCAACTGGCTCAACGGCAAAGACCCCAATCCACCGGTGATGAGCCACACCTTATTTAAAAATAAGTTTGTTCAGGAATTAAGCGGCAGTGAGCCGGTGTTTTTTATTCTGATTGATAATTTGCGTTTCGACCAGTGGAAAATAATACAACCCATGCTGCTCGAATACTATAAAATAGAAACCGAAGAAAGTTATTACAGCATATTACCTACTGCCACGCAATACGCGCGCAACGCCATTTTTAGCGGCTTAATGCCGAGCGAAATTGAAAAACGTTTTCCCGACATGTGGCTCAACGACGAGGAAGAAGGCGGAAAAAATCTGCACGAAGAAGCCCTCATGCAGGCACAATTAAAGCGTTTAGGTAAAGACATAAAAATGAGCTATACCAAAATAACCAACTTCAATGCAGGTAAAAAACTGTCGGATAACATTAACAACCTGTTGCAAAATAAACTCAACATCATCGTTTACAATTTTGTGGACATGCTCAGCCACGCACGCACCGAAATGGAAGTAATACGCGAGCTGGCCGAAAATGAACCAGCCTACCGTGGCATCACCCGCAGTTGGTTCGAGCATTCGCCCCTGTTCGACATTATTAAACAACTGGCCGCTAAAAAAATAAAAATTGCCATCACCACCGATCATGGCACCGTTCATGTAAAAGAACCCACCAAAATTTTGGGCGATAAAAATGTGAACACCAATCTGCGCTACAAGCAGGGCAAGGCTTTGGAATACAATCCAAAAGAAGTGTTTGAAATTAAAAACCCATCCGATGCCTTTTTACCAAAGCAACACCCCAGCACGCGTTTTGTGTTTGCCCGCGAAGACCGCTTTTTTGCCTATCCCAACAATTTTAACCACTACGTGAATTATTACAAAAACACCTTTCAGCACGGTGGTGTTAGTCTCGAAGAAATCATCATTCCCTACATTGTGTTAAGTTCAAAATAAAACTACTTTTTGGAGCAAGAAATAACGCAAATAGACGATTTAAAAACTGCCGCCAAAGCCTTGTTGGATTTTGCGGGCAATGAAAAAGTATTTCTGTTTTATGGTGGCATGGGAGCCGGCAAAACCACATTTATAAAAGAATTGTGCACCTCTTTGGGCAGTACCGATAATTTTAGCAGCCCCACGTATTCCATTGTAAACGAATACCAGAGCCCGGCCGGCAAACTATTTCATTTTGATTTTTACCGTTTAAAAAATGCCACCGAGTTGCTCGACATTGGCATTGATGAATACCTTTATTCAGGCAATTATTGCTTTATTGAATGGCCACAATTGGCCGAGGTTTTTTTAGACGGATTCTATATTTCAGTAAACATAAAAGTGCAGGAAAATAATCGTTACCTTCGGGCCTCAAAACAAGGTACATGAAACGTTTAGTTGCAGTGATACTGATCTCTTGTATCACCTCGGTATTGCAAGGGCAGCAGGAAGATAAAACCGAAAATAAAAACAAGTCCTGGTATTTGGCCTGGGGTTACACCAAAGCCTATTACAGCCGAAGCACCATTCACTTTAAGGATTTATCGGGCAAATACCACCCGGCCACCGGAAACAATAATTACTACGATTTTACCATTTATAACGTTACTGCCCACGACCGACCTGATTTGGATAAAGTAAAAGATGTCATCAACATCACCATTCCACAATTTGTGGTGCATGCCGGTTATACCTTCAACGATAAATGGGGTTTTGAAC
>JADLED010000336.1 GCA_020846335.1 Bacteroidia bacterium
AATAATCCATATCAAGTGCAATAACACGCAATGTCCCTAATTTAGCAACAAACTAATGCCATTATGAAATTGATTTATACATTTATATTACTGAATAGTTTAGGCTTTAACACAATTTTAGCCCAATTAAAACCTGTAAGTTATAACGATGGCGCACAAAAATTAAACGGTTTGTATGGTACACCCAAAAAGGCTTTGGCTAAAAAACCCGGCGTGCTTATTTTGCCTGCCTGGATGGGCATTGACGATAATTCTAAAAGTGCGGCCACACGTTTAAACGAGCTTGGCTACCATACTTTTGTGGCCGACATCTACGGTGAAGGCAATTATCCTAAAGACATGAAAGGGGCTGCCGAACAATCCACCATTTATAAAAGCAATGTAAAACTATACCGCCAACGCATTGAATTGGCCAAACAAAAACTGATTGAGGCCGGAGCCGACCCAAACAACATTGTGGTGATAGGTTTTTGTTTTGGTGGAACCGGCGCCCTGGAAGCAGCCAGAGCCAAAATGAACGTGAAGGGCGTGGTAAGTTTTCATGGTGGGTTGGCACGTGATACCAGCAAAGCCATTGAACCAATACAACCTAAAGTGTTGGTGTGCCACGGTGCCGACGATTTTTTTGTACCCGAAGCGCAGGTAAGAGGATTTCAGAATGAAATGCGTGCCGCTAAAGCCGACTGGCAAATGGTGTATTATGCCGATGCGGTGCATGCTTTTACCGATGTGAATGCCGGCAACGACCCAAAAAAAGGCGTGGCTTACAATGAAAAAGCAGCCAAAAGAAGTTGGGATTTAATGCTCCGATTTTTTGAGGAAATACTTAAATAATCCCGAACCTTGTTCTTAGTCGAACCCTGATCGAAGCGGAACCATGAAAGAAGCCCAACCCTGAGCAAAGTCGAACCCTGAGCGTAGTCGAACCCTGAGCGTAGTCGAAGGGTGAGCCGTAGAACTCCCTTAAATTCTGCTAAGGTTAAGCGTGTATAAAAACGTTCGTTCCTAAGCAATCTTATTCCTCTTTATAGCGTTTCCTGAGCAAACTCACAATGTGTTGAGCTTCGGCATCGTCTAACCCAAGACCAAACGAATAGGTTTTAAATCCGTAATCAAATTTTATTTTTCCGGGACCAAATCCAATAAACGAACGTTTGTTTGTAGCCGACTCTTCGATTAATTCAAATCTGAAATTTTTAAGTTCGCTGCTTTGCAATTTCTTTTTAATACCTATGTTGAAAATTGTTTTTTCGAAACGTGTTTCAAAGCTGTTTATTAAAAGTTTTTCTTTACCAAAAAATCCCCACAAAACATTTGCTATTACTGCAATGCCACCCACGGTCCACATGGTCAACCAAATTAACATAAACGATTCCACGTCTAGCTTGGCGGTATCGTTGGTAAAGGCCGAACCACTAGCGGTAACCAGGCCAAACACCCAGCCAAAAAGCCAGACCACCGAAAACACAAGTGTAAACCAGTTTTTACTGGCAGGAACCTCAATATTTAATTCACTTAGATTTTGTTCGATACTTGCCACGCCGTTGTTAATCATTGCACCCGTTTTAATTTAAGGATAAAGGTAAAAATTTATAAAATAATTTACGGCAAGAACATTTTATCAGGTTGCAGTTTTATCCAGGAGTTGGTGCAACGGTTATTATGGCATCAAACTCTAAGTGACTAATATTCGAAAAGATATAAACGTAAAATAAAAAGAGTCTTTGTAAAATAAAAATGTCCTAAATAATTTAGAGTGTCGCTCAATTTATTTCACTCAATTTTAATCCCGTTTTTCGTTCTATTCGTTTAATTAATTTTTCGGCGTCCCACGAAGGTACGTCCTTACCAAACCGAACAATTTTATTGGGTGATCGAATTTCCAAAGTACCATCGTCCGCCAGATTCTGAACCAGTTTTTCGCCGGCCGCCAATCCGGTAAAATCAACCACGTTATTGGCCATCGGGTGTTCGGTGTATTCGCGATGTCCAACATAATTGATTGAGAGTGGTTCGTTAAGCAGAAACTCTTCGGAAGTTGAGCCAAACAAATGCCCTTTGGTGACTGTGAGTGTGTGGCTGTTCACACGAATTATTTCACTTTCAAATGCCGAACGCAACTGTGGCACAATTATGTAAAGAAAGAAAATTCCCCCGCCAATGGCTAAAATTCCCATAAAAGCAATGTCGTGAAGCATACCAAAACCCTGATAAATCATTACCGGCGAAACAACGGCACAGATTATCACCTGTATTAACACAATAATTTTAAGTGAACGCCTCGATTTTTGAGACACATGTATTGTCAATGGTTCCATTCTTTTTTTGGCTTAAGCTCTGTGTTACAAAATATAAATTTTATAAAATCTGAGAACCCGCCCGGTTTTATTTACGTTTGTATTCATTTTTAAAGATAAAAAAATTAGAATGACCTATGTTTAATTCGGCGGTTATTTTATAAGCTGATAACTGCAATTAAACTTTTGATCCACTCCACCCGCCATCAGTATCCAAATAAATTGCGAGCGTGCCATCGACAAACTCAGGTAATCTGTTTTGTCAAAATACACGATTGTTTTCGCCTAGTGGTAATAATAAAATATAAAGGGGATTGGTACTAAAAACAGATGCCGTTTTAACAGCAAATACCCATGTTTACTTCTGGCCTTGATCACTAAGGTGTCGAGCAGCTTTGAACCATCAAACAATTTGGCCTGTAAATAACGTTTCCCGTCATACTCAAGGTGTACCAATGCGTTTCGTGGAATTTTTAATGTGTCGTTTTTAAAGGTTTTGCAATACCGCAAAGCGGCCCACAAATTAATGCCATTGGCCGAATCAGTTTGGTTTTTATACGTGGCATTAAGTGTATTAATTCCAGTTATCAAACCTTTTGGTTTGTAGGCCTGTTTAATTAATTGACCATTGGTTATGCAACTACTCAGCCATCCCGACAAAAGAAACAAACAACCTATTTTTGCAATACGTTTTGTCATTTTATAAATCGTCATGATAACAAAACGCATCTTTTTTCAGGAAGAATAAATTACTCCTACTTTGTTATTTCAATAATCAGAGGCACAATGCTTTTGCCATTGGTTTCTGAACTAAAGCTGATGCCATTGCTGCTTTTAAATGAAACGTCGTTGATTCTTTCTTCTTCTACGAGACTAAACAAACGTGTGGCAAAATCGGTGTTTTTATCGGCTGTTAATTTTTCGTTCAGGGCTTTAAAATCCAATCGCTGTTTCGAAATCAATACAGCAATCACGTCCTTGTTTCCAACTTTATCCACTTCCATGCTGTAGTCGCGCGGAAAAACACGTGTACCCGTTAAACCGCAATAGGCCGAATGTTTGGTGGTATAAGGAAATAAAACATAACTGCCATTGTCGCTTTCTTTACCAAAAATATAAATG
Source organism: Bacteroidia bacterium (assembly GCA_020846335.1). Classification (GTDB taxonomy): domain Bacteria; phylum Bacteroidota; class Bacteroidia; order B-17B0; family Aurantibacillaceae; genus Aurantibacillus. Next base: position 3,420 of record JADLED010000336.1, read on the forward strand.
TAACACTCCACATTGTTGGTAATTTTTACCTTAAACTTTTGGCCAATTTGAAGATTGGACGCACTCGTAAAACTATTTTTTCCGGTATTTCTTAAAGCAATTTCATTTCCCGATTGTTTGTCAACCAGCGCAATCGACACATCCAAATTATTTTGGTCGCGCAACGAAGGCATGGCATCAATTCCGTAGGCTTCGTTGGCAAATTCCACAAAATCTTTATAACTCACCCAGGCTTTGCCGTTGCTGCCCCACTTAGAACCCCAACTGTTTTGAATTAGAAACGCACCATCGTCTTTAAAATACTTATCGTCGTAACCAATCACACACATGCAATGTCCACCAAATCCGTTTTTATTATAATCCTGTTGTGTGGGTTGCCAGTACTCCTGCCCTTCCATGCTTTGCATAAAACTTCCACCAACGCTCATGCCAATAATAACAGGTGCGTTACGGGCCAGATTTTGCCGGATGGCATTTACATCCACCGTGTAATCGTCGCCACTAATACTCAGGCGTGTGGCTCCTTTCATTTTAAATTTACCGGCATCCTGCAACAAACGGTTGTCGGGCATTTTTTGGCAGGACTGGTCGGTGTAAGGAAAATCGTTGTAAGCCACAGAACCTGTGTTGGAGAGCAGTTCCACGGCTTTGGTAATGTAGGTGCCCTGACAATCCTCTAATCCAATTTGGTTGTAGGTAAATGCCGGACTAAAGGCTATCTGATTGGGGTCCTGCCCGGTTCTAACCGATTCAAGGATGGTGCGGCCATTGTAGGTGCTGCCCCAACCAACGCAGGAACCCTGCTGCCCCTGATCGCGGCTGGTGGGTGTGTACTTTTCGAGCGACACTCTTTCGGGAAGTGGTTCGCCATTATCCAAAGCGGCAAACACTTCGTTTTTATCGTAAACTTCTTTATCCAAAGTGGCACCACGGGCGTAGGCACTTTGTTCGGGCCGTGCCTGGTTGGATGCCGAAGAACAGCCTTTGCCAAGAAAAAAATAAGCGCCACCCAAAATGGCCACTATAATTAATAATTTTGGATAACGTATTAACAATGGCAACAACATTCCCAAAAGGTTACCACCCGGCAATCCGCCGCCACCGCCACGTCCACCGCTACTTTTTTGTCCCTGATTTCCTGAATAACCCTGGTTGGAATCATCGTCCTGACTCATTCTTATTGGCATAGTAAACTGTATTTAAGAATTAATAATAATTTAAAAATGTTATTCTTTGATAACGAATTTACTCAGTGTTTTTATGTAAGCAAAATAAATTTATGAAACCGCACAAAATGGTGAACGATTTGGCGATTTTTGGTTCCACAAAAATGTGACTACCAATTTTGTGATTAAATTACCGCCAAAAAAACATCCATTCAATTCCTTTGAACTTTTAAAAGCAGCCACTACATTTACCCAAATAAATAAAAACCATACAAGCAATGATGGAGCACACCTGGCAAACCCAATCGCACACCAGTTTTTCCGACGAATTTGTTTCAAAAGGTGCTATTAGCCGGGAAAGTGCCATAGAAGCTTTTCAAACCTTTGATTGGGAAAACGAAATTGCCGGTTATAAAAAGAGCAACGATAAATCGACCACACCAAAAATTATTTTTAATGCCGGCAATCAATGTCAGCTTATTATTGAAGCCACCAATGAACTGGGTTATAATTTAAGCTACAGTAATTTTGCCAGCCACAAACTGGCTGAAATATACGTTAGCAACGATTTTGAAAAGAACCCGGTTACCGTTGAAGAATTAATCGATTTATTTTTTGAAGGAAACATTGAACCCGAACTAAAACTAAGCGACCTTGTAATCACGGAAACAGCGAATGAACTGCAAAACAATGAATCCACCCACAACAATGTGGTATTTAATTACAGCAAAAATCACTTTCGGTTTTTTAGTCCTAGGGCCTTTTTGTGGCTGGTTTTAGCACTTGTTTATGCACGCTTGATGTATCTCAAAACCCTGGCAATTCCTGTTTTTTCGGCCCTGGTGCTCGTTCTTATTTTTTTAATGCCGGTGTTCATTCATTTGCAGTACCTGTTTAAAAATTATGCAGCCAGGGTAATGATAGATAAAGATAATCACGAGTTATCTTTTATTAAAGGTGGTAAAGAAATCCGCTTTAACCGCTCAGATATTTTCAGGTGCCAATACACAATAGGAAAACACTCCACCCTTTCAACCACACACAATTATTCTTACGTTTGGTTTATACTCAACGATGGCCGCTACATTTGTATTACCTGTTTTGTGGCCAAGGCCGAAGAACTGTTAGCAGCTATAAACTGCAAATACGAAATAAAGTATAGGTTACTCCCCTTCCTTCCGGTATAAGCGGTTGGTTTACTACTTTCCCTTGCAATATTTCTCAATCAATTTCACGGCCATTTCATCGCCCAAACCGTCGGCTTTTTCCAAATCCTCGCAGGCCCCGTGTTTATCCTTACTGGCAAACTTAATGGCGGCGCGGTTAACATAGGCATCAGGATAATCAAATTTTAATTTAATGGCATAGTTCAAATCCTTTAAGGCTTCCACATAATTTTTATTTCCACCTTTGGCCACGCCACGGTAGCAATAACTCACCGGATTTTTTGGGTTTAATTTAATGGCCTCGTCCAAATCTGAAATGGCACCCGAGTTATCGTTGGCATTTATTTTATTGGCACCACGCGCCACCAATGCCGGTTCTTCTTTCGGAAAAGCACTGATGTAAACATCCCAGTCTTTTATGGCCTCTTTGTACCGCGCCACTTCGAACTTACATTTGGCTCTTAATTTATAGGCTTCGTAATCGGGTTTTTCAACCGACATTAGCTTTATGGCCGCATCCAGTTCTTTAATGGCATAATTGTAATCCTTGGTGGCAAAACGAATTTGTCCCTTTAAAACAATTACTTCAATGTATTTGGGATTGTACTCAGTGGCTGTTTCGCAGGCATCCAGTGCTGTTTTATAGCTTTTGCCCTTAAACATCAGTTGTGCCCGGTAATAAAACAATTCCGCGTCTTCCAGTTTATCTTCCAAACAAATGTAAACGGCGGTATCAAGTGCCAGTTTGCTTTCTTTAAATTTGTTATTCAGAAAAAAATTAATGCCCTTTAGTTTTTCGGTTTCAAAGTTCATGGGCGAAAATGTTTCGGCTTTATCAAAATCCTTTTCAGCCTCCTCGTACTTTTCCATTTTCATTTTGGCGTAGCCCATTTTATTCATGGCACCCCAGTAATCGGGTTTTTCCTTAATGGCTTTTTTTAAAAGAGGTAAACTCTCTTTGTAACGCGCCGAATCAATAAGTTTGGAGGCCTTATTATAAAGCACCATGTAGCCTGGTAAACTGTCGGTTTTATTCTGTGCACCAGTGGGCAAAAACAAAACTGAAAATAACAGCACAACCAAATATCTACTTAAACCTGCCATTTACCTTTTATCGCTTTTTTGAGCAAAACTTTTGTTGTATATTTATACAAATATAAGTTATATGATTCCTATTGGAAATATTATCGTTTTGGCCGTTTTTGCTGGCGCCATCATCACATCGGTAGTTACCGTGCAGCAGGGAACCATAGCCATTACCACTATATTTGGTAAATTCAGAAGGGTATTAAGGCCCGGGCTAAATTTTAAGATTCCGTTTATTGAACGGGTTTTTAAAAAAATATCGGTTCAAAACCGAAGCGCAGAGCTTGGTTTTCAAGCAGTTACCATCGATCAGGCAAACGTTAACTTTACCGCCATGCTGCTTTATTCGGTAATTAACAGCGATGAGGAAACCATTAAAAATGTGGCCTTTAAATTTGTTGATGAACGCAATTTTATGCAGGCTTTGGTTAGGTCCGTAGAAGGTTCGGTAAGGGCTTTTGTGGCTACTAAAAAACAAGCCGAGGTGCTGATATTGCGCCGCGAAATTGTGGAAGCCGTAAAAGACCAGTTAGATAAAACGCTTGAGGAATGGGGCTACCATTTAATTGATTTACAACTCAACGACATTACTTTTGATGAAGAGGTAATGCGTTCTATGGCCAAAGTGGTGGCCAGCAATAACCTTAAATCGGCTGCCGAAAACGAAGGTCAGGCCTTGTTAATTACACGCACCAAAGCTGCCGAGGCCGAAGGAAATTTTATAAAAATATCGGCACAGGCCGAAAAAGATGCCGCTCAGTTAAAGGGTCAGGGCATTGCACTTTTCAGGCAGGAAGTGGCCAGAGGTATGGCCGGAGCCGCCAGAGAAATGGAAGAAGCCAATCTCGATTCATCGTTGATACTTTTTAGCATGTGGACCGAAGCCGTTAAAAACTTTGCACAGGAAGGTAAGGGAAATGTGATATTTTTGGACGGCAGCACCGATGGCATGCAAAAAACCATGAAAGACATGATGGCCTTGAATCAAATTAACAATCAAAAAAAATAATAAAGAACAGCTAACAATGAAAAAACAACTATCCGCATTAGCTCTGGGCTTATTAATGGCCTCAGCTAATGGCTATTCGCAATCCAACAACGTACAACCCTGCAATACCTATGCCGCCATGGAGGAGCATTTTGCAGCCAATCCACAGGCCAGGGCAAATTACGAAGCCGCACAAAAACAGTTGCTTCAGGAATCGTCTCAACTAAAAAATGCTGCCGGAAAGTCTTCAGCCGCCTTTGTTTACACGGTTCCTGTAGTGTTTCATGTATTGCATCAGGGTGGTGCCGAAAATATTACCGATGCCCAATGTATTGCTGCCCTTGCACAAGTTAACAACGACTATGCCCGTGCCGGAAGCGATGTGAATACCATTGCTCAGCCGTTTCAAAATCTTTACATCAATTCCGACATTAAATTTATGTTGGCCCACAAAGACCCTAACGGCAATTGCACCAGCGGCATTGAGCACATTTACGATTCGCGCACCAACTGGCCACAGGCACAAACATCAAGTTATAATGGTTTAACCTGGAATCCAACCAAGTATCTTAATATTTATATTGTAAAAAGCATTATACCTAGCGGACCTGTTGCCGGTGGTGGAATTATTGTGGGTTACACCTACAAACCCGGCACCTGGGGCACCGGTGCTTCGCAGGATGCCATTGTTTACAATTACAATTACCTGAGTGGCTTGGATGCCCGTTCGCTTTCGCACGAAATTGGCCACTGGCTTAATCTTGCACACACTTTTGGTAATACCAATAACCCTGGTGTAACCTGTGGCGATGATAATTTGTACGACACACCTCCCACCAAAGGGAATTATGGTACCTGTGGCAGTAGTTTATCAGGCAATACCTGTGCGGGTACTACCTCAGTTTACGCTTCAGGTCAATCCAATGTAGAAAACATTATGGACTATTCTTCTTGTCCTAAAAACTTTACCACCGATCAAACCAACTCCATGCGCAATGCTTTGGCCTCCACCATCAGCAACCGTCAGAATTTGTGGTCGGGCACCAACCTCACGGCCACCGATGTTAATGGCAATGGTAACTGTGCTCCTATTGCCGATTTTTATTCCACCAACAACTCCTACACTGTTTGTAGTGGTGGTTCTTTAACGTTTAAGGATTTTTCATACAACGCCGCTGTTTCAGTTTATAGCTGGACTGCCAACAACAGCGCACAAGTTGCCTCTCCATCCAATTCTATAACCGTGGTTACTTTTCCAAATGTGGGTACTGTAAACGTTATGCTCACTGCCATTAACCCTGCCGGAAATACCACTAAAGTAAGAACTGTAACTGTAATTAGCGGAAGCGCTGCTATTAGCGGTCCGAGCATGGAAAGTTTTGAGCAAAACGGTGTGCCGGCAAATTGGAGTGTGATTAATGCAGATGGAAGCAGCCCTGCTTGGGATCAAACCTACGATGCCTATTACGATCAGTTTGCCAGTTTTTATATGAACGGTGCTGCCTGCGCGCCCGGCCAGGTGGATATTTTAGAAACACCGGTTATTGATGTGGCTTCGTCGAACGACAAAACATTTACCTTTGCCTATGCCTACGCACAAAAAACAAGCACCCACAACGATGTGCTAAAAATTCAGGGTTCTAAAGATTGTGGCGGTACCTGGATTGACATTGCCACCTTATCGGCCAGCCAAATGCAGATTAATTCGGGTGGTGTGGCTGCCAATTCCTTTACACCGTTTGTTCAGGCCGAATGGAAAATTTGTGACGTTTCCACTTATCCTTTCTGGATTGGCTTTATAAACTCACCTAGTGTTAAACTGCGATTTACCTTTATTGAAGGAACTGCCGGTTATGGTAACAACTTATACATTGATGCTGTAAACTTATTTAACACCGGTGTGGGCATTAACGAACTTAGCAAGAGCTACCGTTTTGGCCTGTCGCCTAACCCGGCCAGTGGCGAAGCTGTTGTGAGCTTTAACCTGCACGATGCCGCCAATGTGGAAGTAACTGTGGTGGACATGATGGGTAAAGTAGTTGCAACTGCATACAATGGTCAAATGACTGCCGGAGAACAAAAAGTTACGGTTAACAAAAATGCTTCTTTGGCACAAGGGGTATATTTTGTAAACTTTAGTGTTAATGGCACTAAAATGTCTAAAAAACTCATCATCGACTAAGCTTTCTCGTAATTAAAAAAAAATCCCGGTAGTAGGTTTTACTATCGGGATTTTTTTATTTTTGTTGTGTAAACTCACAGCACCTTGAAACTGTTTTTAAAAGTTCCTTTTCTCCGAATTCTGATTCCGTTTGTTTGCGGTAGTTTGTTTGCGCTTAAATTCAGCACACTTTGGTTAAATCCCCTTCTTCTCCCCCTCCAATTTCTTAGCCTCATCACTGTGTTTATTTTGTTTTATTTCAAAAATTCAAAAATTGGTTTGTTGAGTGCCGATGTTTTTTTGTTTCTGCTGGCCATACAGCTTTGCCGGCTCAACAGTGCGCAGTTTCAACCCAATCATTATTCCAATTTGGTAACGAGCGATTCCGATTTTTATGCCATGGCAGTTATTTCTGATTTGCCGGAAGAAAAAGAGAAGTTTATTAAGTGCGAACTTTTGATGCGGCAAATAAAAACAAACTCGGCTTTTAAACCCTCCACTGGTAAGCTACCCGCCTACTTTAAGAAAGATGATGCCGGACTTTTAAAGGCAGGTGAAACTATTTTTATGTATATAAAACTCACCGAACCCGAAGCGCCGAAAAATCCTTTTGAGTTTGATTACAAAAGTTATTTGGCCAATAAACAAATTACCCACACGGCATTTATTAATAAGGGTGCTTTTGTGTTATTACCCAATGCCCAGGGCTTAAATCCCATATTAAAATGGGGACTCAGAGCCAAAGGCTATATTATTGAGCGATTAAAAAGCAGTGGCTTAAGCCAAAATGCTTACAGTATTTGCGCGGCTCTTATTACGGGTTACGATGCAGAGGTGGAGCAATCGGTGACCGATGCTTTTGCTCATTCGGGTACACTTCATGTGCTTTCGGTTTCGGGTTTGCACACCGGTCTAATTTACCTGGTGGTTAATTTTTTACTTGGCTTACTGGACCGGCACAACCGCTTTAAATTTATCCGTTTTGTTTTTGTAAGTGCTCTGTTGTGGTTGTTTGCCCTTATCACAGGTTTTTCGGCACCGGTGCTCAGGTCGGTAATTATGTTTAATTTATTCGGACTCGGCAAAATATATTTTAGAAACAATTTGAATAATCAGTTAAACCTGTTGTTTGTTTCGGCTTATATTTTGTTGCTCTGCGACCCTTATTTTTTAACCGATGTGGGTTTTATTTTAAGTTATACCGCTTTGGGAGGAATAATTTATTTTCAACCACTGCTTAATGGACTTTGGCAACCCGCGCATTTTTTGCCCAAATACATTTGGCAAAGTGTGAGTGCCTCGCTGGCGGCTACCATTGGTACTTTGCCCATAACCCTTTATTACTTTAAACAATTTCCCCTGTGGTTTTTTGTAAGCAATCTGGTGGTGGTGCCACTTACGTTTGTGCTTTTGCTGTTGGCCTTTACTGTGGTAATTAAAGGTGGTTTTATAAGTGTGGTAATTAACAAACTGGTTAACTTTCTGATTTATTTTATGGGCTGGTTTAACAACCGGGGCAGCGGTTATGTGGATGGCATTGATTTTACTTTTGCAGATAGCCTCTTTCTTACCGTATTGATTGTTGTTTTTTCTTCGGCCATTCTTTACAAAAAATACAACACACTTGTGGCGGCTTTGCTGCTACTCATTGCCTGGCAATTTTATGCCTTGCTCGATTCGCACCAAAAGAAAAATGAAAGTGTTTTTGTGACCTATCATGTGCGCAAAAAAAACAGGTGTTTGGTAAAAAACAAAACCTGCGTTGTATTAAATCATGTTCAGGACAAAGAATATGGCTACCACATTAAACCACACATTACCAGCTTTAACAACGTTTCGGAAAGCGTGAGGAATTTCAATTATGTAAAATTTAAAAACGAATGTGTGCTTATTTTGAATAACCACGACAGTGTTCCCAAGCTGCCTGATGGAGTAACAAGCCTGGTGCTTGCCAACAATTTTAAAGTCAGCGAGAGTTTTTTGCAAAATTTTAAATCGCTTAAATCGGTGATTGCCGATGGATCAAATAATAATTTTAACATGGCCAAAAGCGTAGAATTATGTAGTAAATTTGGGCTTGATTTTTATAGCACCCGAAGCGAGGGCGCTTTTATACTACCATTGAAATGAAACTGCGTATTGGCGATAAAGTAAGATTTTTAAACGAAGTGGGCGAAGGCGTGGTTTCGAGAATAAAAGACCACACGACCGTTTACGTAGAAATGCCCGATGGTTTCGAAATTCCGTATCAGGTAAAACAACTGGTGCCCATACACACCGAACTTATTCTGAACAAGGATGCCGATAACATTGAGTTAGACCCTGAGGCCAGTATTACCGATGCCATTTACTTTGTAATTGAACCCGACCACGAATTTCCGGCTCTGGTAAACGATTACAAAATTTACCTTTTCAACGCCTCGTCTTTTAATTTAATGTTTTCTTATGCCATTAAGGAGGACGAATACTTTCAAACCATTAAACACGGCGAGGCAGGGGCGTTTCAAAAGGTATTACTTAAAGTGGTAAAACTGCCCTTTTTTAAGGAATACGCTTATCATAAAATCGATTGTTTGCTTTATAAAAATACCTTTTACAAATCGCAATCGCCATTAAGCGAAACGGTTTACATTCATGGGCGTTTACTCAACGAATCGAAACCCATTAAGCACGATGAATTTAAATTTCCGGTATTTGCATTTTTATTAAAGGACGAATTTTACACCACCGAAAATGTGGAGCAAAATTTAAGTTTGATCGACGTTGAAAAACTCCGGAACATTAAAGAGTTTAAGAGCCAGCAAAAAAGTTCAAAATCCACCAAAGAGTATTTAAAGTCGCTTGAAAAAGAAGTGGACCTGCACATTGAAGAACTGGTGGACGATACCAATGGCATGAGCAGTTTTGAGAAACTGAACATTCAACTGGAACGTTTTGAAAAAGAACTGGACGAGGCCATTGCCAAAAAAATGCGAAAACTCATTTTTATACATGGCGTTGGCAACGGGCGTTTGCGTCAGGAAATTCAAACGGTTCTAAAAAATACCCGCGGCGTTACCTTTCAGGACGCATCCTACAAAGATTATGGCTATGGTGCTACTCAGGTAACAATTCTGTAAATCTTTCATGTAAGAGAAATTATCCACGCTCAGTGGTTAAATACCTGCCATTTGCAAGCCGTAAAGAATTTGTACTTTAGCTTCAAATAACAACATGATTCCTTTTTCACCTCCAAGAATAGACGATAAAATTTGTGACGAAGTAGTGGCTGCACTAAAAAGCGGTTGGATTACCACCGGACCTCGCACCAAAAACTTCGAGAAAAAAATAACGGAATACTGCGGCAATAAAAACACCCTTTGCCTTAATTCGGCCACCGCCGGCCTAGAAATTATGCTGCGCTGGTTTGGCGTTGGCCCCGGCGACGAGGTAATTGTGCCAGCCTACACCTACTCTGCCACGGCCAATGTGGTGGTGCATTGTGGCGCCCGTGTGGTGTTTGTGGATGTGAATCCTCACGATTTTAATATTTCGGTAAACGAAATTGAAAAAGCCATCACCGAAAAAACCAAGGTTATTTTACCGGTTGATTTTGGTGGGTTTCCCTGCGATTTTAACGAACTGAATGCCCTTGTGCTTAAACACAAAAATAAATTTGTTGCCGCCTCGGCCAATCAACAACTGCTGGGACGCATTTTAATTTTAAGTGATGCGGCGCATTCGTTTGGTGCCAGCTACCATGGTAAAAAAACCGGTGCTTTAACCGATGTGAGTGTGTTTTCGTTTCATGCAGTAAAAAATTTAACCACGGCCGAAGGTGGTGCAGTGGCTTTAAATTTGCCCGAACCATTTGATAACAAGGCTGTGTACGATGCCCTTTGCATTTCTACCCTGCACGGGCAAAATAAAGATGCTCTGGCCAAAACCCAAAAAGGCAATTGGAAATACGACATAGTGGAAGCAGGTTATAAATGCAATATGACCGATTTAACTGCTGCCATTGGTCTGATAGAACTGGAACGCTACGAAAACGATACCCTTATTAGGCGAAAGCACATGGTGGATTTATACAATCAGCTATTGGGTGCCGATGCCCGTTTTGAATTGCCGGTATTTGATACTGACACCAAACACAGCTCCTATCACCTATATCCATTAAGAATAAAAAACATTAGCGAAGCTCAGCGTGATGCAATAATGCAGGAAATTTTTAATAAAGACGTGAGCGTGAATGTGCATTTTATGCCGGTGCCTGCCACCAGTTTTTACAAGAGTTTGGGTTACAATGTGAACCTATATCCTGTAACACTCGATAATTTTAGAAGAGAAATTAGTTTGCCGGTGTTTTATAATTTGAGTGATGACAACGTGAATACGGTTGTGGACGCGGTAAGTGATGCAGTGAATAAAGTAGTAGCATGAAACGCGTATTCGATATTGTTTTTTCTTTTACTGCCCTGCTCCTGCTATCGCCTTTACTTATTGTTATCGCACTTTTGGTGGGATTGAGCTCAAAAGGCGGTGTATTTTACAGGCAAAGCCGTGTGGGGAAAAACAATCACGATTTTAAATTGTTTAAGTTCAGAACCATGCACACGGATGCCGAAAAAAAGGGCCTGTTAACCGTTGGTGGCCGCGACCCCAGAATTACACCAATTGGTTATTACCTGCGCAAATACAAACTCGACGAATTGCCTCAGTTGCTCAATGTGTTGTTTGGCAGCATGAGCCTGGTGGGTCCACGACCCGAAGTGCGCAAATACGTTGAGCTTTATAACACCGAACAAAAAAAAGTGTTGCTGATAAAACCCGGCATTACCGATTATGCTTCTTTGCAGTATTTTGAAGAAAACGAATTGTTGAGTCGCTCAAAAGACCCTGAAGAAACCTACATAAAAGAAATTATGCCTGCCAAGCTGGAACTCAACAAACGGTATATTAAAGAAGCAGGCTTTATTACCGACATTAAAATTATCTGGGGCACAGTGCGTCGCATTTTTTCGGTATAAGCGGGTGTACTCATCCGTTTATTAATTGCTGCAGCCTGTAATTTTTTTTTATATCTTAGATAAAATTATACTACCAACGCAAACAAAACGGTTTATGAAATATTTTTACAAAGCACTTTTAGTATTAGCCATTGGCAATTTAAACGCTCAAACCTTAACGCAAAGTTTTAACGAACCCATTGTTGGCGATGTGGACAAAAACTATAAAATGGATACCAGTGCCTACACAGCCGGACTTCCGGTAAGTATAACGGGCAGCAATTGTGTTTGGAATTTTGGTAACATGAATGGCATCTATCCCATGGTGATTGATTCGTTTATTTCGCCGCTGGGTGCCACCGGAGCCACGGCTTATCCATCGGCCAGCTATGTGCAACACCGCGATATTTTATACACCTATTATAAATCCACTACCAGTCCGCAACAAACCGAATTATTGGGTGCTTACTCACCGTCCTTATCGCTCACCTTTACCAACTCGGCCATTATTGCCGGTTATCCGGTTAATTATGGTTACTTTTTATCGGACCCTGTAAGTGGCAGTTTTAAATACAACACCACCAATGGTGCCTGCAATGGGAGCATTACCATCAGTGCCGACGGTTTGGGTACTGTAAATTTTCCGAACAATGTTACCATTCCAAATGTATTGCGTTTAAAAAGTGTGGAGATACTTACCTTGAGCATTGGCATTTTACCATTCGGCACTTTTAATCAAACCGTTTACAATTACTACAAGCCATCTCAAAAATTTCCGATACTGAGTATTAATTACACCACCTATCAGCTTTTGGCGGGTACGCCCACTATTACCGCAGTAATTTATGGCAATAACAATTATTTTACTGTGGCGGGAATTAAATCGGAGTTGTTAAATTCAGATGAAAACGGAGTGCATCCCAATCCTTTTAGCCATCAACTGTTTTTGAATTCGAAAAAAGCTGACGAAGACAACCGTTATTTGTTTTACAATGCCAGTGGGCAGTTGGCGCTCGAAACCAAAGACCTTAACGATTCGCAAATTGAAGCATTGCGTGCAGGCATTTATTTTTTGGAGATTAAAAACGCCAGAGGCACAGTGCATCAAAAAATTGTGAAGGAGTAAAGAGCCTTTGCCTTCGCTTGCCAATGGCTTATCTCTAAAAAATTAAAGTGGTTATCATAAAAGAGATTGATGGCGGTTAGGTGGGGAGTTAATGCCAGTACCATGAGTGAACGCTTAAAATTTATATTAGTTTTGCTTCTAAATACCTTTGCCTTATATGGCGGACGAAACGCCTTATTTTACGAATCGACAAATCCTACAGACACGCTTAAAAATCTATTGTGGTATCGAGATCATAAAACACTATTAGTTATTAAAGAACAGAATCTTGCCTCGGATACAACATTGAAACAAGAGACAAGGTTTTATTTTCATCAAACCACTGGAAACATTCGCGAATTCTATAAAATAAATTATGACGATAGTACTTTATTATTTAAAATGTTTATGCAAGCATCACCAAAAGGAATAGGAAAGGACTCAATATATCTGACAAAAAAAATCAAATTATCTGCTCACAACATTAAAACAATTGCTGTTCTGCTTGACAAATCAAAGTTTTGGAGCCGAAATACACTTACTGAGTCTAATTATTCGCCTTTTGACGGAGACCATTACAAATATGAATCTGTGAGAATAGAGAATAGTGAAACGGATAAAAAGCGACATTATCATTCAGTTATTTCTTATGCGCCAAAAAATCAGGACTTTATTAATTTTGGACAATATCTACGGTCGCTTTCTGGACAAAATAACACATACAAATACTAAAGCACTGACAATTAAAGCAGTATAACGCCATTTTTTTGCGTGTTAATGCTCAAATGTATAAATGTACTTAGCAAAAAAACGG
>JADLED010000337.1 GCA_020846335.1 Bacteroidia bacterium
TGATACCGGTTATTGCTCCTAAACTACCGCCCTTTGAAACGCTTATTTCAGATGGAAAGAACGGTTACCTCGCTGCCACTGAACAGGACTGGCTCGATAAGGCCACTTTGCTCATTAAGGACAAGGAGCTTCGCAGCAACATCGGTAACCTCGCTTTTAAAACTGTCTGGGAAAATCACAGTTACACGCCCGTTTCAATCAATGAACTGAGAAATATTTTTGCCTAACCGTTTACTATTGTTCATCAATGACCGGCACAGAGCTTTAATAGTTTTGTGCCGGTATTGTTTTTGGCAATGTCAGCCAAGCATCTAAATTCTAAATATTCATTTAACCTTTTGCAAGCAAATCCAGTGTCGGTTTAGAAAACCAACTGTCGCTTTGCATTACGTTTGAAAAAGCAATAAATTTTCTTTACGCACTCCGCCGCTATTTGACATAGCTTGTTCATTTGGTCGTTTTTAATGCTCTTTATTTTCCTTACGATTTAGTAAGGGACGATGTTTCCTAATTAAAAACTCCTCAAATTCATATCGTCCAAAGTGTAAAGGAAAAACAGTCACCTTACAACTTCGTAAGAAGTCTGTTACTTTTTCGTCTTCATTGTCGGCAAAGTAGCGCTTTTTACCTTGTCGCTCTTGAAGATTGAAGCCCAATACATTTGTACCGACGTGTCGCCTGAGTGCAGAGAAATAAGTCCGCGTACTTTGAGTTGTCAGTCGTTCTTTAATATCGGAGCTCTCGCCAACATAAATTAATTTGTCTTCGGGGTCTTTTACAAGGTACAGTCCGGCAGAGGATGGTAATTGAATGTAGAACCAATTTATAAAATTAGTGTTAAGAATTCTTTCTTCGCCCTCTTTTATTAAGTCCGAAGAATATTCCTGAACATTATCCCAAAGTCCTTTGTGATTTGCGATTTCGAACCTATTTCTTTTGTCGAGTTGTAAGCTATTAAGTTTTGTTGGTAAATTAACTATGCCAAACTCTTCAATTTCTTTTCTACCGATTTGTGTCAGGACAGTTTGAACTTTAAAACTGTCAATCGCTAATCTGTTTGTCGGTTGTAATTTTTGCAAACCTTTATAAAAAGTCGAGGTCGCTGGTTTGAATTGTTGTCGTAGTCTTTTATTAATTTCTTTTGCCTCGCCAATATAATAAGGCTGTTTGTCGAGCGAGATGAGATAGTTTCCGTAGGTGCTTTCTGTCACGGAGGAATAGTCGCTATACGGTCTAGTTGTTAATTTACAAACTCCGTCGGATAATATCTCGTCAGATTGTCTTTGTATGTTGTCCCACGAAATCTTACTCATTTTGTTGTTGGATAAAAATGCCACCTAGCTGCGTTATAATGATGAAAAAGAAAATTTACCCAGGTCATTCGTAAAGTTCCTTTAATTCCTCCTGCAATTTTCGATTAACGGTAAACGCCTGGACCTTTTCTATGTTCTTATTGATAACTGAGGTAATTACTGTGCGGTAATCCGGGTAATTATTTCCCTTTTCCTTTTTATTCTTCCAGTGCATCGGGCGAAGATTCAAACTGTCGGCACTACCGCCCTTGCTCTCAGGGTAAATATAATCCACCTCCCAGCCAAAGTTACTTTCTTTGGAATAATCTTCGAAAGCAATAATGGCACCGGCTAAATCTTTACGGTACTTTTTCTCGTCCATGTTTGGTGCAAGCGCTGCCTTTTCAAACACATATCGAAGTTTTTCGTAATTAAATGACATAGGTTTACATCTGCTTAAAAATCCGTCCACAATATAAAGAAATATCAACAAATCTAAGCGGGTGAGAGACCGCCAATACTGAAAAGGAAATGCCCCGTTAGTGTGACTAATCGGGGCATCATTATCTCCTATTTTAAACCCATAAAAAATAAGAGGCTGCAAATGTAATATTTTTTTGAATTACACAAAACGACTAAATAAATTTTTTCAAAAAATAATTTTCTCGTTTCAAAAATTGACAAAACTTGAAAAGGGTTCCGATAATTTACCTATCACTTTTGATAGGTAAAAAAACACCAGGGGGTAACTATTGACCCCAAAAAGAATTTCATACGCGATTTCTTACAAGCGACCACCAGAATTAATTTGAAGCACACCCGGTTAAAATTTCCTTTTATAAACCCCTTTCAAACGTTTTATGCCAATTATTATTTGGTGATTCTAGCAACTAAATCAACTTCCCATCGCTCTTTAATTCTATTTTCATAACCCCATTTTAGCTATATACTTTTTTTTAAACAGCTATTTATAGCTATAAAAAATAAATTTTATACCTATAAATAGCTTTTATTTTTTTTAAAAGTTATAATTCCAAGCCCTTTTTTGCAAATGCATTCCCTCAGAATTATAGCTATTTAATTTTATTTTTAAATAGCTAAAACCCTATCCGGCAGAAAAAATTAAATAGCTATAATTTGTAGTGTTGGCAATGCTTTTAAGAAAACAAAACAGTAAAAAACACATTCAGGTGATTTAAAAGTTCCCTCAGTCGGATTACCCTTTCATTTTTTATTTCTAATCAAAATATAGCTTTTAAAAATAATTTTTATAATCCGGCACCCCATTTTAGCCCTTTAAATTTCATTCTTATTATTTCATTTATTTTTTTTTGTAATAATGCAGGTGCAAATGTCTGATCAAGTCAATTCACATTTTTTATTGCTGCGGAAAGAAAACACCCTTTAAGTTCAAGAACGCTCAACAGTCCTTTACCTCAAAATGACGCATGGTAGTAATTCCCGGTAGCTCTCTGAGAATATTTCCAA
>JADLED010000338.1 GCA_020846335.1 Bacteroidia bacterium
CTGGGAAAGCGCAGAAGTGCACAACGACAGCGAACTGGCAAGAAGCAATGCCCTTAAAATGGGCGCCAACATTATCAGTTACGCGTTTATGGGTTTCGACAAAAAGTAATTTGTAACTTTTCACCAACCTTCATCGTCACTATTAAAGAAAAGAACACAATGGTTAAAAAACTACTCGTTATCTATTTCATACTTTTTGGTTTTGTGGCTTATTCGCAAAGTTATGTTCTGTCGGGCAAAATCAGTGGCGATAAAGAAGCGCTTCCATTTGCCACCATTATGGTGAAAGGCACTACCATGGGCACCAACAGCAATGCCAATGGCCTTTACACACTTAAACTCAATGCAGGCGTTTATGAAATTGTTTATCAATACATAGGCTTTACAAAAAAAACAATTCGGGTTGATTTGAATGGCGATAAGCAATTAAATGTGGAACTGATTGCTGAAGGTGTTTCTTTAAAAGAAGTGGAGATTAAGGCCGGTGAAGACCCCTCCTACCCTATCATTCGCAAAGCCATTAAAAAACGGAAATACTACCTCAATCAGGTGGATGCCTATACCTGCAAGGCCTACATAAAGGGGCTTCAAAGAATAAATTCGTTACCTAAAAATTTAAAAAGTCTCATAAAAATTTCAGGCGGCGATTTGTCGGATACCGCCGATATGAAAGGCGTGGTATATCTGTCGGAAAGTGAAAGCAAATACCATTTTAGGAAACCCGACGACGAAAAAGAAATTATGTTTAGCAGTAAAGTGAGTGGTGATAATAAATCCTTCAGTTTTAATCAGCTCAGCGATATGAAAATGAACTTTTACAACAATTTGGTTGAAATAAGTAATTTAAGTGATCGCCCATTTACTTCGCCCATACACGATAACGCATTTCTGTTTTATAAATTTTATCTTTTGGGCACCATTACCGGAGATGGCAAAACCATTAACAAAATAAAGGTTGTGCCAAAACGCAAAACCGACCCCTGTTTTAATGGCATTATCTATATTCAGGACAGCACCTGGCGCATAACCGGGGCCGATTTAATGCTTACCAAAGATGCTAAAATTGATTTTGTGGATACACTTTACATTAAACAATTGTTTTCGCCCGTGCTTGGCGACAGTATCTGGATGCCAGTGACCCTGAATTTTGGATTTGATTTTAAAGCATTTGGATTTAAAGGCAAGGGTTTTTTTAATGCCAACATTAAAGAGTACGATTTGGCACCGGTGTATCCAAAAAAGTTTTTTAAAAATGAAGTTCTTAAAGTGGAAGAAGGCGCCAACAAAAAAGATTCGTTGTATTGGGAAACAAACCGCGCAGTGCCACTCACACAAGAAGAGGTAAACGATTACCGGCAAAAAGACAGCATTGCAAAAGTTCGTGGCACCGATCGATACAAAGACTCGGTGGATAAAAAAAATAACCGGTTTAAGTTCAACGATGCGTTTATGGGTTATACCTACAACAACAGTAAAAAGAACCTGAGCATTTCCTTGCCCGGCATAATTACCAATGGCGTGCAATACAATACGGTGGAAGGTCTTAATCTGAGTTACAGGTTTAGCATCAATAAATCGTATGAAGATTACAGACGCTATAGCATTTATGGCCGTTCGCGTTATGGTTTTTCAAATAAATTGTGGGGTGGTGAACTGGGATTTAACTACTTAATTAAACCCGAAAAATTCAGAAGTTTTGGGGTAAAACTTAAATCCATTGCAGAGCAGTACAATCAAATGGACCCTATTTCACCACTAATCAATTCGCTTTATACTTTATTGCTGAATAAAAATTACATGAAGATTTTTCGCGAAACCGGAGTGGAAGCCAATTATTATTCGGAATTGGTAAACGGCGTTTATCTTTCCTCGATTGTGCGTTACATGCAACGTGATCCGCTTAAAAACACCACCAATTTACTTTTAATAGACGATAAACATTTGTTATTTACCAGCAACGATCCAAGGCACTCGTTCAATCACGATTCGTTATTTTCAACCAACCGTGCGCTTACAGCCGAAATAACTTTCCAGATAAGGTTTAAGCAAAAGTACTACACCATGCCGCATCAAAAAATTATCAGTGGCAGCAAATACCCAAAATTAAATGTTACTTACAAAAGAGCCTTTCCGGTTTTGGGAACAAGCGCCGATTACGACCTATTGAGTGCCAGCCTAAACGATGATATTAAGCTGGGATTGTTTGGGAAGTTTTCTTATCGCCTGAGAGGTGGTGGATTTTTAGACACTAAAAAATTGTACTTTATGGATTTTAAATACTTTTTAGGCAATCAAACAATTTTTAATACGAATGATTATCTGAGTAGTTTCAGATTATTGCCTTATTACATTTTTAGCGCCGACCGTTGGTTTGGCGAAGCACACGGCGAACATCATTTTAATGGATTTATCATCAACAAAATACCACTTATAAAAAAATTAAAAGTACAGGAAGTAGTAGGTGCTCACTTTTTAACCAGCAACAAACTCGATTATTATTACGAATTAAATTTTGGTCTCGAAAAAATATTTAAGGTAATACGCATTGATTATGTATTAGGCTATGCACCAAATACCAAACTCAATCAGGGATTTACCGTTGGTATAAACACGTCGTTTTAAAATACTATGAAAAAAACAATCTTGCCTTTCGTTTTGATGATGCTGCCATTTTTTGTGGCTGCCTTGGATTATCCAATCAAAACAAAAACCCTAAACAATGGGCTTAAAATAATTGTTTGCGAAAAAAACACCAACACCATGGCCGAAATTCAGGTTTGGTACCGCGTGGGCAGTAAAGACGAGTGGGATGGCGTGCGCGGTATGGCGCATTTATTTGAACACATGATGTTTAGAGGTTCTAAAAAATTTAAAGACAATGATAAACCTTTTAAGGTGGTTGACCGTTTAGGTGGGGAAATAAATGCCTATACCACATTTGACAGAACGGTGTATCACGAACAAGTGCCTGCTTCGGGAATTGAAACGGTAATTGAAATGGAAGCCGACCGCATGGCCAATTTAATTCTTGACCAAACTATTTTAGATACCGAGCGCGAAGTAGTGGGTGAAGAATACCGTTTAGGCGTGAACAACTGGTATGGCAAAATGGAAAGTGAGCGCTACAAAAAATTATATCCCAACAAGCACCCTTATCAGGTGGACGTGATTGGCAACCTCAACGAAATAACATCGTTTACCACCAAACAATGTCAGGATTTTTATGATAAATTTTACAGCCCTAACAATGCTTTTGTAGTAATTACCGGTAATGTAAAGGCTGATGAAGTGTTTGACTGGTGCAAAAAATATTTTGGTGACATAAAAAAACAATTACCCGTAAACACAAAAAAACAAGAGCCGGACATTTTTAAACACCGCATTGAAACTGAAGAACTATTTGTGGATTTTCCGGTTCAGATTTATTCTTACATCATTGCATCGCCGGCCTTTGGACACAAAGATTATTACGCTTTTAATCTTTTATCGGAATTATTGTTTAGCAATAGTAATTCACTGCTGCAAAAGCGTATTGTAAATGCCAATCTTGCTTATCAGATAAAAGGTTCGCAATATCCGGCACGCATGTATGGCAACTATACCGTTTACGACATTATTATGAATGCAGGCGTTGGTAATGCCAAAGTAAAAAAAGAAGTGCAGAGAGAAATTAATAATTTAATTACAGAAGGAATTGATGAAGCGGATTTAAGCAATTACCTCTCGAATATTGAGAGCCGTTTGTTATTTAGTAATTACTCGAACGACGAAATAAACGCAGCGCTCGGCTTTGCCGAATATTATTACTTTGATTATAATAAATACAATGCCATGCTGGAAGAGTATAAAAAAATTAAACCTGAAGATTTAAAACGAATTGCCTCCACTTACTTTAATCCCGAAAATCTGAAAGTAATTAATATTAAGCCAACAGAAACTGAATAATATTTCCACAACCATTTTTTACCTGAAACGAATTTAAACATGAAAGCATTTTTTTACACCACACTGTTTCTTTTGATGGCCACTGCTCTACCGGCTCAATACACGCCCGAACTAGAAACTTACACGTTAAAAAACGGATTAAAAATTTACCTCTTAAAGTATGGTAAAATTGAAGCCATGCACGTTAAGGTGATGATAAACAGTGGCAAAAAAAATGAAACACCCGGCCAACAGGGCTATAATGCCATTGTTTCTGATATGATATTAAAAGGCAATAAAAAATTTACCGAAGAAGAGCAAAACGATAAAGCCTTTGCCTTAGGCAGTGAATTTAGCAGCGGTACAGGATATGATTACACTTCGGTTTCATGCAACCTTAAAACAAAAGATGCAAAGCCGGTATTGGAGATGATAAGTGCGGCGGTGCTACAACCACTTTTTGATAAGGAAAAACTCGACCAACTAATATCCTATCTTATCAGTTACAATTCGCCTACGAAAATGAATATCGACGAAATGGCTGGCGTTTACTCGTCACATGTACTTCACGGCACCGACAATCCACTTGGAAGACATTACTATAACAAACAACTTAAA
>JADLED010000339.1 GCA_020846335.1 Bacteroidia bacterium
GCATGCCGGCTTCCAACAATTTGCCTTTTATAATTTGTGCTGCATTGCTCTCATTTTTAAGTGCCGTTTCATAAATGTTTCGGTTAAGTTTACTGTTAGTGGCAATGGTGTTTTCATCCAAACCCATGGTTTTAGAAAGTGTGGCCGCTTGCAATACCAGCAAATCCATACAATTAATACCGGGGCCGGCCAACATAATTACAAATGCAACTGTTTTGTTTCTGGCTGCAATTATTGGGGCTATGGCGCCACCTTCGCTGTGTCCCATTAATCCTATTTTTTCTGGATTAAGTTCTTTTCTTGTTTTTAGGTAGTCCATGGCTGCCTCCACGTCTGTGGCAAAATCAAGCGAAGTGGATTCTGCCGGATTTCCACCGGTGCCGCCAATACCCCGATCATCGCAACGCAACACGGCATAACCCTTTCGCGTTAAATAATCGGCAATTACCAAAAACGGTTTATGTCCCATAATTTCTTCGTCGCGGTTCTGAGCGCCTGAGCCAGTGATTAAAATGACGGTGGTGAGATTGGTTTTTAATTTTGGATAACTAAGAGTTCCCGCAATTTTTATTCCGGCTTTTTTATTTTCAAAACTTATGTCCTCGGTGTTATAATCAAATGGTGGGATGGGTTCCTGCCTTTTAAGTGTTTTATTGTTCCCATTTTTAGCCATAAATAATTGCAGCGGAAATTTGTAAGGCCCCTGAGTCCATTGACCGCTGATGGCCAGGCTATCTTTGTTATATACACCCCTGTAAACGGCACGCATCATGGCAAAATCCAGGAGTATGGAGTCGTTCTTAATCAGTGTTTTTGTGGCTGGAATGTCTTTAGCACCTTGCGCGGGCACATCCATTTTAGCAATCACCATTCCGTTTTGTTCGATTAATTTAATAGATAGTTCCAGTTTGCCGCCAGGTGTGGTTAAAACACCATTGTATTGTCCCTGAGGAATGTTTTGTGTTTTGCCTACCAATGGGGCAATAGCGGTTAACAGCAGACATGCTGCATAAAATTTATTTTTCATGAATTGTTTTTTATTCAGTCGGGTTACGACCTACGTTTAAATCAGAGTAACAGTGATAACAAAAGTTTGGAACTTATTTCGGCTAACAAAAGAGCAGCAATAAAACTAAGTATGGACTTAGTGCCCTTTACATTGCACGAAATGCAGTAGGCACGGTACATCCACATTACCATCCAGATTAAGGCGAGCAGAGTTAGCAACATACTCACAACAAACAGGGCAATATCTCCTCCTGTAATTTCAACGGCTTCGCCACGTTGCAAAAAACGGTTGTTTAGGTATTTATCAATTCTGCTGCCCGATAAAAAAAGATTGCCAATTGTGGCAATAAGAAAGGGCGCGCGTGCCATGGCCTGGGTCCCAAAAACATCTATTATACGAATAGAGGATTTTGAAAGAAGAAGTCCGGCAATATAAATAAACAAAAACATGCACCACCAGTTAAGTAAGGTCTCAATGGCTGTAATTTTCCAGGTGGTATTTTCCGAAATGTGCAAGTCGAGCACACCGTCAAGATGAATGTTGCCTGCATAAGCTACAATGCATGTAATGATGAGAAAGCATAACCCAATCCATAAAGATGCAGCACCTGCAAAACGTTCAAAGGGATTTAATAAAAGTTTTATCATGACATTACTTTTTATCATTTAATTTTTGAAGGGAGCTAACGCGTTCAATGATGTCGTCGAGCTGATTACGAATTGTGGGATAGCTTAATTTCATGTTAGTGGCCATATCTTTTAAACTTCCCCCTACTTTTATAAAGTCGATAATAAACAGTTGCTCTTCGTTGCTCAGGGCCGAAAGTACCGGAAAGTTAAAAAGGCCATCTACTTCGGTAGCGCAGTT
Organism: Bacteroidia bacterium; assembly: GCA_020846335.1. Taxonomy (GTDB): domain Bacteria; phylum Bacteroidota; class Bacteroidia; order B-17B0; family Aurantibacillaceae; genus Aurantibacillus. Next base: position 1,877 of record JADLED010000339.1, read on the forward strand.
TGGACAAACCAGTTTCTTCACTTTCATTTTAGTGTCGCAACTGGGGCAACTTTGAGGCATTCTTTTTTCTACAGCCATGGTGTTTAATTCAGAATTACTTCACAAAAGTAATATAAAGTTTAATAATATTAAAATAAAAATAAATATTATTTAGTTTTGACTTGTATTTGTTTTATTTTCAAGTGTAAAAAAATGGATTTCTTTTTATCAATTACTGTTTAAGCTGGGATGTTGAGTTTGAATAGTGCTATTTAAAGAAGTAACGGTTTGTGCGCAATTGTACCAAAAAGGGTAAAAAAAATTGGCAAATGCAATTTGTTTTTGTGTTGGCATAAATTGGCATAAAGCCCCAAAGGCCCGATGTGTGTGGTTTCTAAGAGCGAATGTAGAAGGTAATACAGGTACATAAATCAAATAAATTAGGTTATCCCAACAATTCACACTACATTTGAGCTCTTCATCAGAAGATTGTATATCAATCAGTTTTTGTAGTTCGTCCATACAATTCGGTAAATTTTACACTTTTCTTTTTTAGAACAAGATGGCTTTGCAACGTGCATGGCCCGAATAGTAACATAATAAATAATTAATGACCTTTTTAAATTTAAAACTAATTAAGCCGCTTATTACGGCCTTAGACAAAATGGGATATACCGATCCCACTCCAATTCAACAACAAGCTATACCGCACATTTTAGAGGGCAAAGACATTTTCGGATGTGCCCAAACAGGAACAGGAAAAACAGCCGCATTTGCGCTACCTATTCTTCAATTACTGGATAGCAAAAAAAATCACAATCAACCACGCACTATTAAAGCACTCATTTTGGCACCTACCCGCGAACTGGCGCTGCAAATCAGCGAAAGCTTCACCGATTATGGTAAACAACTGCAATTATCACATACGACTGTTTTTGGTGGTGTGTCGCAAAACAAACAAGTAGCCGACCTTCGCAGAGGTGTGGATATTTTAATAGCTACTCCGGGACGTTTACTCGATTTAATGAACCAGGGTTTTATTAAGTTAAACAACATCGAATTTTTTGTGTTGGATGAAGCCGATCGCATGTTAGACATGGGCTTTATTAACGATATTAAAAAAGTAATCACAAAATTACCTGCCAAAAAACAAACATTGTTCTTTTCGGCTACCGCAGCACCAGATATTATGAAACTGGCCAACGGTCTTTTACAAAATCCGGTACACGTGTCGGTTACTCCCGTATCTTCTACCGCTACTTTGGTTGAACAAAGTGTGTATTATGTAAATAAAGAAGATAAACGTTCGTTATTAAAACACGTATTAAAGAACAATAAAATTGAGCACGTGCTCGTGTTTACCCGCACCAAACGCGGTGCCGACAAAGTGGCTAAAGATTTGAACTCAGCCGGAGTTAAGGCCGAGGCCATACATGGCAACAAATCGCAAAGTGCCCGCGAACGCGCTCTTAAGGGATTTAAAAACAGAACCATTCGTGTGCTGGTAGCAACCGATATTGCTTCGCGTGGAATAGACGTGGACAAACTATCGCACGTAATTAATTACGAAATTCCTGAACAGGCCGAAACCTATGTACACCGCATTGGAAGAACAGGCAGAGCAGGCAGCACAGGCGTAGCTCTTTCTTTTTGCGCCAACGAAGAAAAAACGTATTTAAAAGACATTAACAAATTGATTAGAAAAAATATTGAAGTGGTTTCCACTCCGGCATTTAACTAATTGGTACAATAAATAAACAAATAAACAGTTGGCCTATAAGCCGGCACAAAACAAAACAACAATGAAAAAAGGAACAGTAAAATTCTTTAACGAAACCAAAGGTTTCGGATTTATTAAAGAAGAAAATGGACAAGAAATTTTTGTTCATGTATCAGGTTTAAAAGAAGACATCCAGGAAAATGACCAGGTAACTTTTGAAATAGAACAAGGTAAAAAAGGTTTAAACGCAATTAACGTAAGCCTGGTAAACTAATTTTAAAAAAAATATAACAATGAAAAAAGGAACAGTAAAATTCTTTAACGAAGCCAAGGGTTTCGGATTTATTAAAGAAGACGGTGGACAGGAAATTTTTGTACACGTAACCGGTTTGAAAGAAGACATCAGGGAAAATGACCAGGTGGTTTTTGAAGTAGAAAACGGTAAAAAAGGTTTAAACGCGGTTAATGTAAGTGTTGCTAATTAATCCGTAAAAATTATATAACCATGAAAAAAGGAGTAGTAAAATTTTTTAACGAAGCCAAAGGTTTTGGATTTATTAAAGAAGAAAGCGGTCAGGAAATTTTTGTTCACGTATCCGCTCTAAAAGAAGACATCAGAGAAAACGATCAGGTTACTTTTGATGTTGAGAACGGAAAAAAAGGCCTTAACGCCATCAATGTTAGTTTAATTAACTAATAGTCAATAGCAATCATTAAAAAAGCAAACCAAAGCGGTTTGCTTTTTTTTCTCATTTAAAACAAGAATGTAAATGCGGCAACTCAAAATAACCAAATCAATTACCAACCGTGATGCCGCTTCTTTGGACAAATACCTGGTGGATATATCCAAAATCCCTATGGTGATGGTGGAGGAAGAAAGCATTCTTGCACAAAAAATCAGAGCCGGCGACCAAAAAGCATTGGAGCGTTTAACCATGGCCAATTTGCGTTTTGTTGTTTCGGTGGCCAAACAGTTTCAAAACCAGGGACTGAGTTTGCCCGATATGATTAACGAAGGCAATCTTGGTTTGATTAAAGCCGCCCAACGTTTTGATGAAACCCGGGGATTCAAATTTATTTCTTATGCCGTTTGGTGGATTCGCCAATCCATTATGCAGGCCTTGTCGGAACAATCGCGCATTATCCGTTTGCCCCTCAATAAAATTGGCGCGCTCAATAAAATCAGAAAAGCTCAAATGGCTTTGGAACAAAAACTCGAGCGACCTGCCACACCTTACGAAGTATCAGAAGTTATTGAAGTAGCACCCGAAGAAATTATCAGCACCCTTAGTGCTTCCGATTGGCACATTTCTACCGATGCCCCTTTTGCAGGTACCGATGGATTTACCATGATGGAAACCTTGAGCGACCCGAATGGCGATGTGCCCGATGGACCATTAATGAAATCGTCGTTGCAAACTGAAATTGGGCGTTCACTTAACACCTTAACAGAGCGCGAACGCGACATTGTTATTTTGTTTTATGGTATTGGAATTCCTAATTCGTTTACACTCGAAGAAATTGGCGAAAAATACGACCTTACCCGTGAGCGCGTACGTCAGATAAAGGAAAAAGCCTTGCGTCGTTTGCGTCATGCTTCAAAAAGCAATAACCTTAAAACTTATCTTGGCTAAGCCAACACTCAACTCCCAGCTTTAAACTTTGAACTCCCCGCGCTGAGCTGAGTCGAAGCGTCAACTTTAAACTTTGAACAATCAACTTTAAACTTTGAACTTTAATCTCCCCGCGCTGAGCAGAGTCGAAGCATCAACTTTGAACTTTGAACAATCAACTTTAAACATTCAACTTTGAACTTTAATCTCCCGCGCTGAGCAGAGTCGAAGCGTCAACTTTAAACTTTGAACAATCAACTTTCAACTTTAAACTTTGAACAATCAACTTTGAACTTTCAACTTTGAACTTTAATCTCCCTACTTCTCCACCCCTTTATACAAATCTTCCTTCTTCACCACCTGCACTTTGCTCTTGTCTTTGAGTATTTTAGAAACCGCACTGTAAGGTCCACAAATTATTTCATCGCCTTTTTTAAGTCCTGACGTTATTTCTATAAAATCATTGTCCTGAATACCGGTTTTCACTTCCACCTGTTTACTCATGCCATTTTCATAAATAAACACGTACTCCTTATTTTTTTCTTCCGGCTTGCTAAATTCCTTCTCCTCATTTTCGTTTTGCACTTTTACTTCGCGGTCATCCATGTCTTCTTTCTTTTTCACATTCACCGAATCTTTGTTTCTTACCGTAACTGCCTGAATGGGAACAGAGGTAACGTTTCTTACACGACGGGTTTGAATGTCAACACTGGCGCTCATTCCGGGACGAAATGGAATTTGATTGGTGCCGGTAATCAGGTAGTTATACGATTCGCGCAGCATTCTTATTTTCACCACAAAATTGGTGACCTGGTCCACCGAAATACCTGTGGCGTTTGATGAGTTGGCAATTTCAGTAACAATGCCTTTAAATTTTTTGTCCATGTAGGCATCTACTTCTATCAGGGCTGTATCGTTTTTGTGTACTTTAATAATGTCGTTTTCATTCACTTCCACACTCACTTCCATTTCATTGAGATTGGCCAAACGCATAATTTCTGTGCCGGTCATCCCGCTAACACCCACCACGCGCTCGCCTCGCTCAATGCTGAGTTTAGATACCGTGGCGTCCACCGGCGAATAGATGTAGGTTTTTTCGAGATTGGTGTTGGCTTCTTTTAAAGAAGCTTCGCTGCCTTCAATGCTGTATTGGCTGGCTTTTAAACTGGCTTCGAGAGCGGCCACATTGGCTTTGGCACCTTCGTACTGCGCCTTGGCGGCATCAAAGTCCTGTTGCGACACTGCACTCTGATCAAATAATTTTTTGTTACGGTTAAAAATAGATTCGCTGTTGGCAAGGTTGGCTTTGGCCTGATCGAGCTGGGCCTGTGTGGTTTTTAAATTGGCTTTGGTGCTGTTAACCGATGCATTTACCCGTTCGAAGGCACTCATATACAAATCGGGTTTTATGCGACATAACAAATCACCTTTTTTAACCTGATCGCCTTCTTTCACCATCATTTCGGTTACTTCGCCGCTCACATCGCTGCTAATTTTTAATTCCGTTTCAGGCTGAATTTTTCCGGTGGCCGATACTACTTCGATAATGTCGCGAACGGCCGCTTTTTCGGCATAAACTTCGGTAGGTTTGTTGCCTTTCATCATTTTATATCCAAGCACGGATATAATAACTAAACTGCCAATACCTATTATCCAATATACTTTTTTCATAATGTTTTAACTGCTCCAAACCATGGGCTTCCTATAAAAGCTTCGCAATAAAATGGTTCGTCCGTTCATCAAATTTAACTAATAAAAAAAGTAAATAGCCAAAAACCATGCGTAATTTTAGCACCTTAATAATTGATATTAACCACCTGTAAAATAAGTATGGCAAATTCATCCAACAAAACGCCAAATAAACTGATTCACGAAACGAGTCCGTATTTGCTGCAACACGCCTATAATCCCGTAAACTGGTTGCCTTTTGGGGAAGAAGCTTTTGAACTGGCCAAAAAAGAAAACAAACCTTTGTTAATCAGTATTGGTTATAGTGCCTGCCATTGGTGCCATGTAATGGAACACGAAAGTTTTGAGGATGAAGCCGTTGCAGGGTTAATGAACAAACATTTTATTAATGTGAAAGTGGACCGTGAGGAGCGCGGAGATGTGGACATGCTGTACAAGCAGGCGGTGCAATTAATGACAGGCCGCGGTGGCTGGCCACTTAACTGTTTTGCTTTGCCTGATGGAAGTCCGTTTTATGGAGGCACCTATTTTCCCAAAAAACAATGGCTGACTATTTTAGAAAATCTGGCGGCTATTTATAAGAACGATCCTGCAAAAGTAAGCACCTACGCGGCGGAGTTAACCGAAGGAATAAAAAAATCGGAATTGCTAACCACCTCTATTAAGGAGGAAAAAACGGCAGACTTTGAATTGCTGAAAAGCATGGTGGCAAAGTGGAAAACACGGATGGATTTTGAGTATGGCGGACCCAACCGCGCGCCAAAATTTCCATTGCCATCCAATTACAAATTTTTGTTGCGTTATGCCTTGTTGCAAAACGATGCCGAAGTGTTGGAGCAGGTTCATACCACGCTCACCAAAATGGCCTTTGGCGGAATTTACGATCAGTTACACGGCGGCTTTGCCCGTTACAGCACCGATACTATTTGGAAAGTGCCTCACTTTGAAAAAATGTTGTACGACAATGCCCAGCTCATTAGCTTATACACCGAGGCTTACAATTTAACAAAAAACGAATTGTATAAAGAAATTGCTTTAGGCACACTTCAGTTTGTGAAGGACGAATGGTATCAACCCGAAGGATTTTTTTATTCGGCTTACGATGCCGACAGCGATGGGGAGGAAGGAAAATATTACGTATGGAATAAAGAAGACCTGCAGGACTTGCTGGGAGCCGATTACGGAGTGTTCAGCAAATTTTATCTGATAAACGATACCGGTTATTGGGAGCAAGGCAATTATATTTTGATGCGTTCGGAAAACCTGGCGGCTCTTCAGCTGGAGTTAAATTTGAACAGAGAGGAATTGCAACAAACAATAGAACGGTGCAAGGTTATTTTAAAGCAGGAAGTTAAATCGCGCATAAAACCCGGCCTTGATGATAAAACCATTACCTCCTGGAATGCCATGATGTGCAGTGCCTGTGCGCAGGCCTATCTTGCCTTTGGCGATGAACAGTTTCGCGAAATGGCAATAAAAAGCAGTTCATTTATTCAAACCCAATTAACTGCAGCCGATGGTCGCCTTTGGCACACCTACAAAAACGGTAAGTCCAAGGTGGATGGTTTTTTAGAAGATTACGCCTTTACCATTGAAGCTTTTATAAATGTTTACCTTATTACACAAAACGAAGATTGGTTACATAAGGCAAATAAATTATGCGCCCTTGCACTCACTGAATTTGATAATTCGGAAAGTGCATTGTTGTTTTACACCGGCAAACGCTCTCAACAACTGGTGGCGCGTACATCCGAAATCAGCGACAATGTGGTACCTGCCTCCAATTCGCAAATGGCCAACAATTTACATTTACTTGGTATTTATTTTAATAATGAAGAATGGATAAGCCGTGCTGAAAAAATGTTGCAAACCGTTTTACCCGAAATGCTTGAATTCGGCTCGGGATACAGCAATTGGGCCTGCATGGCCTTGCATTTTATTTATCCTGCTAAAGAAGTGGCCATTGTTGGTAACAATGTTAATGAAAAACTACTCGAACTCTACCAACATGCACTTACAAATACGATTTTAGCGGCAAATGCCAAAGCATCGGAATTGCCTTTGTTAAAAAACAGGTGGATTGAAGGTCAAACTTTGATTTACGTTTGCGAAAACAACACCTGTCAGTTACCCGTAAATTCTGTTGAAGAAGCGATTAAATTACTTGCTTAAAAATTTATTCATAATTATTTGCTTACTTCCGTTTTTTGCGGCAGCACAGGTGTTATTACCCACCAGCGAAACGGCTTTTGAGCAACAACACAATTTTAATCCTACCGTAATTAAACAAAACGGCATTAAAAAAATAACCTTCGAGATTATTGATAAAAAGGATTTTGAAGTAGCCGTGGATAAAAACCTGGTTGAAACCTATGAGTTTAATGCCGATGGTTTTTTAACGCGTTATTACTACACCAACATCTCCAAGACCATCGAGAAACACATTCCGGTGTATGGACGACGAGGCCATGTGAGCACTCGTGTTGAAACCCAATACCTATACGATACGGTGAGCACCAGCTTTTTTTATGCCGGAAAAAATCTGGCATTAAAACGCTACCACGATGGAGGTGTATATTACGAAAGCCGCTATTACCGCTACGATAAGGATGGTAATGTTTCCAAGGAATTACGGTTTAAAGAAACCAACAATAGTCCCGATAAATCA
>JADLED010000340.1 GCA_020846335.1 Bacteroidia bacterium
GAATAAAAATAGCATCTTTGACTGATTGAGTCACAGTCTTAATATCGTTTCGTTCGACATTCCATTTCCTGCCAACTATGGTGGGGTAATTGATGTGTATTATAAATTGTTCTGGTTAAAAAAGGCGGGAGTAAAAATTCATTTGCATTGCTTTATGTATGGCCGGCAACCAGCGCACGAACTGGAAACACTTTGCGAAAAAGTGTATTATTATCCCCGCAAAACCGGAATTGGCAGTAACCTGAGTTTGTTGCCATACACTGTAAAGTCAAGACAATCAAAACAACTCGAAGAAAATTTACTCAGCAACGATTTTCCCATTTTGTTCGAAGTTTTGCACACCTGCTATTTGTTAAATGATGAACGTTTTGCGCATCGAAAAAAAATATACCGCCACAGCAACATTGAGCATAACTATTACAACGAACTGGCAAAAACAGAGCGTGGATTTATCAAACGCAACTTTTTAAAACTGGAAGCTCTGCGCCTTAAACGTTTTGAACGCATACTGCACAAAGCCAATTTAATTCTGACAGTGAATGAAAAAGACACGACCTATTTCAGGGAAAATTATCCGGAAGTACCGTCTGAGTACCTGCCTAGTTTTCATGTTCACGAAACCGTGAGTGCAATGCCCGGAAGGAGCAATTACCTGTTGTTTCATGGCAATTTAAGTATTTCCGAAAATTACGAGGCGGCAGAATGGCTGGTAAAGAATGTATTTTCAAAATTAGAAACAAAGGTGTTGATTGCAGGACTAAACCCGCCGGCTTTTTTGAAGGACCTGTGTGAAAAGCACGGAAACATTGAGTTAATAGCCAATCCACCCTCATCAGAAATGACTGAGTTAATTGCCAATGCGCAGGCACATATTTTGTACACAGCACAAGCAACAGGATTAAAACTGAAATTGCTAAATGTGCTGTTCAGTGGCAGGTTTGTTATTTGCAACGCACACATGCTTTCGGGTACGGGGTTAATGGCCAACAGTTCGCTGCTTGTGGCTGAAAACGCTAACGATTTTATTGTTCACATTGAAAAGGTTTTAAACCTGGAATACACCCCAACATACATTAACGAAAGAACCGAACAGGTAAAACGTTTTGACAATGTGCAAAATGCAGGTAAATTAATTAAATGGGTGTTTTAATAAATCACCCTGAATAATTTATCGCAAACTCTCCTTTAGCTTACACCAACACCAACGGAATTTTTATTTCATGCCTCACGCTATCGATGGTAGCACCCAGTAAAATATCTTTAACCGTGCGGTGCCCGTGAGTTCCCATTACCAGCGTATCGCAATTGTTTTTAATGAGCAATTGCGGTATGGCCTGTTTGGGATTTCCAAATCCCAAATGAATTTCGGTAGTAATATTTTGGGACTGAAGCTGTTCCTGATACTGTTTTAATTTCTGGTAATCTTCCTCACGTTCCAAATCAAAGGCATCTTCGCCATACACTACGGCATTGGTGCTTTCCAACACATGTATGAGTACTAAAGTCGAGTTTTTATTTCCTAATTGAAGAGCCTTATTTATAGCCTTATTGTCGCTTCCGCCAAAATCCACCGTCACGGCAATTCGGTTTAATTCCGATTTAAAATCAAGTGCCAGGGGTTTTAGTTCGCTGTGAAATCCGGTACTCTCGTTGTGTTTTTGTTTGGTGATAAACGGAACAATAAGAATGTACAATAACATGATAAAACAAAACACCGCAATGGGCACCAGGGTAAAACTCACCAGAATTGGACTGCCACTGTTAATCAATAAATCCGATATTTCGGCATATACCAGTTTCACATTCAAACCAATAATGGTAAGTGCCGAAATCCACGAAAGAATCTTTTGCCAAACCGGAATTACAAATTCTCCCATCTTGCGCTTATCGCTAACAAAATGAATAAGCGGAACTACTGCAAAGCCCAATTGCAAACTCAAAATAACCTGACTTAAAATTAATAAGCGACCGGTAGCACCATCGCCCAAAATAACAATGGTGAGCAATGCCGGAACAATGGCAATTAAACGGGTGAGTAATCGCCTAATCCAAGGTTGTAAACGAAAATTAAGATAACCTTCCATCACCACCTGACCGGCTAAAGTGCCAGTAATGGTTGAGCTTTGGCCGGCAGCGATTAAAGCAATGGCAAACAAAACCGGGGCAAGGGCACTGCCCAACATGGGTGCCAGCAATTGGTGTGCATCCTGAATTTCCACCACATCGTGTTTGCCATTTTTAAAAAAGGTGGAAGCCGATAAAATTAAAATGGCCGCGTTTACAAACAATGCCAGATTAAGCGCAATGGCACTATCGGCCACATTAAAACGAATTGCTTTTTTTATGTCAGTAGGCGTTCGCTTAAAGGAACGCGTTTGCACCAAAGAACTGTGCAGGTAGAGGTTATGAGGCATTACTGTGGCACCAATGATGCCAATGGCTATGTAAAGCGCTTCGTCGTTTTCGATAAAAGGCAAAAGGCCACCGGCAATATCGCTTACCGAAGGCTGGGCAATGGTGAGTTGGATAAAAAATGACACACCAATTAATGCCACCAGACTAATTATAAAGGCTTCGAGTTTACGAATGCCCTTGTTTAACAGAAACAAAAGAATAAAACTGTCGAATACCGTTATGCAAACACCCATCAAAATACTCACCCCCGGAAACAACAAATGTATACCAATGGCCATGCCAATCACTTCGGCCAAATCGCAGGCAGCAATGGCAATTTCGGCCAATACATATAAAAAGTAGTTTACCAGTTTGGGGTAATTTTCGCGCGATGCCTGTGCCAAATCTTTACCACTTACCACGCCCAAACGCACACAATGGCTTTGAAGCAATAAAGCAATCAGATTACTCATTAAGAGCACCCACAATAAACTGTATCCAAATTTGCTACCACCCGCAATATCCGTTGCCCAGTTGCCCGGGTCCATGTAACCCACACTTATCATGTAGGCGGGGCCAAAAAACGCGAGTATTTTTCTGAAATTACTGCTCTTGCTGGTATTTACTGAGGCATTAACCTCTTCTAAGGATTTACTCATTTTTTTAATTCTACTAAAATATTGGAACTCACTTTTTCACTGAAGAAACACGACGCGTTTTTGTTTATTTTAACCTTCAACGAATTATCAAACTCATTGATCTCTTCCACCTTAATAGTATCTCCAATGGCCAAACCCAAAGCGCTTAAATGTTGTAAAAACGAAGCGGAATGTTGTGTAACGCCCATAAAAATATAAACGCCTTTGTTTTTGAATTGGTGAAGCGGCTTTGCTTTTAATGGATTTAGTTGCCCCTTCGAATCGGGAATAGGGTCGCCGTGAGGGTCAAATTTTGGGTGACCTAAAAATACATCGAGGCGGTTCACAAGTTCCTTGCTTTTAATGTGTTCCAATTGTTCGGCAATATCATGCACTTCGTCCCAACCAAATTTTAGCTTCTCCATCAAAAACACTTCCCACAGGCGGTGTTTACGTACAATTTCAATGGCCATTTTTTCGCCTTTGGCACTCAAATGCACGTTTTGGTATTTTTTATACTGTACCAGTTTTTTTTCCGACAAACGTTTCAGCATATCAGTTACAGAACCCGCTTTGTTGGTGAGGTGCTCCGATAGCTGGTTGGTGCTGGCTCCAACACCGCCGGTTTGCATATTAATGGAGAAAATAGCTTTCAGGTAGTTTTCTTCGGTTAACGAAATTTCCATGTGCAAAACTAACAATTAATAGTCAATCAAAATAATAATTTAGGCTAGCCTAAAAAATGGGGTAAATATTTAAGCGGATGGGATTTCTAATTTCCCAAAAAGGGTGATTGCTGAACCTGATTAAAATTGTAGTTTTGCTATTAAATACCAATGTTATGAAAAGGATACAACTAAGCGGCCTTTTGGCCTTACTCACCTTGTTTAGCCTTCAGGCACAAAAAAAAGAACCGGAAAAAAAGGCACCCGAAAAAGCGGAGCATCTTAAATCCTCCACCTTTTCGTCCTTATCCTTTCGCAACATTGGTCCTGCTGTAACTTCCGGACGCGTGAGTGACATTGCAGTTCATCCTAACAACAAAAGCACATGGTACATTGCTGCCGCAAGTGGAGGCGTTTTTAAAACCACTAACTCGGGCGTTACGTTTGAACCCATATTTGATAACTATGGTGCCTATTCCATCGGGTGCATTACTATTGATAAAAATAATCCCAATGTAATATGGGTGGGCACCGGCGAAAATAACAACCAGCGCTCTGTGGCTTATGGCGACGGCGTTTATAAAAGCGAAGACGGTGGTAAGAGTTTTAAAAACATGGGTTTGGCAAAATCAGAACACATTGGTGGAGTTGCCATTGACCCCAACAACTCCGACATTGTTTACGTGGCAGCATACGGGCCGGTGTGGAGCAGTGGTGGCGACCGTGGCATATACAAAACCGTGGATGGAGGAAAAACCTGGAATCAGATTTTGAAGGTAAGTGACCACACAGGATTTAACGAAATACACATCGATGTCAAACACCCCAATATTCTTTATGCCTGCGCACACCAACGCCGCCGCCACGAGTGGTCGTATATTTCGGGCGGACCTGAAAGTGCTGTGTACAAAAGCACCGACAGTGGCCTTACCTGGAACAAACTTACCAATGGTTTGCCGTCGGGCAATGTGGGTCGCATTGGTTTGGCAATATCACCGGTAAACACCGACGTGTTGTATGCCATTGTAGAAGGCCGTGATGATAAGGGATTGTACCGCAGTACCGACCGGGGTGCCAGTTGGAACAAACAAAGCGGCTATGCCACCGATGGCAACTATTACCAGGAGATTGTGGCCGACCCGATAAATGTGGATAAAGTGTATTCATTGGCAACATGGGCACAGGTAAGTACCGATGGTGGTAAAAGTTTTCATGGCCTTGGCGAAAAAAGCAAACACGTGGATAACCATGCCATTTGGGTGGATTCTGACAACACCAAACACCTGTTGATTGGTTGCGATGGTGGACTCTATGAAAGTTTTGATGCCGCCGAGACCTGGGATTTTAAAGCCAATTTGCCCATCACTCAGTTTTACAGGGTTTGCGTGGATAACAGCAAACCATTTTATTACATCTATGGAGGCACACAGGATAACAATACACTGGGAGGTCCATCGCGAACCACCAGTGGCTCAGGCATTATTAATGCCGATTGGTTTGTAACCGTTGGTGGCGATGGCTTTCAGAGCCGTGTGGACCCCAAAGATCCTAACATTGTTTACAGCCAGTGGCAATACGGTGGCCTCATTCGTTTCGACAGAAAAACCGGTGAGCAGGTGGATATCAGACCGATTGAAAAAGAAGGTGAAGCGGCATACAGGTTTAATTGGGATGCGCCTTTAATTATTAGCAACACCGATAACAAACGCATTTATTTTGCGGCTAATAAAGTTTTTAGAAGCAACGATCGCGGCAATTCATGGACGGTGATAAGTCCGGATTTAACCCGTGGCATCGACCGCAATAAACTGCCCATGATGGACAAAGTATGGAGCATGGATGCGGTGGCTAAAAATCAATCCACTTCTATTTTCGGAAACATTACAGCACTAAGTGAAAGCTTAAAGAATGAAAAATTAATTTATGCAGGAACAGATGATGGGCTCATTCAGGTAACAGAAGATGGTGGTACCAACTGGACAAAAGTGGATAATATCAGCGGCGTGCCTGCCATTAATGTTGGTTCGGTAAAAATGCAACCCATTGTCAATGCCTTGCTGGCCTCACAACACAACGAAAATGTGGTTTACGCCGTGTTTAACAATCACCGTCAGGGGGATTTTAAACCGTATTTAATGAAGAGCAGTGACAAAGGAAAAACATGGACCAATATTGGGGCCACCCTGCCCGAAAGAGGCTCGGTGTATAGCGTTGCCGAAGATCCTAAAAGTGCCGACCTTATTTTTTGTGGCACCGAGTTTGGATTCTATTTCAGTAAAGATGCCGGTGCTAATTGGGTGGAGTTAACGGGTGGTTTGCCCGAATCCATTTGTATTAAAGACATTGCCATTCATGCCGGCGAAAACGACATTGTTCTGGCTTCCTTCGGTCGCGGTTTTTTTGTGTTGGACGATTACACCTTTCTGCAAAATTTTAAGGCAGATGATTTAAAGAAAACAGCCATGATTTATCCGGTAAAGGATGCACTTGTATATTATTCTTCAACACCTTATGGCCACAAGGGTAAAGCCTTTCAGGGGGAATCATTTTACACTGCACCTAATCCGGCAATTGGTGCCAACATCACGTATTACCTTAAAGACGATTTTAAAAGCATAAAGGATAAACGCAAAGATCTGGAAAAAGAACGCATTAAAAACAATCAACCGGTATATTATCCATCGGCTGATAGTTTGAGGTTGGAAGACAATGAAGAAGCGGCTTTTGTGTTGGTAGTGATTACTGACGAATTGGGCAATGAAGTAAGAAAGTTAAAGACTTCAGCATCAAAGGGAATTAAACGCATTGTTTGGGACGGCCGTTACGAGGTGAGCTCTCCCATTAATTTTAATGTACCCGATTATTCAAACCCTTATTATTCTGCTGATGAAGGACAAACTGCCATTCCGGGAAAATACTTTGTGCAGCTAATTAAGATGTACAATGGAAAAAAGGAAGTGTTAACCGATAAAGTGGCATTTGAATTAAAAACACTCAACCAAAGCACCCTGCCGCTTCCGGATGTTCAAAAAATGAAAGCCTTTAATGCCGAACTTGCGGAATTCAGGCGTGTGGTGTTGGGCACTGCAGATTATGCCTCTGTGATGAAAGAGCGCGCCAAATACCTAAAAAAAGGCATCAGCTCGGGCAACAGCAATGTGCTTGAACTAAGCGAAGACTTAGTTGGCTTCGATAAAAAAATGACAAGCCTTGAATTGAAAATGAACGGCGATGCGAGTTTGGCAAAACGTGAATTTGAAACCCTGCCGGGATTGGTGGGTGCTTTGGAAGGCATTGTGAGCGGCGCATGGAGCCAATCGATGGGGGCTACCGAAACGCATCAGCAAAAACTAACGGAATTGAAAAAGGAATTCAAAAATGTTTATTCAACCGTGTTAGAACTAAAAAGTTTGATAGAAACAATCGAATCGAAAGCCGAATCGCTTAAAATGCCCGCCACTTATGGACGTTTACCGGACTGGGGCAAATAGGCCCGTTAGTGCAGATTAATAATGGTTATTAATCCTAAGCCAATAACTAAGGCAAAAAACAGAACGGTGTTGATGACAAAAATTCCACACGATTTTAGGAAAGACACCCATCGTTTTGACTTATAGGTTTTGTAATGGGCACGGTAGAAATAGAAGATAAACCAGACTATGGCAATGAGTGTGGTGATGCTCACAAATATCTGACCAAACAGTTCGTTGTCGAACAGGTAGGGTGTTGGAACAAGGGTATTGATTATATACAGAAAACTAAAAATTAACAAAACGAAGGAGAAATAATGGATGGTAAAGATGGCATGGTCGAAAAACCAGTTTTTTTTCCGGCTGTGAAATAAGCGAATTATTAAGGCAAATAGGGGCATGTAAACAAAAAGTGCTTTTGGTATGTTTCGACCAAAACTTTCCATGTACCTGTTTTCCAATTCATCCGGATCCATCTTACCCAATTCAATGGTTTTAATACTTGTCCATCTGTCAAACCATCCTTCGCGTTGGTTTACGGGCAATGCTTTTTGTGCAGAGTCGTATTGCAGCACCGATGAATAGCGGCTTTTGGCATAAAAAATGCGGCCCGATTTGTAGCCAATGCCGTACTCCGTCTTTTCGTTATCCGGCACTTTCACCTGGGTTTGCAAAGGGTATTTAAACTCATCCGGAAATTCGGGCAACAAATAGGGAATAAAAAAAGTGATAAAACTAATAAAGATGTATAACCTTACCGGCGGTAAATAGGAGTTGCGTTTTCCGGCCAAAAATTCTTTAGTTAGGTGCGAAGGCTTAAAGAGCAAATACTTCATGGTTTTCCAAAAAGCACCGTCGTAATGCGTTATGTCTTCCACAAAGTGTTTTACCAAATGCCCAAAAGTTTGCCGTGTTTCGGTATTCTCTTGTCCGCAATGGCCGCAAAACCGGTCTTTAACGTAACTGCCGCAATTAAGGCAGTTTTTTTCGTGGCGAAGAGAGTGTTTACTCATGTTGGCGTTTTGGTTTAAGCTGCAACTTTATTTTTCAAATATAATTGAAATATAATATTTTTTCTCTTCAGTAAGCTATATTTATGGGCTCTCGTATAAAGGCTTGTAATCCCTCATCACCCGAAAGCCAAAAATGCCATGCTTAAATTCGTAATGAATGATGTTGCAATAACACATTTGGTTATTGTCGAAAAAGAAACGGATGCCCGGATAGTCTTTATAAACTTTATTTTCGAGTTGAATGGTGGTGAATAAATTCGTGCAACTGCCATCTGTTTTCCTAATCTCAAAGGATTGCTGTATAATCGAAAAGGAGTGGTTTTCGCTGTGGGCATCATAACTTATGAAATAATTCAACAACAAAAAAACGCTCATTACCGATGGCGCAAGACCAATTGAAATGAGCGATAAGGAAAATACCTCTTTTTTGCGAAAATACAGGTAAGCCAGGGCACCAATCAATACATACATTGGCAACAGCAGATTGTGAGGCAGCAGGGTTTGCAAACCAATTCTTAATATTACAAACACATTCAGCAGTGTTAAAAACACCTCGCCAACCGGACGTTGACTTTGAAGAACTTTGAAGGAAGCCACAAAGTTGGCCAGGCTGATGTTTTCCGAATTGTAAATCATCGAAAAATAAATGGGCCCCAAAAAAATAAGTAAGAGCACAATGGAAATAACACCGCCATCGCTAAACAAAAAGCTGATCAAACAGCCCCCTAAAAACAAACCAATAACCAACAGCATCAGGTGTTGCATAAACACGCCAAATGCATTTTCGAATTCGTATTCGTCTGATTTCAGCCATTCTTCATAGCGCATCTGTGCTGCCCTTCTGGCGCGTTCACGGGGATCTTCCCTTCGTTTGGCTGTAGCACCTCTGGTAAACGGATTGGCACGTGAGAAACTTTTAAAACGGTTACTTTTAGCCGGATTGGTGAGCGCGAAGTAGGCTTCAGTTATTTCTATAAATTTTTGTTTGGCCTGGGGGTCGTTGTTTTTATCGGGGTGCCACTGCATGGCCTTTTTGCGATAGGCTTTTTTTACCTCGGCCACAGAGGCTCCGGGCGCAAGATCTAGTATTTGATAATAGTGAGTCATTTCAAATCCACACTATTTTTTACCCCCTCGACCTGAAAAATTCAATGCTCGTTTGGTTATCCGACCGGATGCTGAACTTTTTTTCGATGGTGTAAATGCTGCCTTTTAAGGTTTTGGCTCGCCACACACTTACGTAATTGCCGGGTTGCAAATAAAATGTTTGTTGGGTGGCGGTACTTAAATTGCACACCCATTCCAGTTTGCCGTCGCGGTTAAGTAAAATGCTGCCATCGCCTGCTTCGAGGCAACGCACCTGCAACACGCCGGCATTGGGTATTTCGAGCACCTTTGTTTTTGACTGTTCAATGGTGTTGGCGTTTAAATAAATGCGGGGCAGGGTTAAAATTTCAATGTCGTAATTTCCGGTAATGTATTTTTCAACCAAATTAAGTGCCTGCACATGTAAGGTAGTCATGTCGCCACTTTTTCGCACCACACATTTTACCTTTTCGTTAAAATTGTAAACGCCTTCACTTCTCCTCACAGTTAAATAGCCTTGAGGCGCATCAATGGGAATAACGGTGTGTTTGCCGGGGGTTAAATTTACCTCCTTGCTTTCTACCGGTGGAATGGTGTGTGCCACCACTTTGTATTTGGGATAATCGTCAATGCTTAGTGTGTCGGGATTGCCCACGTAATTTAAGGCGTGCAGGTAATTGTATTTGTATTCCTTTTTATTCACATCGTAAAAGGTCATGTTCACATTGCTTTCGGCAGGCACCGAATTCTGGTCGAGCAAGTTTACCTGTGCCGTGGTTTTGTGCAACTTTTGTTGTTGTATGATTTTTGAAATGTCGCTTAAGGTGTTGTTGTTATCGTAGTCGTAAAAATTGCCGACACATTCAAAGGTTTTTATTTGTTCGGGGCTTAGGCCAATGCCAATAATAAAGGGTTTAAACACAATGCCTTTTTCCATTAGCTTTTGCCGGGCCTTGCAGGGGTCGCCACCGCACTCCTCAATGCCATCGGTAATAATTATTACAATGTTGTTGGTGGTATTGTCTTTAAAATCGTTGGCCGACTCGGTAAGTGAATGCTCAATGGGGGTAATGCCCGTTGGTTTGGCAAGACTTACTTTTTGTTTAATGAGTGCCACGTTACCTGCCGAAAAAGGGACAATCAATTTACTGTCCTTGCAATTGCCGGGCGGGTATTTTACCGTGTGACCATACATGCGCAGGGCAAACTGCATGGTTTTGTCTTTACTTAAACTATCTATAAACCGGTAAAATAAATTTTTGGCGCCATCCATGCGCGTGCTGTTTTGGTGTTTGGCACTCATGCTTTTACTCGCATCGAACACAAACAAAATGCGTGTGGCTTTTGGCGATTTTTTTATCTGACCAAAAGAGAATAAGCTAAAGCTTAAAAATAAAATTATGCAAGCGCTACGCATTGTTTCTTTAAAAGTAAGCCGGATGGTGATATCCGATTGCCATAATGATAAATAGTTTTAAACGTTACAGTATTAAATAGTTCTTTAAAAAAAGTCTTTTATTAATTCGGCAAGCACATTACAAGTATTTGGGCGCCCCTGCCTGCCGCACACAGGCTTGCGCAATGGCAGGCAGGCGGGCGGGCTGTCGCGACTTGCTCTTTAAAGTGCAAGAGAGGCGGCACTTTAAAGGAGCTCAAACATGCCGCTAACGCACAAACTGGCTCAAAAGCCTACCAGACTTTTGCCCTATCCCTGGCGCAAAATCACAGGCCATTGGCATTTTCACTTTCTCAGCATTTTTAATTCCCAAACGAAAATACATCTTTGTTTACTCTAATTTTGGATGATATTTGGTTGATAAGTCCGCAGGAATTATTGTTTGGAATTTAGCACTCTCCATTCATTGATATTTTTTGATGCTCGATTAAATTATTCAATTACCGAATCAAAAAAACGCTGCCTTTGGCTTCCTTGTATTCGCCACGGGAATTTTTGTAACTGATTAAGTACACATAAACATCGGAAGCTAAATTGCCGCCATCCCAGCCTTCGGTATCAGAGCGCGTTTCAAAGGCTACATGGCCCCAGCGGTCAAAAACCCTCACGAGGTATTCCTGCTTATCTACAAAATGTGTTACGGGAAGCCATGTTTTGTTGCTGCCATTGGGGGCAAAGGCATTGGGCACATATAACTCGCCTTCAATATAAACCGAGGCCGGATTGGATTTACTTTCCGAAACCAGTCCGTAAGCATTGCCCGCACCCTCGCGCGCCAACACGTAATATTCTATTTTTGCACCTTTTGATGCCTCATCCTCCACTTGGTCGGAGAATGTTGTGGTTAAAGAGTTGGTGCTAAATACCGCCGGAAACTGTACCACATTGTTAACCACACGATACACCTCGTAGGCCGACAATGCCCCGCTAAAACCTTCGTACTGGCTCCACTCCAGTTGCCGTGTAAATTCATCGTTGCCTTCCTGATGTATTTTAAGCAAAATGGTTTTTGCAGCATTGCTTTCGAGCCGTGCATTGCCGCAACTGTCGCGCACCACCACTTTGTAATAGTAACTTTTTATATCGGTAAGGGTGCTGTTGTCGTCATAGGAATAATCCTGTTTGCCGTTATTGGGCAAAAAGGCAATGTTGGTGTAATTAATGCCGTCCACCGAGCGCAGCACATCCAATCCGGCGCAAAAAGCAAGGGTATCAATTAATACAGAGACGCGGCAGGTGCTTTTGTCAACCACAGTGGCGTTTTTTACATACACAAATTTAGGGCTGGGCACCTGCGAGGCCAAAAAACAATAGCGGTTGGAGGAAGCAGTGATGGGTTTACTAATGTCTTTATTTACTGCCCGCACAAAGTAGCACAAATTTTTTCCCGCATCGGCCTTCGGGTGGGTAAAGGTTGTTAGCGTGGTGGTACCAATTTGTTTGTAGGTGCCGCCGTCTACCGAATAATAAATGCGGTATTCGCGCAGGCCTTTGGGCATAGACAGGTAGGGGTTCCAGCTCAGTTCGGTTTTATAGCTGCAGTGATCGTATTTGGCAGTTACATACATGCTGCTTAAAGAATAATTAAGGGTGCTTGCCTTGCTGCAACTGTCGATGGCGCCAACATACAGCGACACGGGTCCGTTGTTGGCCAGAGTACTTGTGTAGGTGTAGGAAGTGTTATTTTGCCCTTCTACAAAAGCCAGGGTATCTCTTTTGCCGGAGGCTTTCAGGTTTTGAATCTGGTAGCGCACCACATCTTTATCGTAGGGAATTATCCAGCTAATAACGGTGTTGCCGTTTGGTAAAACGCTTATTGAATCCACAAAGGGCTCGTTGGGTTGTTTGCTATCGTGGTAAACGCCACCCAGGGTATTTGATTTTGAAATGCAGCCGCTGTTATCCTGCAACCATACCTGATAGGCAATGCTTGCCGAGCAAACACTGATGGTATCGGAATAACCCAACAGGGGTGTAATGGCCAGGGTGTTCCAAAAGCCCACGGGGTATTGTTTGTTGAGTGTAAACGTAGAGGCCGTGCTGCCAAGTTTTGGGTTGTGTACATTGTTGTATTGTATGGGTAGAGCCTGTGCGCCCACTGAGGTAAAAATATTCAGCGAAATGGTTTTAAGTGTGTCGGATGCGGCAGCAATGCTGTTGCCGGTAACCGATGTCACATAATAATATACTGGTGTGCTGGTGGCCGAGGTGCCAACGTGCAAAAAGGTGTTGGTGTTGATGGATGAAACGCTTGAACTTACAAAGCTGAAGGGGCCTGCTGCAAAAATGGAGGAGTAAATGTCGTAGCGGGTAAATAAGTTGTTTGGGTCAATGGGCGGTATCCAGGTAAGCAACACATCGCCGTTTGGCATTACCTCGAGGCAACGCAGTTCGGGCGCTTTTACCTGAACCTGTCCGCACAGGCGCGAACACAGCAGCACAAATATGAAGAACTTTAATTTCAAAACTGTTTATAAGCAGGCATTAGCCATGAGGTTAAACCTTCTTTTGCATATAACGAATAAAATTAGCCTTTATTTTATTTACCTGACACTCTCTTCAGGCATTTAATACCACTTAATTGCTGTTAATTATCCTACGCACAGGACGCCGTAAGGTTTTTTGGCTAATTTTTGTATCTTTGTATTTGTAAAATTGAGTAATTTTAACTCCGGTTGGCTACATGGCCATTGAATGATAATAAAAACAAATACTCCCAAAATTGCCAACAAATGGCTGATTGCCGCTTTTAATTGTAAAAACCTGAATTGAAAAAACTGTTTCTTATATTTTTAGTGTTGTTTGGAATTGGCTTTGCACAAACTTCTTATGCCCAAAGCGGTGGCAAAAAGCGTGAAAAACGCATTAAAACCAGAAAACGGGGCAATAGCATTTTAACGCAGTACAAAAGCCGGGGTCATGCCGACGATTTTGCCCGAAATGCCACCGGAAGAAGGGGAAGATTTGCCAAACTATTTCACCGCGAAAAACCATCCTGGCAATACAAATCATCGGGGTCTAAACGCAGCCACAACCGCGATAACCGTTTTTTATTTAAGCGCGAGCGGGCCGATGGGCACAAAGAAAACGCCGAATACCAAAACCGGCAAAGTACCGACCGCACCAAGCGTCGCGATAGGGGGAATAAAAGCTTTAAACGCAAAAAATTCGGCCGCAAATAGCCGCAGTATTTTCTTATTTTTACGGGGTATTTATGAAATGGCTGGTGAACCTTACATTATTTAATGTAAAACCAACCATGGCATGCGACAATTTGAAAAAACAGTAATTATTACGCATGAATGTATTAGTATTAGGTTCGGGTGGCAGAGAACACGCTTTGGCTTGGAAATTGGCGCAGAGCAAACAACTTCAGAATTTATACATAGCACCGGGTAACGCAGGCACGGCGCATTGTGGCACCAATGTGGCGGTAGAGGTAAACGATTTTGCCGGCATAAAAAACCTGGTGTGGGAAAAAGACATTAATCTGGTGCTGGTGGGTCCCGAAGACCCCCTGGTTAAAGGCATACACGATTATTTTTTAAGCGACGAGGTGCTGCGCGATGTGCCTGTGATTGGTCCTAAGATGGATGGTGCGCAACTTGAAGGCAGCAAGGATTTTAGTAAACAGTTTATGGTAAGGCATGGTGTGCCCACCGCACGCTACGCCAGTTTTACAGCTACTAATCTTGAAGAGGGGTTTGCTTTTTTAGAAACCCTGAGTCCGCCTTATGTGCTAAAGGCCGATGGTTTGGCAGGTGGCAAGGGTGTTTTGATTCTGGATGATTTAGCAGAAGCCAAAACCGAATTAAAAAACATGATAATGGCGGCCAAGTTTGGCAGTGCCGGCAACACGGTGGTAATTGAAGAGTTTTTAAAAGGCATTGAACTGTCGGTGTTTGTGTTAACGGATGGAAAGTCTTACAAACTATTGCCATCGGCCAAAGATTACAAGCGCATTGGTGTGGGTGATACGGGCCTTAACACAGGTGGCATGGGGGCAATTAGTCCGGTGCCATTTGCCGATAAAGCATTTTTGGATAAGGTGGAAGAGCGCATTGTGAAACCCACCATTGCCGGTTTAAACAAAGAGGGCATTGATTACCGTGGATTTATTTTTATTGGTTTGATGAATTGTGGCGGAGAGCCTTATGTGATTGAATATAATTGCCGCATGGGCGACCCTGAAACCGAAGTGGTGATACCGCGCATTAAATCCGATTTGCTGGATTTATTAAATGGGGTGGCCACACAAACGCTGCACGAAAAGAACTACGAAACCACTGCAGAAACAGCGGCCACCGTGGTGCTGGTAAGCGGCGGTTATCCGGGCGATTACACCAAGGGTAAAGAGGTGAGTGGATTAAACGCTGCTTTTGATTCGGTGGTGTTTCATTCGGGTACAAAAGCCGGAACGAATGGCGAGGTGCTGACCAATGGCGGCAGGGTGTTTGCCTTAACTTCCTTTGGCAATGGCATTGAGGAAGCGGTTAACAAGAGTTTTGCTTCGGCCGCCAAAATCAGTTACGATGGTAAATATTTTAGAAGCGACATTGGTAAGGATTTGATGAGCTAGTGTAAGAAGATATACTTTTCGGTTTTATTCGCAATTAGTAGAACCTTTATAAAACAAAAAACCGCCTCCATTCGGAAGCGGTTTTTTGTTTTAAGAAGCAAATAGGCTTATACCACCATCACACTTTTGGCGGCGCTAAAAGCGCCTTGCACTTAACCAATAGGTGCATACCTAAAATGCAAAGTGCTACCGGCAATTTGGGCGCACCTAAAAAAGGCTTCGAGTACGAAGTATGTCACATATGGAAACAGTGGTGCTGGAATTATTGAAGATTAGGCGGAAAAGTAATTAAGAAGAAATTAATTGTTATGATAGGGCCTAATATTTGTTAGAAATTTAGTATTTTTGATTTAAAGTAATCCAGTATCAATAGCCTGGTAACCAGAACCTTGAAACTCAAATTAGCTGCAATATTATTTATTCTGTGTTTTGCCATGGGGGCGCAACAAGACAATACCTGGTACTTTGGTTATGGTGCCGGACTAAATTTTTCTACAGTGCCGCCCACAGTACTTACTAATGGTCAGACAGGAATTGTGGATAATACCAGCACAATGTCGGACGCTTCAGGGAATCTGTTGTTTTATTCCGATGGTTCAACAGTTTGGAATAAAAACCATGTGATAATGCCCAATGGCAACGGCTTAATTGGCCATTTCTCTGCCGGACAGTGCGTAATTATTATTCCGATTCCATGCAGCGCCACCAAATACGTAATTTTTCATGTTACCGAATATTCAAATCCCGGGCAATTAAACTATTCAGTGGTTGACATGTCGCTTAATGGTGGATTAGGGGATGTAATTGCAACCCAAAAAAACATTTCTTTGGGTAGCGGATGGACCGAAAAATTATGTGCTTATTACAATTCAGCCGGAAATAATTATTGGTTGCTGGTGCATAAATGGAATTCTGATCAGTTTGTGGCTTTTAATATTAATTCAACCAGTATTGCCACACAATCAGTTGTTACCCCAATTGGGAGTGTGCTTAGTTGTGGTTCGTTTGGTGGTACCCACGATGCCATGGGACAACTCACTATTTCACCTGACGGGACTAAAGTTCTTAACGCGTTAACATGTTTGGATAAATTTGAGCTGTTTGAATTTAATGTAACCACCGGCGTACTATCCAATTCTATTTCGATAGTTGGTAATGGCGGAAGTGCCTGGGGTACGGCCTTTTCGCCTGATAGCAAAAAAATATACACCAATTCAATTTTTGGTCAGAGTGTGTTTCAGTACAACATTAATACCTATACTCAGGCTGCAATTATCGCGTCAAAAGTTACACTTGTTACCACAGGAGTTGCAGGCTACAATTTTGGTTACATGGAGTTGGGACCTGATGGTAAAGTATATATTGCCAAACCCAACGCCGCATTTATGTCTGTAGTTAACAACCCTAATGTAATAGGAACCGGCTGTGGGTTTGCAACAAATGGGCAAACATTAGGGACTAAAAATTCAGCATGGGGCACAAGCCGGATTGCATATAATATTCCTACTGCAACTACCGGAAGTTTTACCAGTAGCTTTCAAAAAAGTGATGTGAACTGTTTTGGTGGTAATAACGGTTCTGCAACTATCAGTGTAAGTTCAAGCGTAACTTCAGGATTCTCTTTTTCGTGGACACCGGCAGTTACTACAAGTTCTGTTGCTACAAATTTAATTGCCGGCAATTATTCAGTATTAGTCTCTAACGGAGCTTGTTCAAGCACCACCCTGCAATTTTCAATTGTTGAGCCAGGTGCAATAACTATTAATCTTAACTCCCCAACCTTATGTAAAAACCAAACAGGCCAATTAACCCCAACTATTTCAGGTGGCACCCCATCGTTTAACTACACCTGGCAACCGGGCAATATTATGGCACCGACCATTAATGTAAATGCACAAAACTTTACTTACACTTTAACTGTTAGGGATGCCAATAATTGTATGGCTACTGCTATTAGTCAGGTAAATTATTCGCAGGTAAATGCAGCTTTTAATCACAATTTTAATCCTTGCAACGGATTGCTGAACACAAGTAACACAAGTTTTGGCGCTACCAACTTTAACTGGAGTTTTGGCGATAATTCAGTGTCCACTCAAACAAATTCACAGCACACCTACAGTAGTTCTGGAAATTATTCGGTGCAACTTATTGCTTCTAATACCAATAATTGCAAAGATACCGTTACTAAACAAATTACTGTTCCGGTTATTGTTAAGTCTGCTTTTACGGCCCAGTTGCCAATCTGCGATTCGGTGGCGGTTTTAACAAATGCCTCAACGGGAGCTAATTCGTATTTGTGGCGATTTGGTGACGGACAAACACAAACGGTTAGCAAAGGTGGCACCCTAACTCATACATACACAAGTTCAGGCAATTATACCATTTGGTTGGTTGCCATAAATAGCAGTGGTTGCAGGGATTCAGTATCTTATAGTGTCTCATGTTCAAAAAGCAGTTTGGCGGATTTTGATACAGGCTTAAATTCCTGTTCGCGAACTGTCAATTTTAAAAACACCTCAAAATGGAATCAAACTAACTTTTGGAGTTTTGGTACTGGCATTACCTCAACATCTGTTCAACCTGTTTATGCCTATACATCAAATGGCATTTACACTGTTTCGTTGCTGATCAACGCGGGTACCAGTTGTAGTGCTAGTATAACTAAATCGGTTCAGGTTACAGATACGCCCGAACCCACACTGAATTACCTTACATCACCTTGCACTGGTTTGGTTACTTTTTCAAATACCACAGCTAATTCAGGAGCAGTTATCTGGACTTTTGGCGATGGTTCTTTTTCTACCCTTAACGGTCCGGCACATACCTACACCCGTTCCGGAGTCTATCCTGTAATATTAACTGTTTCTGCAAATCAGCCTTGCAGGAAATCGGCAACCATATCCGTTGTGGTTAATTTTACTCCCGCCATAGCCGACTTTGATTTTAAAACTGAGGTTTATAGTAGTTCAGTAAGTTTTATCAATAAGAGTAAAAACACCACTATTTGGTATTGGGACTTTAACGATGGTACTAATTCGAACTTGTTTGAACCAACCAAAACATTTGGCGATTATGGAACAAAATTAATTTGCCTGGTGGCTGGTAACGACAAATTGTGCGCTGATACATTGTGTAAATACATTCAGGTAGAAAATGACTGGACCTTGTATGTGCCAAATGTGTTTTCACCTAATGGGGATGGTGTTAACGACGTGTTTTATGCTTATGGCACCAATATTAAGAATTACAGGATTAAGATTTTTAACAGATGGGGTCAGATTATTTTTGAGTCAGGTGAATTTCAAAAGGGCTGGGATGGCAACTATAAGGCTCAGGTTGTGCAGGAGGATATTTATACCTGGATGATAGAATTTGCCGATTTAAAGGGGAAAAGTCATTCGGCTACCGGACATGTGAGTGTAATAAGGTAAATCTTTACCATGACCTGTATAATTATTACCAGATGAATTTAGGCTGTGCAGGCCACAATCCATCTTGTAAATCAAAATGCCTAAATTTGGCCTTCTAAATATGCTATCATCCCTCATAAAAAAAGAACTTTTGTTGGAGTTTCGCCAAAAATCGACCATTGGCGGGGTGGTGGTGTATGTGGTGGGAACCATTTTTGTGAGTGCCCTCTGTTTTAAAGGCAAGCTGGATAAACCCACCTGGAACGCTCTTTTTTGGGTAATATCTCTTTTTACCTCAGTGACCATAAGCGGCAAAAGTTTTTTAAAAGAAACCGGAGGACAGGCCTTGTACAATTATTTGTACTATGCACCCCGGCATTTTATTTTGGCCAAAACCCTTTATAACATGCTTTTTATGCTGGGCCTAAGCCTGATTACCTTTTTCTTTTATGGTTTTTTTATAAAAAACGAGGTCGAAAACATGGGCCTGTTTCTGCTGGTTTTAACACTTGCTTCAACAGGTTTGGCCGGTGTTTTAAGCCTTATGAGTGCCATTGCCAGCAAGGCCAGCGGCAATTTTGCCATTATGAGCATTTTGAGTTTTCCGGTTTTGATGCCACTTATTTTGGTGATTATTCGCCTGAGCAAACAGGCCGTGGATGGCATTGAATGGGCCGGCGTGGGATTTGATTTAATTGCCATTTTGGCGGCGCTTAATGTTTTAACCATTACCCTTTCTTTTCTATTATTTCCCTATCTTTGGCGCGATTAATTTTAATGCAAAGTTTAGAGTTTAAAGAGTAGAGTTTAGAGAACAGAATTTAGAGTTCAGTGTTCAGAGTTTTATGATGTACAACTCTCAACTTTGAACTTTCAACTTCCCACGCTGAGCAGAGTCGAAGCGTCAACTCTCACCTTTGAACTTTCAACTTTGAACTTTCAACTCCTAACACTGGGTGAAACACTGGTATAAAATAACTTCCGTATTACTCATCCTCTATACCTTGGTATGGGGCCTTTTAAATACTGTGCCGCGTTTGGATATTTTAAATGAAACCATCCGCAACGTGTATTACCATGTGCCCATTTGGTTTGCCATGTTATTTATGATGACAGTTTCGGTGATTCAAAGCATTTTAACCTTAAATAAAAGTGAAATTACTAACGACACCAAAGCCTATAACGCCGCATTGGTGGGGTTTTTCTTCAGCATTCCGGGGCTGCTTACCGGTTCGGTTTGGGCCAAATATACCTGGGGTACCTGGTGGACTTTTCAGGACCCGAAGCTAAACGGCGTAGCCATCAGCATTCTTATTTATCTGGCTTATTTTATTTTGCGTTTTTCGATTGACGATGAAATAAAACGGGCCCGCATTTCGGCTGTTTACAATGTGTTTGCATTTGTAATGATGAACGTGTTTATTATGATTCTTCCACGCCTTACAGACTCGTTACACCCCGGCAATGGTGGTAATCCTGCCTTTAGTAAATACGATTTAGACTCTGATATGCGCATGGTATTTTATCCCGCGGTAATTGGCTGGATACTTTTTAGCTACTGGTTATTTGACATAAAAAACAGAATTTCCACCATTAAAAACAAATTAAATGATTAGGAGAATTTTAGGCTTTTGCTTAATGTTGATGGCCTTTTCGGCCGGGGCACAAAACGAAAACGGGGGAGCACAAATGGCCGACGTTTTGCGTGAAAATGGAAAAATTTATGTGGTGATTACCGTTATCGGCATCATTTTTATAGCCCTTGTTTTTTTTCTGGTCTATCTCGAAAGAAAGCTCAAACGCCTGGAAGATGAAATCAGAAACAAATAAATTCTATTGCTTTAACACATGAAATAGCCATGTTTGCCAAAAACACAAACTAGAATCACTAAACATGCTATACCATATGGCAACAATAAAACAATAAATATCTACATATGAAAAAGTTACACATCATAGGCATCGTTATTATTGCCATTGCCATTGGGGTTATTTTTGTATCGCTTAAAAACACCAGCAAATACGCAGATTTTGCTGAAGCCATGGCCAATCCCGACACCGAATACCATGTGGTGGGCAAACTGGATAAAAACCAACCACAGTTTTATGAACCCAAAGTAAATCCCGACGAATTTATTTTTAGCATGCTCGATAACAAAGGCGTTCAACGTCAGGTGGTGCTGCACAAAAGCCGTCCGCAGGATTTTGAAAAAAGCGAACAAATCGTATTAATCGGAAAAATGCACGGCGAGCAGTTTCATGCCAACGATATATTAATGAAATGCCCGAGTAAATACAACGACGCCAATTCGCGACCAAACTAAAAACACTTATTACCAAACATGGAGTACGCAGGAGAACATTTGTGGGCAGGAAATTTGGGCAATGCTTTTGTGGTATTGTCTTTGGTAGCGGCATTGGTTTCATGTTTCACCTATCTTCTCGCTTCTAAAAACAGCGCTTATCTTGCCCTGGCGCGCGCCGCATTTAATGTGCACAGCTTTTCGGTAATCGGCATTGCAGGCACCTTGTTTTTTATGCTGTTTAACCATTATTTCGAATACCAATACGTTTATCAGCACAGCAACACCACCATGAACATGAAGTACATCCTTTCCTGCTTTTGGGAAGGGCAGGAGGGTAGCTTTTTGCTGTGGACTTTCTGGAACATGGTACTGGGCTTAATCTTAAAAAAGCAACTCAAGGGTGGCGACTGGGAAGTGCCCGTGATGATGGTATTTGCTCTGGTGCAGGTGTTTTTGGCCAGCATGATTTTAGGCATTTACCTAATCGATTATAAAATTGGTACCAATCCTTTTATGCTGTTGCGCGATCATCCCGATTACGCCAAGGCCCCTTTTATTCAGGGTGCGGATTATGTTTCCAAACTAAACGGTAGAGGCTTAAATCCTTTGCTGATGAACTATTGGATGACCATTCACCCACCCACTTTGTTTTTAGGATTCGCTTCCACCTTAATTCCCTTTGCCTTTGCCATTGGCGCCTTTTGGAACAAAAAATACAACGAGTGGCAAACAATTGCATTACCCTGGACTTATTTTGGCATATTAATTTTGGGTGTTGGTATTTTAATGGGAGGTGCCTGGGCTTACGAAGCCCTTAGTTTTGGTGGCTTCTGGGCATGGGATCCGGTTGAAAACTCATCGCTGGTGCCATGGCTGGTTTTAGTAGCGGCTGGACACACCATGATTATTAATAAAAACAAAGGCGGTTCGCTTTTTACCACCCATTTTTTAGCCATCTGTTCTTTTCTTTTGGTATTGTATTCCACCTTTTTAACCCGCAGTGGAATATTGGGCAACGCTTCGGTTCATGCCTTTACTGATTTAGGCATGACCGGCCAATTGGTGTTGTATGTGCTCACCTTTATTTTTATCAGCGTGGCATTGCTTGTTCGCAGCCCCTTGCTGCGCAGTACTTACATGGTGTTGTCGTTTGAACTTGCGGTGTTTGCTTCCCTTTACGATTTCGCAAAATTGGCCTTAATGGGCTGGGTAGTGGTTTCGGCCATTCTGATTGTTTATGCTTATGTTTTTTACTTCCCCAAAGAAAAAGAAGAAGAAGATTTGTTTTCGCGCGAATTCTGGATTTTTCTGGGCTCTTTGGTGCTGGTATTATCCGCCTTAATCATCACGTTTTTTACTTCCACACCGGTTATTAATAAATTGTTTGGCACCGAACTGGCCCCGCAAAAAGTGCCGGAATATAACCGTTGGATGGCGCCATTTGCCATTGCCATGATACTTCTGGTGGCTGCAGCACAATTTTTAAAGTATAAAAAAACTGAGCCGAAAAAATTTCTCAAACGAATTGCCTTGAATTTTTTCGTGTCGTTGGTGTTTGGTTTAATTTGCTGCATACCGCTGTATTTTATGCACGGATACGCCGAAGCGGAGGCCGGACAAAAATGGGATTTGATAAGTTATGCCCTGCTCTTTATTGCTTCTGTGTTTGCAGCCGTGGCCAACTTCGATTATTTTTTGGCCGTGTTAAAAGGCAAGGTTATGAAAAGTGGCGCCTCCATTGCACACATTGGGTTTGCACTCATACTTTTGGGAGCCTTAATTTCCACCTCCAAAAAAACCGTGTTATCGCAAAACACGTCTGAACGCAAAGTGAGTGGCCTGGGCGCTGATTTCGATGATAAAAAAAGTATTTTACTTACACAGGGCGATACTTTGCCCATGGGGCCTTATTTTGTAACCTACACCGGCAAAAAACGCGAGGGCATTAATGTGAGCTTTAATGTGGATTATTTAAAGCGTAACGAGCAGAAGGAACTGGAACTGGACTTTACCTTGTCGCCGCTCATTCAGGATAATCCCCGCATGGGCCGCGCCGCCGAACCTGCCACCCGCCATTACCTGAGCAGAGATATTTACACCCACGTAACCTACGCCGATTTGGAAGAACGCGACACCAGTAGCAAAGCACGTAATGCATACAGCAGTGCTAAAAATTACATAGGCGGCATGGGCGATACCATTTATTCGAGCAATGCAATAATTGTTATTGATTCGTTAAGAAGCAACCTAAGTCAGAAGGAATACGAAAAAAACAGTTCGTCGATTGAAGTAACAGCGGTATTGCGCTGCATGGATGTGAACTCGAATGTTTACAAAGTCTATCCTAAGTTTGTTATTAAGAACAGCATCATTATTCCGCAGGAGGCGGTGTGCGAGCCACTGGGACTTAAATTTGTATTCTGGAAAATAAACCCCGAAGAAGGCCACGTTGAAATTACCATGAGCGAAAAGGT
The DNA here is from genome assembly GCA_020846335.1 of Bacteroidia bacterium. Classification (GTDB taxonomy): domain Bacteria; phylum Bacteroidota; class Bacteroidia; order B-17B0; family Aurantibacillaceae; genus Aurantibacillus. The sequence continues at coordinate 23,492 of JADLED010000340.1, forward strand.
GGTGAATAGCAAGGATTTTATTGTAATGGAGGCCTATGTTTTCCCTTACATTAATATTCTCTGGCTGGGCTCGCTGATTATGGCCATTGGTACAGCCATTGCCATCGTTGAGAGAATTCGTAAATTCAGACCAACGAAAGTGAATGTCTAAGACGATTACATACAAAAAAAAACTTGTCATTATTGGCTGTGGCAATGTGGCCTGGCATTTGTGCAAACACCTAAGTGAGTTAAAAAAGTATCAGATTACTGTTTATAATCATCAGGCAAACAGTGCGCTGACTGAATTTAAAAAAGAGTTTGCATGCCGGATTTTTCCTTCGCTGGAAGCAGTTATGGATGATGCTGACTACTACCTGGTGGCAGTGTCTGACAGCAACATTGCCAAAGTGGAAGTGAAGGTGCATTTAAAAAAGGCAAATGCCGTAATTATTCACACTTCAGGAAGCGTTGAGCTAAGCGCGCTGGGAGACAGGGCACATAACGGGGCGGTGATGTATCCGCTGCAAACATTTACCAAATCGGATGCCGTAAACTGGAAAGAAATTCCAATAATTGTGGAAGCCGACAACGAAGCCACACGCAAACAAGTGTCGTTACTGGCACATGAATTCAGTAATCACATAATTTTTGCCAATTACAAAACGCGTTTAAAAGTACATCTGGCCGCTGTGTTGGTTAATAATTTCAGCAATGCCCTTTATGCTGCCGCATTGGATGTGTTAACTGATAAAAAGGAAACCGAAATTTCGATAAATACTCTGTTACCACTCATTCATCAAACAGTAAAAAAAATAGAACATCTCCATCCTCTGGAAGCCCAAACCGGACCGGCAAAACGCGGGGATGAGCTGGTGATAGAAAAACATCTGGACCTATTGGCAAAGAAACCGGAATTACGTAAGGTGTATAAGCAACTCAGTAAATTAATTGTAAAACAACAGGGCAAACAGCATGCTTAATTTTAAACAGAAACTTACCGGCATAAGCACTTTAATTTTTGATGTGGACGGTGTTTTAACCGACGGAAAAGTGTTGGTGATGGAAAGCGGAGAGATGGTGCGGAACATGAATTCAAAAGACGGCTATGCCCTGCATTTAGCAGTTACCAAGGGTTACCGAATGGCAGTGATAAGCGGAGGAAACAATGTGGCCGTTAAAAACGCCCTGGCGCGCACGGGTATTTCGGATGTGTTTATTGGCATACACGATAAGCTGGCCTGTTATGAAGACTATCTTAAAAAAAATAATTTAAACAACAGCGAGGTGCTTTATGTTGGCGACGATTTGCCCGACCATGAGGTAATGAGCCGTGTGGGATTGGCCGTGTGTCCCAACAATGCAGCAGTAGAGATAAAACAAATTTGCCATTATGTGTCGCCCTGCAACGGTGGCGAGGGTTGTGTGCGCGACATTGTTGAGCAAGTTTTACGCTCACAGGGAAAATGGGAAATAGTGAAGTGGTAAATCGTTTTCAATTGTTTGAACTGATAAATGGCCTCTAACCAAATACCTCTAATACCCGACAAATATTACCACGTTTACAACAGAGGCAACAATGGTGAGAAATTGTTTTATAGTGGTGAAAATTATGATTATTTCCTTTCAAAATATTTCGAAGCCATAAAAACCGTTGCAGAAACCCTTTGTTTTTGTCTGATGTCGAATCATTTTCATTTTATTGTCAAGGTTAAAAGTGAAGCGGAAATAATAGGTTTTTTGATGAGTAAAAAAGAAGGAGAGCTTTACTTTCCTCAAAAGGAAGACTTAAGTTTAGCAGTTAGTAAACAATTTTCAAATTTATTTAATGGCTACACCCAGGCGTTAAACAAGCAGCAAGAGAGGTATGGAACTCTTTTTTCGCGGCCATTTAAGCGCAAATTAATCGATTCATCAGATTATTTAAAGAATCTGATTCTTTATGTACACTTGAATCCTGTAAATCATGGGTATACCATTAAGCCCGAAAACTGGAAATTCAGTTCCTATCCTTTAATTATTTCCGAGAAACAGGAGAATATTAACCGTGAGGAGGTAATTGGTTTATTTGATGATATTAATAACTTTGAAGAATTACATCGGCTAAAAGCAAATGAAAAAAAGGGTTCGGTAGTTGATGAAAGGTGAGTATTTGGTTTTACAGAGGCACTAACACCGGTAAGCGTTTGTGCCAACTACCCCTGTCAGGGTTCTAAACCCTGACAGGGGTAGTTGGCCTCCGACAGGACACGGAAAAATAGAAGATTGGGTAATTTGAACAAACTACTAAATAATAAAATAATTGCTTTTCTGAAATTAATCAGAACAGAAAATCTTATTATGATTGTGCTCACGCAATTGTTGTTGAGGTATTTGGTCCTTCAAAAAATTCTCAATCAAAATCAGGTGCAGTTGGAATTGGGCAATGCCCTCTTTGGCATTATGATTTTAAGTACTGTGCTCATTGCTGCAGCGGGCTACATCATCAACGATTATTTTGATGTAAAAACCGATTTAATCAATCACCCCGATACGGTGGTGGTGGATAAAATCATTCGTCGCCGTTGGGCCATTATACTTCACATTACCTTTACCCTTGCCGGAATTGTGTTGGGCATTTACGCAGCTTTAAAAACTGGTTACCTGCGTTTGGCCATTTTCCATTTTGCGGCTGCCATTTTGCTTTGGTTTTACAGCACCCATCTAAAAAGAAAGCTGCTGGTTGGCAACATCGTTGTGTCGTTACTCACTGCTGCTGTGGCCTTTATGCCGTTTGTGTTTGAAATGGGTGTGATGCAAAAAACACATCCCGGATTTATTGTAGAAAACAGTTTACTCATTCTCTCCGCTTTTAAAATCACTTTTATATTTTCGTTGTTTGCCTTTATTACCAGCATGGCGCGCGAAATTATTAAAGATATTGAGGACTTTAATGGCGATAAGGCCACCGGTGGACAAACCATGCCTATTGTTTGGGGCATTCGCACCAGTAAGTTCAATGCTTTTTTTATGTTGATAATAACTGCCCTGTTGTTGCTGTTTGTGGTTTACAATACCATTAAAGCGCACCGGATTGTATTTAGTATTAACAACGTGTATGTGTTTGCCACACTTATTTTGCCTTTGGTGTTACTGGCTTTTTATACCATTAAGGCCGATAGCAGTGCGCAGTTTAAACGGGCAAGTTTAATGCTAAAACTCATTATGCTGATGGGTTTGTGTTATAGTTTTATTTTTTATTATACGTAATCACTTAATATTATCTCAACAAAAAACATGAACCAACTCGATAACCAGCTTAAAAATTTTCCGTACAAATTAATTCTATGTTCTGCTTCGCCACGCCGGCAGGAACTTTTAAAGAGTTTGGGTTTTAAGTTTGAGGTAAAACCAACACATGCCGACGAAAGTTTTCCGGCCGATTTGCGTGCTCAGGAAATACCCCTGTTTCTGGCCAAGAAAAAGGCCGATGCCTACGATGAAGAAATTAAGGAAAACGAAATCTTAATTACTTCCGATACCGTGGTGTGGTGCGAGGGAAAAATATTTAATAAGCCGGCCAACTTTAACGAGGGTAAAAAAATGCTGGCCGAACTTGCCGGAAAAATGCACGAAGTATTTACGGCCGTGTGTTTAAAAGGCGCTTCCAAAGAAGTTTCTTTTTACGATACAAGTAGGGTGTATTTTAAAAAATTCAGCACCGAAGAAATAGAATATTATTTAACCAATTTTACACCTTACGATAAGGCCGGCGGCTATGGCGTTCAGGACTGGCTGGGTTATATTGGCATCGAAAAAATTGAAGGAAGTTTTTACAATGTGATGGGATTTCCGGTAAAAGACGTTTACGAGGAGCTGCTTAAATTTTAATTCAATTTTTTTTGAGGATTTACCCATTCGGGTTTTACAGTTTAAAATAAAGAAGGCAGCTCGATTTGTTTAGCCAAATAGGAGGAAATCTATAATGTCCTAACATACAGTACATTGCAATTATTAGCCAAGTTGCTGGGATAAAGCTTTTTCAGGGTATAAATTTTCGGTACAAACTCAAAAAAATATTAACTTTGTTTTTAGTCGGCGAAATTAACTTTATATCAGAACTTTTTTAAATGGAAAACTTATTCATTGCACGTACGGACGAAACGCCCGAAATAAATTTTAATGTAAATGGCGATTTACTGGTTAAGGGAGTTTCTATTCCTGAAAACATTCTAAAGTTCTATAAACCGGTTATGGATTGGATAGAGCGATTTGAAAAACATTCGGTTGAGTTTGTTAAAATGACCTTTGAAATAGAATACGCCAACACCAGCAGCAGCAGGGTTTTTATCGACCTTATTAGACGGGTGGACGGCCTTAAAAAAAACGGGGTTAATTCCACTATCATTTGGCGCTATGCCGAAGGCGACGATGATAATTACGATTTAGGAAAAGACATGGAATACGTTACCAAGGCATTAATTGTTTTTTCAGCCATTTAAAACTGTTCGATTGAGGCTTGCAGGTAAATACACTTTTTATATTTTAATACTGATTACCTGTTGTGGATTTGCTCAAAATACTGATAGTTTGGGCAAAAACATTCTGCATCCCAGCGTTAACGAAATCCTTTCAGTAAAACCCGATTTAAACCAAGAGGTAAAAGTAACCATTGCCAATTTAATTGAAACCAATGTTTACGAAGCGCCCAGCGCCATTACCATAATTACCGATGAAGATATTAAACAACTGGGCTACCGCGATTTAATTGATGTGTTGAACACCGTGCCCGGCATTAATTTTGCCACCGATATTAAAAACGGCGTGTCTATTGGTATGCGCGGTATTTGGGGCGAAGAAGGCAAAATTCTGTTTATGTTAAACGGACTTGCCATGAACGATATGGCCGAAGGATCCATTGTATTGGGCAATCGCTTTCCATTAGACAACATTCAGCGCATTGAAGTAATAAGAGGCGCCGGATCGAGCATTTATGGCGGGCTTGCGGCACTTGGGGTAATAAATATTATAACCAAAAGCGCTAACGAATTAAATGGCCATTCAATAAACCTAAACTCGGGCTTTTCAAAAAATGCTAACTCAAAAAATGCAATCAACTACAATTTCGGATCAACACTTTTAAAGGGGATGGACTTAACCGTTACCACCATGGCCTCTAATGGGCAAAGAAGTAACGACAAGCGCAATCTATCTGACGGCACACCCGTAAATTTTAAAGATTCGTCACTTACCAATAATTTTTTTCTGGCCTTTGGGCTTAAATACAAAAACCTGAAGGTAAAACAGATTTACGAGGACTATAATTTTCAGGCCACCTACGAACCCATTTTTTCTTTGATGCGAACACTCACCTCCGAAATATCATATAATCTCAAATACAAATCGGTTTCCTTCACACCTTACTACATTGGTAAAGTTCAATTGCCCTGGAACAAACAATATGGTGCGCCCGAAATTTACGATGAGCAAAACTTCCGCACGTCGAGGCGGGTTTTAGGTCTTTATGGCGATGTGAAATTGCATAAAAAACTAAGTCTGATTTATGGTGGTCAGGTTTACAGAGATAACATACGACATTTTAATCGCGCACTTAAACTTGAAAATGGAAATTTTGTGAATGCCTATAACGGGTTTAATTTTTATTCGGAAATGCTGTTTATTACAAAATATGCCAACTTTAGTACCGGTGGCCGTTTTGACCGCTTTGCCTATTTCGAACCCAACATTGTGCCAAGGCTGTGTATTGCAAAATCAATAAAAAAATGGCACTACAAAATTCTTTACGGCCACTCGTTTAAATTGCCACTTCTCCAAAACATTAACCTCGATACCGAAAAGGAACTGGTTCCAGAAAAGGTAATTGACATGCAAATGGAAACCGGTTATCACGGAAAAGCTATTGACATTGGCATATCATTGTTCGATCAAAAAGTAAACGAACTCATCGTGTTTGGATACGATACGGCGTTTAACGAAAGCTATAAAAATTCGGGCAATGTGCGGGTTATGGGGTTTGAGCTCATGTATAAATTCCGATTCAGAAATTTTGTTCTCAAATCCAATTATTCCAATTATGGATTGACCAATTCAGGTGTGAAAGAAATTCAGGCAGATACCAATGATTTTAGAAAGGGAAACATAAGCCTGCCACGCCATAAAAGTGTTACCAATCTTTCTTACATGATAAACCCAAGGAGCACCTTTAATATTTTTTACATTTTTCAGAGCAAAAAATACGGTTACGAACGCACCTCGCCCGCAGCCAAGGAGGCTGAACAAGTGGAATATCCCGAGACCCATAACTTTAACCTGGTGTATCAATACAACGGACTTATAAAAGGATTGGTGGACATTAATGTTGGCATTTATAACCTTTTAGGAACCCAAAATTATTACACTTATGCCTACCGCGAAGGCGCCAGTCCTGTGTTTGGCATGGGCCGCGAATTATTATTTAACATCAGGTTTAAACTCTGATTTGGTTGAAAAAAGTCTGCTTCATATTATTATTGTCACTGGCGCAGACTTTTTATGCCCAGTATTTTGATCCGGATTACAGCCTTGTGAGTTCGCTTGTTTTTAAAAACGAAAGAATAAGAAACCTGCAAACACAATATAAAACACAAAATACCAACCTCACTACTTTTCTTGAAACGTTTAATGGTTGGGCAAACGACAGTATTAAAACACACGAAGATTTGGCAGGATATTATACCCTGAAAGCCTTGCAAAGTTTGCGTCAAAACAAAACAAACAGTGCCATTCAGTTTGCCTTAATGGTAAAAAAACCTGCCGCACTCAGTCAAAACAAAACCGTGCTGAGCAATTATTATTTTCTTCAGGCACTAATTGACGCCGAATTAAAACTAAATAAAAAGGCCATCGAAAGCCTCGAGCAATGCAATTATTCCGAAACAACACTGCATTATCAAACCGAATACCTCAAGGCCCAGAATTATTTTAATCTCGATGAGCACAAAAGTGCCGAAGTTGTTATGCAAAAGGCCATTAAAGAAGCTGAATCCGTGTCGGCTTATGACTATATTAAATGCCTTTCGTTTTTAACCTTAAACGCCACACACACCGGCAACGATAGCCTGGCACTTAAAAAAGCACTTAAGCTCGATTCGGCTCTGAAAACTTATAACGGTTCGGCCAATATTGCCAGCATACAGAATAAAAATCTACGCTATGTTTCTGATCAGAGTTCCGAAATAAGTTCCTATGTGGCAATTGAAGACATTGTGAATAGCAATAATCTGGGATTGTTGTACCGTAAATTTGGCGACTTTAAAAATTCGAGAGCTACCCTGTTGCATTGCATTGCCGAACTCGAAAAATACAAGGGACAAAAATTGTTGCCTGAAGTTTATACCAATGTGGGCTTAACGTACACGTTTCTTAAAGATTATGCCGAAGCCGATAAAAACTTTGAAAAGGCATTGAGCATTTACACACAAAACGAAGATGGAGGCAAAATTGCCGAACTGAATAATATCATTGCCAAAAACAACCTGTTGGCCGGCAAGCCCCTTCAGGCCATAGAAAATGCAAACACTGCCATTAACACCGCCTCTAAAACAAAAGACCTGTTAAACCTTTCGTCCTCTTACATCATTCTTTCCGAAGTGTATTCGCTCAATTCGGATTATAAACAGGCACAGCATTATTTTAAATTGGCCGCAGATGCCAAAAACGAATACAACGAAACACAGGCTTTGCAACTAAGGCAAAAAGGCACACGCGAATCGGAAATTAATGAACTGTATTACAACACCGAAAAAGAAATAGGTAACAACGAACGTAAAGAGCTTGAACTTATAAAAATAAGGCTGGAGGCAAAACAAAACGAACAGACATTACTGCTTATCAGGAAAGAAAATGAATTAAAGGAAAAAACAATTAAAACCCAGGAGCTGGAGCGCGAGCAGGCACTTCGGTCGCTCGAACTTCTGCAACGCCAGCTCGAAACTCAAAAGTACGAAGAGCAATTGGAGCGCTTAAACAAAGAGCGCAAACTTAAAATACTGCAAATTGAAAAAGACAGAAGCCGGATTAAACTGCTAAGCAGCCAACAAATAATTTATGATAAAGAAAAGGCCCTGCTTGAACAGGAAAGGGAGTCAGGCGCCCGGGTAAAAGGAGTACTTATTTTTGGTCTAATACTCATTAGCATATTTTTAGGCATCGTTACATTTGGTATGTTACGCATCAACCGCCAAAAAAAGGTTATCGAATTAAACAATCAGGAACTTAACGCCATACGAACCAATCTGGAAGTAAGCTACGGACAGTTGGAAGAAAGTTTGAACGAAATTGGAAAACAAAAACAAATAATTGAAGACAATAATAATTTATTAATCGACAGCATTAATTACTCCTCTAAAATTCAACGTTCACTTATGCTAAACGAGGAGCAACTGAAGGATTATTTCAATGATTCGTTTGTAATAAGTTTGCCACGTGACATTGTTGGTGGCGATTTTCACCTCGTTTCAAAATGGGGCAATAAAACCTATGTGGCCATGGTGGATTGCACTGGCCACGGAGTGCCGGGGTCACTCGTGTCAATTGTTGGATATCAGGAAATCAGTCACATTTTAAACACACAGTACTTATCTCCGGCAGGCGTTTTAAGGTTGCTCGATTCCAACATCAATAAACTTGTAAACACAGATAATAGTACCTTTTTAACGGATGGCATGGATGTGATGCTGCTCGAAATTGATGAAGGTACCGGCACCATTACCTTTGCCGGTGCCCGCTCATTTCTGCTGGTATATAGCAACGGCCAACTCAAAGAGTACAAGGGCGACAGGGTGTCCATTGGCGAATCGGGCAATGTGGGTTTTGATTTTAATGAATCGCGGATTACAATTTCGGAAGGCGATACGATTTACCTTTACACCGACGGCTTTCAGGATCAGTTACAGGAAAAAAGCAAAAAACGATTGGGAAGCAAGGCATTTAAAGAGTTAATTGCCACCAATGTTGAGCCTCCCTTTCCAAAACAAAAGGAAGACCTACTGCAACTTTTATATAAAACCAAAGGAAATGGCCGGCAAACCGACGACGTTTCTGTTATGGCAATTAAACCCCGCTTAACGCTTAACCGCGAATTGTCTTTGGCCGAAAACCCAAAAATAAAAGAAATCATGCACCGCTATTCGGTAATGCAGGATTTGGATGGCAACCTGGTGGTAATGTATGGCGAAATTAATCAGGCCGCTATATTTGCCATACTTAATCTGATTGAAATTAAATTAAAAACCGCGGCATACAAATTAGGTGTTATCACAAAGGTAAAAATACTCGGCGTCGAAATGCTTCAAAACATTAGCAAGCACCAGGAAATGAACAACAAGGTGCTGCCTTACTTTGTATTAAACGGAATAAAAAAAGGAATCACCCTTATTACCGGAAATTTGGTAGATGAAGCAGCCAGAAATTTTATAAACGAAAGTTTGCTTCGTTACAAGCGAATGAGTTATGCCGATTTGCAGGCCACCTACAAAGAAAGTATGCGTAAAGAAAATGCCATGGTGGATGGCAACGCCGGTTTGGGTTTAATTATAATTGCCTTAAAAAGTAATCAAAACTATGAATTCAATTTTGTTGAACTTTCAAAAGGACTGTTTCATTTTCATTTTGAAGTAAACCTCGAAAACATATCCTAGCCTTTTAAAAGGATAATCTCCACCAATTGGATACACGGCCGGCTAGGTTTGAAGAATAATGCAAAAATTAGTTCTTTAACGTGATTAATGAATCGAAGCTTCACTTTGGCTACAGTAAATTTAGGGTATACCCTAGTTGCACTAGAATCTTCAAAGCTATCTCTTTTACAATCAGTTAATTATAACCTTTGTTTGACAGGGTTTTTTGGCAGGCTATTAATTGTTGGTAAATCACAGGCAATTCCAAAAAAAAATGTTATTTTTAGCAGATTTCTTGGTACAAAACGACCGAAATCCTTTTCTAAATGGAAAACTTACTGGTTACAGGAACAGAAGAAACACCTGAAATAGATTTTAAAACAGATGGGCTAATGCACATTACAGGGGTTTCCATTCCCGAAAATATCTCTGAGTTTTATGAGATTGCGTTTAACTGGCTTAACAATTTAAGTAAAAATCCTCCAAAAGAAGTAAAATTGGTATTTGATGTGGAATACATCAACACCTCTACCACCCGCATTTTTATTGACTTAATAAAAACCGTTTTTGGTTTTGAAAACGTAGGTGTTAAATCAAGTATTGTGTGGCGCTATTCCAAAGATGATGATGACAATCTGGAATTGGGAGAATACCTTCAGTTTACCACCAAAGCTCCAATAATATTTGAACCATTTTCCGAATAAACTGTATGATCGAAAATCAAAACCTGGTTGGGCTACTTAAAGGAATTAGCGAACGCGAAAACATTAAAGATTACCTTTTGGTAATTTATGGCGAATTCGACCAGATTATTATTTCATCGGCCATTAAACTCATAGAACGTAAACTCATTTTATCGAAATTTCCGGCCAACATTATTACCAAAACCAAGGTGTTGTGCGTCGAAATTCTACAAAACATAACCAAGCATCAGCAAAATCACGCACAGGTGTCGCCCTACTTTATCATTGGTACCAATGGCCCCACACTCAATATTTTATCCGGAAACATCGTTACCGAAAAATCGCGCGAAATTATTAGTGCCAGATTGGATGAATACGGTACCGTGGATAAAAGCGTTTTCAGGGATTATTACCGCAATGCGTTTAAAAATTCTGAATTAACACCCGATGGCAGTGCCGGTTTGGGCCTTCTGGAAATAGTTTACCGCTCTAACCAAAACGTTAAATACAACATGCGTAATATTGAAGATGGTTACTATTCTTTTGATTTGGACGTGGTGGTGGGTCAATCTGCCAAAGCCATCAGCGCTTAATCTTCTTTTAAAATTAAGCTATCACGCAATTTTATTTTTTAATACTCTCAAAGCCTCTTCAAGTTCGAAATCCGTTAATACCACTTCGGTTGAAGTAATTGTGGTCACCCTGTAATCCTTATTGGGCATGGTGCCCGGCGCATGAAACTGCCAAAAGGTGTTCTCCACTTCGTAAATATCCACTTCATTTTTATGCGGATGGCAAAACCAAATGGGCGCTTCTGTTGGAGCCCATAATGCATGCGCCACCCATCTTCCCTCATTACTATTGTTTATCGGGGTGTAATGAATAATCCGGTCGTCAATAATAAGTAACTCACCCGCTTTTACATTAATAGATTTAAAATAGTGAATGCCCGGACCATCTTTAAAATAGTTTACATAAGGCCAGTAAACATGCGTGTTACGGTATTTTACAAAACCCCTTTGAGAACCAGGAATAAGACAGATTGTGCCATTTTCAAAGTCTGTATGTTGAAGGGGTAACCAAAAAGAAACACTGGTGTATTTGCTCTCATCAGTTATAGTAAGATTTTGATGCGGGTAAACAAATCCTGAACGCGCTGGCTTTAAAAATACATTGGCTTGAGCGCATTTGTAATTAGCAAGCAACCTGTTTGAAATTTCTTTGAACTTTCGAGTCATATAATCATACACTTTTTGCTTGTAATTTTGATTGCTGTCAAAAAATGTAACGTGAAAAGACTGTTGACCAATCAATGTTTCCTGATTGCCTTTAAATTCGTCGGAAGGTGTGAACTGAATCAGGTCATTTTTAAGTGATGAAACTTCTTCTTCGGAAAGAAATGGAACAATGATATATCCGTCTTTATTGAAGCCTTCTTCAAGTGTTGTGTCATTAAAAACCGCACGCCTTTTGATATCTGAGTGAATGTAATTGGTCATTTAATTAACTCCAGGCATAAAGTTTTTTTCTATCGTGTGAAAAAGAAAGAAATCCTCCAAGCGTGATGCGCGAAGGTGCTTCTTCAACCGTTTCCACCCGGTGCCAGATTTTACCACCCGAAAAAACAACCAGGCTTCCGGCCTTAGCAGGAATCGACATGCGTTTGAGATGTTTTGTATCGTCAAAGGCCAATTGGTGTCCGTCTTCAAGAATTATCTCATGATCGGTTGGACGTTTTTGTTTTTCGTTCCATAGTATATCAAATAGTGTCAGTTCTCCTCCGGTTCCCGGTTCCTGAAGGACAATAAAAAAGCTCAATTGGTTATCGGGTATTGTAAAAGTGCTTAGGCGGTTAAAAAAATCAGGAAATTCATGAAAGAAAAGGTTCTCGCAATGTGCCTTAAGACAGCCACCTCCTGCAAAGAGTTCTCTGAAAGTAAAAGGAATATAATTCCCGCCAGATTTCATTTCACGAGGAATTTCGAACTGTGGTGCGTTTTTTATTTTTGAAAAAAGAGATGCAAGTTTTCCAAAAATATCGATACCAAATTTGCTGTTAAAGCCGGAAATAAAATCAGAACTGTTTTCGAAATAATCTTTTTCGCTGAGTGTATTTTGTTTTACCATTTGAGCAAACTGGGCAAAACTTATTGGATAGGTATTAAATCTGGGATTAATTTTAATGAGTTTTTCTTCATGCAAGTCTCTGAATCCATTTACTATTTCAGAGATTTCACTTCCATCCAAAAAATCAGTTACAACAAATCCATTTATTGTATCCGAAAGCAACAAATTCAGATCCAAAGCCCCATTCAGGACTTCAGCAGTGGAAAAACGTTCAATAGTGTATAGTTCTGTGTCGCTTTGCATTCGTTTATTAATTTAATCCCGAAGACATAAAGGTAAATAATAATTTCCGGGATAAACTATGGGGGTTTTCATATAAATAGGACGTTCCTTAAAAAATATGAGGAGCAATAAAGCGGTACAAAGCCAGCAATGGTGGGATATGAAACAACCAGCGTGGTGACTGGGGCTTTACAAAAATAATCAGTATGCAGTAAACAACAGTGGAGTCGCTCACCGTTTTGCCGAATACAAGCAGATCAATCAGAATAAGAGCCAGCAAATAAATTTTTGTGGCCAGCACCCCAAAAACCACGGGAATTGTACGAACATTTTGAGTTCTGTCTCCATCCACATCACGTATGTCCCAAAAGGCTTCACCAACCATCACATAAATAAACAGGCCCAGGAAATTTGTTTTAAAAATCTCAAAAAACGCTTGAGTGGTAGTGGAATAAAAATAGGCCACAAAAGCCAGTGGTAAGGTCCAGATAAAAAGTGCCGAATAAATGTTTTTGAATAAAAGTATATTCTTTGAACGCAAATTTTTGTAAACAGGATACGTGTAAAGAAAAGTGACAGGAATAAATGGGAGATAAGCTAATACAGAATAGCCTGCGTAGGGTAAAATGAATAGAGGTAAGAGGCAGAGAATAAAGGAAAGAACAATAAAAAAACGCCGTTCTCCCGGCAATATTGCTTCCTGCGGCTGATTGATGGCATCTAATTTGTAGTCGTAGGCCCGGTCGAAAATGTAAAGCGCAAAATGCCAGATGAAAAAGGAAATTACAATGGGCCATAGCACCGGTTGCTTAACCGTGTTGGTATAAACATTTATTAAAAGAAAAAGAAAAATGAGACTTATGTGAATGCGGTATTTTACAAAGGGATAATAAACGCGATTGAGTATGAAGTTAAAAACCATTTAATCTGTTTATTTTTCCTTTACGTTTAAGCCTTATTAAAAATTGGGTAATGTTTATATGGTAAATTAAACAGTGCTTCAATTTTTTGTTCTGGCAAGTTAAACAACTCCCGAAGCAAAGAACCATAATAATTTCTGAAATCTATTTGCATGTCCAATCCACTTTGTTTTTCAACTTCCGCTTTAATTTGCGGCAAATTACCAAGTAATGAATTCTTCAACTTGTTTCCAAATAAATAAATGGACGTGGCATCGCCATGATCGGTACCAAAGGCGCTGTTTGATTTTATTTGCCTTCCAAATTCGGAATAGGTCATAATGCTGACCTTATCAAACAGTTTAAGAAGCTTAAGGTCTTTTACAAAGGCTTCAATTGCATCTGATAAAATTTTTAAGAAAATACTATGCATGCCCTGAGTAGGATCTGA
>JADLED010000341.1 GCA_020846335.1 Bacteroidia bacterium
AACTCTTTTCCTGCTCTGTTACCAATTACACCAGGCACAAAAACCGTTGCCCCTCATTCGTGCGGGCTCGCCAAAAGTGTCGGTGCGCGATGGCAAAGTGTTTCAAAAAAACAGTTGGACTTTGGCGCCCGAGGCCAAACCCGATATTTATACCTGCGACCGCAGCCGCGAAACAAAATGGGTGGTGTTTTACACCGATTTGGATTCCATTAAAGTAAAGGTGAAACCCGGCACCGTGTTTAATTTTGTGATAGTACTCAATGGCAAAGATTCGTGTTACACCCAAATAAAAAGTGCCTTGCCGGCACCTTCCTCGGTTAAAACCACGGAAAACAAACACGATACCCTGCATTTTACACTCACAAAATTTAATGCCATTTGTGTGCAGGCCATTGTTAACCGCCGCGACACCGTGAACCTGCATTTTGATGTTGGTTCTTTTGATTTCAGGCTCACCAAAGAGGCCATATTAAACAAAACCCATTTGCTGCCCAACAGGGCCGAAGTGCAGAGCGGAAATGCAAGCGCCAATTACAATCGCCTTGACAAAATTCAATCGATGCAATTGGGTACTCTTCTATTTAACAATCCTGAATTGTGGCCCACCGGCTTTACCTCGCAGGGCATGGATGGGCGCTTTGGCTGGAACCTTTTTGAAGAAAAAGTGGTGGAGATTGATTACGACAAAAATTTATTAATCCTACATACGCGTTTGCCCAAACTAAAAAAAGGCTACAAAAAATCGAAGCTGGAATTTTACAATTCGTATGTGTGCATGAGGGGCAGCTTTTTTAAGGAAGCTAAAAACCAACAGGCTTTGTATTTGCTCGACACCGGTTCGGATTTGGCATTGGTGGTGGACAGTGCCTGGGTAAACGCCCACAAGTCCCTGAGCGATTACCCACTTATTAAAACCAGTACGTTTAAAGACCCGCGCGGCAAGGTGTACGAAAACAAGGTGGTGAAAGCGCCCCGTTTTGAGCTGGGTGGTTTTGAGCTAAAGGAGGTACCCACATGTTTGTTGGGCAGCCAAAACCCCACCGGGCAGGCGCTTAATTTTTTGGGCAACGATTTGTTAAAGCGCTTTAATACCGTTTTGGATTTTAGTAAAGACGAGGTGTATTTAAAACCAAATGGTTTGTTTGACTTAAAGTATCTGGATTAATTCGGTTAATACAAATAATTTGATGGCTGGATTAAGCAATTAAAAAACAGTGATTATATTTATAAGGTATAAAACCGGATACTACGTTCGGCAAAAGGCAGCCACACAATGACTAAAACACCAAACAATATTAGCCCTGAGGTATTAAAGAAGAGTAAAATTCTCCTGGTAGTAAACATTGTTGCAACCATCGTTATTTTTGTTTTATACTTTATTGCGCGGCAACACAATTTTGAAAGTGTGCACGAGGGTACTACTTCGACCTATTATACCAAAATGAAATACTTTAATTGGTTAGGCGGGCTAAATGCCCTTTATACGGCCTATCTGTTTTACCGCTACAGGAAATTAAAACAAGAAGCAGAAAAAGAGCTATAAACCAAAGCTAAGCCAAAGTACCCGTCCGAGTGGGTTTGTAATCCGTGTGGTATTTTAGCTTACATAGTTATACCATTTTAAACATCGTCTGGGCAGATTGTAAATCAGGGCTAAAGAAGAGAAATGAATTTTATTGATTAAACAACTGTGCGTAGTTTTAATGAGAAAGAATTTATTTAAATTAAAGTCATCAAATTCTTGAATCAATAAATATACAATAAAGTAGTATGGATGCACTCCCCGCACAACTAAACACCGACAAATCAATACTCAATGAACACTCGTTAAACGCGGTGAAAAAATTATTGTCAGAATTTCAGGAATTTGCCCCCTACGCTCTCTGCATTGCTTTACAAGGTGAAATAATGCCATTTAAGATTGAGAATGATAGTAAGAAGCCGGCTACTAAAGAACTCCTTGCAAAATATGAAGAACTATTGGATGCAAAGCTGAAGAAACAGGAAATACGCAGTTACGCCATTGCTTACAACATGGTGGTGAGTACCAATAATAGTGGTGCCGTTGAAAATACAAATGCCATTGCTATTAAAATAAAACAAACTGACCTGGTAAAGTGCAATTACTATTTTTATGCTTATTCTTTTAGTCCCGATAAAGAACTGCTAATGGGCGAAAGTTGGGGAGTAAACTTGTAAACCAAGGCCTCCCTCGTACCTATTTGCAACTAGGACATTTTAAAATGCGATAATTTCGCATCGCACACACAACCTTACTCTTTAAAAATTAGTGATTATATTTATGTTTAATAATCTTCTGTAACAGCTAGCGGCGACTATCACTAAAACCATTAACATGAAAAAAATTAACTGGAAAGAAATACTCAAATTTTTATCGGGTGCATTTTTTGTAACTGCAGGAGCAAGTTGGTATTTTGCCTGGTACAAGGTTGACCTCCCATTTATGGGCAGCACCATGACACATGAGTTTCTTTTTGTTCGTGGCTTCCTTCATTTTGCCTTGTTCCTGATTACACTGTATTTTGGTTTTATTAAGAAAAGTAAATGATAGTAACATTTAAAATAAGAATTAAGTGCTGACTTATTTCAGCCCTGACTTTTAAGTAGGTGGCATTAAACACGGCAATTGTAACTCGATTAGTGGTAATTTTAAAAACAACGAATGAAAAAACAGTTCTTCCTACCAATCACACTTTTAATTTCAACATTTTTTTATTTTGGACAAACCAACACAGACTCTGTTATGGTTGATCATTACGTAACCAAAAAGTTTGACGTTGCCTTGTTTCCACCCGTGTATTATTTTCCAGACGTTACTCCTGAAATTTTCGGCAAAATCGCAGACAATTTTTTTACGCCAAGCAGAAAGGAAGTTGATAAAGCAGAACAGGCATTGACCCTGCAATTAGAAAGTATAAATAAGGCGTTCGATCCACACATCCCCATTTATAAAAAGTTAAGTAAATTTCGCAGGCAATATTTCGGTTCAATTGACTCGTGTGGACATCGAATTTTATTAATTAATTGTTTTTGGAAAAATAATGATTCCGGAAAAAATTGGTTAATGCAACGCATCGATGTGTATGACGGTGGCTGGCACTATTGGAGAGTGGCCTTTGACTTAGATACAGGCAAATTATTTGGCTTTGAAACGAATGGCACTGCTTAATTATTTTCGACAGATTTATCACCTATTAAAACACCCATCAATCTGGATTTATAACTGTCCATCATCTAAGCCCCCCAACCCATAGCCATTGTAAATTAAGAACTGTAGCATCTAAATAACTTACACACTTTGCATTTTGCGATTTATAAAATAAGTGTTTACTTTAATGGTATTGAAACCAAAAGTTAATGCGATGACAAAATGGAAACCAATAACACTAGATGAACTATACAATCAAATCCAAAAAACGGAGACAGACCTGCATGGTGAACTATGGAATTTTTGGCAATTGTTAAAAATTGACCCAATAAAATGGATGGAAAAAGAATTCGGTGCAGTGGGTGGTGGATTTTGGGTGGTGGCTATTTGCGGAACTAAAGTTATTTGGTACAATGACATCGAAGAAGGCTTCAATATTTCTGATTACAAAACATACGGACAAATTGATGCTTATTTTTGTAATCAGGACGAACTTAGTTGGGCGGTGACTAAACTATTTGAATTAGTAAAATTTGGAGGTGACATAATTGGTCGGGCCGGTCCTCCACAAAACCTGACTTGAAATTAATTTTAAATCACCACACATTTGATACCAGCTGCGTTTTTCCTTTTGATTGAGCATGAGATTTATGATGAGACACAAGCTAACAGTTTATTAAGTGCCATCTGCCAATCACTAACAATAGAAGAAAGAATATACACGATGAAAATAAACAATCACATATCAGTTGTATTATTGATTTGGTTTCTGTTGGCGTACAATGTATCCTTCAGTCAACCCAAATTAAATCTAAAAAAAATGCAGGTTTTTTATTCTAAAGGGCAGTTGTTGAGTAAATCAAAAATAGAAGATCTCAGTCGAAAAGTCTTAATCGATTCACTCTCAGAACGAACACCTCAATTTCATTTAATATATGCAGATAGTGCACTCATGCTAAGCCCGGTTTATCTTTCTAAAAACAAAAAAAGTGGCTTTTATATTTTGTTCTGTCCGCCCCATCACTTTGTTGAACCTTATCTTTATTTTTTTTATTCGGAAAGTCGTGTGTGTGTGCTTACTAAATTCAATAAAAGCTCTTATCACAACATCGTTTACCCCCTTCTTACAGATTCAAAAGATCCGTTTTCGCGAAAAAATATAAGACACATTAAACGGTATTTCAATAACACGGTTTGAGGATTAACCCATTCCATCAAATTTGAATTCATTTACACCGCTCACCCTTCGACTACGCTCAGGGTTCGGCTAAGGCAGTATTCGGCTATATTCCGCTACTAACACAAGCTATTACTCAATGATTAATTTTATCGGAACATGCGGTTGCCCCTGCCCTCTGAAATGAATGAGGTAACAACCCTTGGTAAGGCCCGACACATCGAAGTTGTTTATTCCTGTCGTTATTTGTTGAGTGACTAAGCGTTGACCTAATGCGCTAAAAATTTCCAGAAAACCGAACTTACCTGCGTTGTAAATTGTAAGACTATTTTTTGCCGGATTGGGATACACCATCACTTCATCGTTTCTGCCCGAAGATTCATTTAAGCCTTCACACACATCTACCGTAACTACAACCGTAGCTGTGTTGGTACAGTTATTGGCGTCGGTGCCCGTAACAGTATATACCGTGCTGCTGAGTGGCAACTGAATATCCGGATTGCTGTTGCTGCCACTGCTCCAAGTGTAGCTCAGTGCCCCGCTACCACTTAGTGTCACTTCCTCGCCTTCGCAAATAAGTGGCGGACTGGCCTGCGCATTAACAACAGGCAACTGATGGATGCCTAAGGTAAACGTGCGTGTATCGAGGCAGCCAAAACTGTTGGAACCACTGATGGTAAATGCCATGCTGCTTAAGGGAGTCACTAATATACTGTTGCCGGAATAAATGGAAGGAGACCAGGTGTAGCTGTTGGCACCGCTAACATTGATGGTAACCGGCGTGCCCTTGCAAACGCGGTTGGCAATGCCACTTACTAATATGTTTGGTTTGGGGTTAACAGTAACCGGAATGGCAATGCGTGTGCCGCTGGCCGCGCAGGTGTTGGTGTTTTCGGCGTAATACACGGTGCTGGTGAGTAGTGCCGGTGTGGTAAAGGTAGTGCCGCTGCCCAGCGAATTGCCCAGCGTGGGTGTGCTGTACCAGGTAATGGTGCCTGTGCCGGTGGCACTGAGTATGGTGGAGTTATTATAACAAATGCTGAGGTTGGCGGGAGCCGTGGTGTTGCTGGCACTTGGCACGGCACACTCAAAAAATTTAACTAAAAAAGCGTCAAACATTCCCGCGTTGGCAAACTGATGACTGTTAGGGGTTGTCACATAATTGATTGAAGTGCTTGAACCACACAAATAAATTTCGCCAGTAGGAGAAACAGCGCAGCCCATGCCATTGTCGTTGCTCATCCCGCCATAATAAGTACCCCATTGCCTTACACCGTTCGGATTAAATTTTGCCAGGTAGGCGTCTGCCACACCACCCACATAGGTAGGCTCGTAGCCATCTGTAGTGGCTATAGCGGTGCCTATGCTGCCACCAGTTACTATACCTGTGATGTAAACATTTCCTGTTGCATCGCTGCTGCAGCCGTTTACCTGATCGAGGGTATTATCACCATAATAAGTGCCCCAAAGTTTTTGTCCACCCCCATCCAGTTTCATCAAAAAGCCATCGGTGGTATTTCCACCAAAAGTGGTTTGGTGCGCTCCGCTGGTAACCAATGCGTTTGAAACACCGCTGGTGAGACCTGCTACAAAAATATTACCCGAAGGATCGGTGGCACAACCTTTTATTTGTTCGGCTCCGGTGCCCCCACAAAAGGTGCCCCACTGGCGCACACCGTTGGCATTAAATTTGGCCACAAAAGGATCGATGGTGCTGCCGGGGCTGGTTTGTGCCGCGCTGGCACTGGCAATGGCGCCAAGAGTGCCTGTTGCAGACGAGCCGCATAAAAACACATTGGCACTGGCATCGGCGGCACAATACAAATTGTTATCTCCACCCGTATCGCCATAATAGGTGGCCCATTGTCTTACGCCGGCGCTGTTGAACTTTGCCAAAAAACCGTCATTGCCACCGTTTAAACTCTGTTGGTGTGCACCGGGTGTTGAGATGGCCACCGTGGCATTGGTGTTCCCCGAAATATAAACGTTGCCATTGGGGTCCAAACAACAACCATTCGCCTGCGTGTTTCCGAGGCCACCGTAATAGGTGCCCCACTGCCGCACACCGGCATTGTCGAATTTTACAAGATACGCTGCGGTACCACCCGGGGCCATGGTGCTTTGATGTGCGCCCGAGGTGGCCATAACAGTTCCGGTACCGGAATTGGTTCTGCCACTCAAATACACATTGCCGCTGGCATCCACCACGCAGGCCGAGAGGTCTTCGGTGCCCGCCCCTCCGTATAAAGTGGCCCACTGCCTAACGCCTGCTGCATTAAATTTAGCAACAAAGGCATCGTTGGCGCCCTGGCCACCCAGTGTGGTTTGGTGTGCGCCAACAGAGGCAATGGCGGTGCTGGTAAAAGAATTGGAGGTGCCTGCCAAATACACATTGCCATTGGCATCGGTGGTGCAGTAGGTGCCATACTCATCGGTATTGCCGCCGTAGAAGCTGCCCCACTGCCTTGCCACAGGGTCTATGATAAATGGTGCATCGGGATTCAGGTGCTCGATAAAAAAGGAAGCTTCGTTTTGATGAATGAGCCATTTGGAGGGCAGTTCAACACCGTTCTGCATCACTGTAGGTGCTTCCTCAACAATGGTACCCAATGCCGTTTTTATAAGCAGGTCGCCTTTTGAGTTAATGCTTAAAGATTCAGCGCCCTTGTATTGTAGTACAATTTTTTTGTAATCTGAGCCTGCACTTAGTTCGTAATCGTATTTAAATGAACCCTTGTGTTGATAAAAGCGGAGCTGGATGCCCTCGTAAAGATTGGTGTAAAGCACTGTTTCAAAACTCTTCACAGCCAACGCCCCCTTGCCGCAGGATTGCTGGTAATAATTGGTAACACCGGGCAAAGCATCAGTAGCAAGTACCATGGCTTGTGTATTGCAGTTTTTCCAGTTCACATCCAGGCGGTAACGTTTAATGGTGGTAGAAAAATTGGCAGCCTGTTTGGTTGGGGGCTCAAGCAGATGATATTCAAGTCCTGACTTTTTAAGATGCAGAGTAAGTTTACCGTCGAAGGCACTGTAGAGAATATCGTGGCGGGGCATAAAATGTTCGTCGCACACCTGACCTTTGTTTGTGGTAAAGGCCGGAGATTTATTTTCAGAATAGTTTTTTACTTGTGCAAGCGACAAAAAGGGAAGTATAAAAACAAAGCCAACTAAATTGCGAAGGGTGGTAGTCATTACTATTATTTAAAGGTTGAATCGGTTAACCAAAGATAGTACTTTAAAGGTCAAAACGAGCAGGAAATGTTTGGTCTTATTTGTTGAAATTGAATTGTAATTAATACTCCTTTATACTTGTAGAAGCTATTTGCAAGCAGCCGATTTAAATTGATTGTTGAATTAAACTTCCTTTATTACATTTGGTTAAACAATAAAAAATCAAATTTGCTACCGGAGCTGCCGATATAAACAACCAACACCATGAGAAATTTTACGCTGATTACTTTATTTGCTTTGGCACTAAGCGGTTGCAATCAACAAAAAAACAATCAAACTACTTTTAAAACCCAAAACGTTTTAAATGAATTTAAAGACTCGGTGCCCGACTTTGGAATTGTGGCCTTAATTGACAATGGCAAATTTTTAGATACAGCATCCATAGGTTTTGCATTTTCCAAAAATGCCGTTTCTACTAAAAACAGATTCTGTATTGGCAGTTGCACCAAGATGTTTACTTCGGTTACTGTTTTGAAACTGCACGAAAAAGGTCTTTTGAATATTAATGACCAAATTTATAAGTACCTGCCAAAACATCTGTTTATTGATAGTTCCATCACCATTAGGCAACTACTTAACCACACAAGTGGCCTGACAGAAATTTTAAAAAACGGTTTTCAAAACGAGCCTATTATTCATCCTGACGGCGACTTTTCGGACAAGGTAATTTTTTCCAAAATTGACACCATAGATTTTGAAAAAGGCAGCCGGTATTCCTATTGCAACACCAATTATTTTTTACTCGCAAAAATTATTGAAAGGGCAACCGACAAGTCATGGGAAATGAATATTCAGGAACAAATCATCCAACCACTTCAATTAAAAAACACATTTCCCTACCATTCCAACACCATTACAAATTTAGCGCATCCCATAATTGACGGGCAGGATTTACATAAAATTCCGAAATCGGCGAACAATAAGCTCAGCCAGGGCTCAGGAAACATTGTAAGTGATTTGTTTGACCTCAACACATTTATCAGGGCACTGCTAATCAACAAAACACTTTTGACGAAAAACAGTCTTGATTTAATGACGGGCTTTTATGAATACAAAAACACCAAATCGGGACTTGGCTTATTTGAAGACAAATATGGCAAAAGGGTTTTGTTAGGTCACACAGGTTTACAAATCAGCTATATTTCCTATGTGTTTGCCGACCCAAAAACGGGAGAAAGCATCATTGTGTTGAATAATAATGCTAAGGATGTAATCATCGACAAAGTATTTGAGAAACTTTGTTTGGATAACTAAAAAAAACGCCTTTTTACCCGATCCTCGTCCACCTTTATCAAAGCCTAACAAAGCCATTTTAAAAAAGCTTTTGCACCACACACACACACCTAATTCTGTATTTTAGTGTTATGAGTAGAGACAGAACGGGGGCGTTTGAGATTTCAACACCATTTTTAATAAAACTTTAGGGCTATAAATTGTGTATTAAATAGTTTTTTCACAACTTGTGCCGCCGGGACGTTAACTGACATCAGGCACCTTTGTATTAGTAGCCGGTAAACAACCGAATTGAAAAAATTAGACGCGTAAAATGAATTGTAAGAACTGTAACACCGAAGTAACTTCTAAATTCTGTTCCGATTGTGGACACCCAACAAGCCTTAGCAGAATTAACGGGCATTATTTAATACATGAAATTGATCACGTGCTGCATTTTGAACGTGGAATATTATTTACAATCAAAGTTCTTCTCACAAATCCCGGTAAAAACATAAGAACTTACCTTACCGAAAACAGAAGCAAACTTGTAAAGCCTATAATTTTTATTATTGTTACATCCTTAATTTATTCAATATGCAATGGCATTTTTCATTTTGAAGATGCTTATTCAAATAAATTAAACACTACTAATTCTGCAGCAAGTGCTATTTCTAAATGGATACAAGGGCATTATGGTTATGCGAACATTATAATGGCAATTTTTATTGCACTCTGGACAAAATTGTTCTTTAGAAAATTCAACTTCAATATTTTTGAGATTTTAAGTCTTCTCTGTTATGTGATGGGCATGGGAATGCTATCTCTTGCCGTTTTTGGAGTAATTCAAAGTCTGGCAGGCATAAATCTGATAATCATTGCAAGCCTTGTTACTTTTATTTACACAACCTGGGCAATTGCTCAGTTTTATGAAAAAGACAAAATTATGAGTTATGTAAAAGCTTTTTTTGCTTATGTATTAGGCACAATAACTTTTTATTCAACAGCAATTATAATTGGAATAACAATCGACCTGCTAACAAAACACTAAAACTTATGGAAGGTAAAAAAGTAAACTTATTTTTTGTATTAATAGCATTTACGTTGGGATTAACGTTGCTTAAACACATTGACCTTAAAAATTTAACCCTTAAAGACCCGGTTCTAGACATTCTTTATCTCGTTGTTTTTGCAATATCCATCTACTTACTTATAAAAGACTATAAAAAAAGGTCTTAAAAATAAAAAGCAGCCATGTACACATTTTCGGAACCGCAAAATACCGCTTGTTTTACCTGCGACCATGTGATAAACAAAAAAAGACCTATACTGAGTGTAACGCACGATGCAGAGGACGGAAGCTGGCAGTTTATGTGCGGACATGATGACCACGACGAAAGCAATGCCAAAGTTGTTTCATTAAAACAAATAACAGAAATAGACAATACCATAAATGCCCTTAGCAACATGCCCCTGGGCTGCGGCGCCGACAGAGAATCAGGGAATGACGAATGGCAGGGTTACAGGCTTTCAGAATAAAACGAAAGCTTGTGATTTTGCGCCCCAGAGCTGCCGGGTTTAAAAACTTACAGAAAACTTGCTTTTTTGTTTTATACACTATGCCTTTTTGCCATTTAATTAGGATTGTTAAAATTCAGGGTATCAGGAAAGATGAATTAGTAAAGACATTAATTCAACACATAATACCCAACCAACTGAATACCTGATTGCTCACGTTTGAAGGATTTGTATTCATTCTTAAAAGTAAAAGTAACCCCGCACCCTTTCAAAAAAGAATTTAAAAATTTCAACCTACTCTTATCTTTAATCTAATTTCACAAAGTACCAAACGCTAACTCAAATCCGTGTTAAGTCGTTATGAATTCCATTTACAGTCAACTAAAAATCCTTCATTCGGTTTTTAATAATAATTTAGCAATCGCATGAGGCGTTTTATCACAGTAATGATTGCCAACTACCACTGGCATTTAAACAGAAACAATCTGTTAGTGCTTTTACTTGTAATATCTGTTACCCTCAGCGCTCAGGTGGTATTCGAACCGGATGAATACAGTGTGTTTCAGGATTCTGTTTTCGAAATTAAAGCAAAATTTAAAACAAGAGGAGAACTTAAAGGAAAGGCTTACACCTATAAAGGCACTGCCAAAGACCTACGGCTTTTTTCGAAAGACGCAAGATTTGGTATAAGCACTCACCTAGTAATGACCAAACTGCAGCAATTTAAAACCACAGTTGGTAAAAAAGTGATTTATTCTTCAACCACCCGTTACAGTGGTTACGATACAAGTTCACACAACATTCACGATACCATTTTTAATACGCGAACATATACCGTACACAACGAATACAATCAGGCGCAGCAAATTATTTCGCAAATAAGCATTACCAGCGCCGGAGACACGGTAAGGGTGCTTTATTTTAGATACGACTCTCTGGGCCGGCTTTCCAAATACAGTCATTTTACCTGTTCAAGCGCAGGGTACGACTTGAAATACGATTCAGTAAACGGCTTTTCCAGTTTTGTTAAATTAGCCTGTACCGACCGTAATAACAATCCGGATTTGGGCGACACTTACAGCTACCAAACCGATGCCAAAAAGCGAATAACACTTATACAGAAAAAGCACGGCTACGACAATGAAACCCGAACAAATGAAATTCACTTGCGTTACAGCCACCGTGGCAGAAAACAATACCGCATTTATTTATACCCCAAATACAATTACCGCCTAAGGGTGGAAAGAGAAAAACCAAATGGCATTCGCATTCCAAAAAAATTACCATTTAAACAAAACGAATTCACCGAGTTGGTGATGTCTTATAGCGTGTTGCGTTTTGATTCTAAGAAAAGAATTAAATCTTACCGTTACCATTATAAGGGCGGTGTGTTGATGAAAAAGTTCAGGTATAGGTAATGTCGATAAAGTTTGGGTTCTATGTTAAGACATAATTTCAATTATAACTGTATGGATTTGCTGCCTCTCGATTTATGAAACAAAGGTTTACTAAATTTATGTGACAACTCTTATCTTTGAATGATGTTCCCAAAGAAATAAGGTAATTTAAAATCAGTGCTAGCCAAAAATCGCAAAATCAATTTATGAAAAGTAAAAAGCAAATATTCAAGGTGTTTTTTTTGACTTTATTGTTGTGGCTACTTGGGCATGTAATTTACACGATTAGCGATGGCTTAACGGATGAAAACTTAAGAGCAGACATTGCCGTTATTTTAGGTAACACCGTAAAAAAAGATGGAACACTTTCGGAAAGGCTTAAAAAAAGGATGGAATGTGGCCTTCAGCTTTACCGCACTGGACGCGTAAAAAAAATACTGGTGAGCGGTGGACTTGGCAAGGAAGGGCATTTTGAAGG
>JADLED010000342.1 GCA_020846335.1 Bacteroidia bacterium
TACTTAACGGAAATTATTTTGAGTACCTGCTCACCCGCTTTACAGAGCCCAACGAATTGTTTGGTCCTTTCGACATTCGTAAACTGCGTGAAGGCGATTTAATAACCAACACCGAAGGCATGTTGCCCGAAGCTTCATTAATTTTTTTGGATGAATTGCTCAATGCCAACAGTGCTATTTTAAACAGTCTGCTAATGGTGCTGAATGAAAAAGTATTTCGACGTGGCAGAGAAACGCGCGACATTCCTGCTCTGATGATTATTGGGGCCAGCAATCACCTGCCGGAGGATGAAGCCCTGCAGGCCTTGTTTGACCGCTTTTTGCTGAGGGTGCAATGCAATTATGTAGATCCGGTTCACCTAAACGATGTATTGAACGCAGGTTGGAAACTGGAACAAAAAAATAAAACTGAAAAACCTTCTATAAAAGCGGAAGACATACGTTTGTTGCAAGCCGAAACATCTGGAATTGATTTAAGCGGAATTCGTGAAGCCTACATTGATTTGGTGCAAAAACTTCGCAATGCCGGCATTCCGGTTTCCGACCGCCGTGCCGTTAAACTACAACGCCTCATTGCGGCCAGTGCCCTGCTCTGTCAGCGCGAAAAAGCCATCCTCTCCGACATGTGGGTGCTGCGCTATATTTGGGATACAGAAGAACAGGTGGAAGTTATTGCTTCCATAATTAATACGGTAATTGAAAAAGAACCTGAGGTACAATACGCTCATCCCCGTGCCCTGTTAAACACTGTGCCCAATGCCGACGAACTCTTTGCCGAAGTGCAAAACCTCACGCTGGTTTGGGACAATGCCGAAACATCACTGTCAGAAAGATCGGTAATTAAAGACCGTTTGCATTATTTGAATGGAAGGGCCGAATGGATTAAAAACGAGGAACAACGAAACTTTGTGCAAACGCCTATTAACGAATTGTGGAAAAAAATTCTGAGCGCTGAGTGAAAGAACTGATTAAAATAATTGCAAGGCATGATTTGGAGAGTTTGGCCGGTGTGCGCACCCTGCCCGGACTGCTGGCGGCCATAAACGGCGATGAAATTTGGCTAAAGGGTATTTTTGTTACCGGTAAAGAAACAAGCGAAACTTTAAAAATTGCCGCGCAAAAAACATTTGTATTGGGCGCCGACAATTTATTATTTCCACCCGATGGTTTAACTCCTGTTGGAAAATTACCGGCATTGGATTGGCAACCCTTACCCCAGCTCTTGCCATTAACCTTGCCCACAGCAGCCCTTGGGGGCAAAGTACATGCAAAAGCACACGTTCAACTGGTGCCATCGCAAAAACAGGAAGAAATTTACGCTACTGAGCTATCACTTAACGAGTGGTTGCAACATGCCAACAACATTTCGATGGTGCGCCTTTGCCGGGTTAAATTTGCCATTGGCAGTGGCAAGCGGGTGCTGGTGCTCAACTCCGCCATTATTTCGCTGCCCGGTAAATTTTACTGGAAACAACAAAACAATTTGTTGCCCCTTGGTTACGATTTTAACCCTTCACTGATGGGGGAACTCATTGGCAAAAAATTAAATCCCGACCACCAAAACCTATTGGTGTTTGACACCGATGGCAGCTACACTTCGGTGGCTCTTGATAATTTTATGGATGGCAATCGTGCCCTGCTCAACCAACTTTCTACACCCGGAAATAGTGATTGAAGAAAAAATACATACGTATAATTATTTTGCACAACGAAGAAATTTTTTCTGGCGATGGAGTGAAAATGGTGATGTGTTGGAATGGCTGCAATGGCATGAAGTAAAAGACATAATTACTGAACAAACGCAACCAAAGAGCTTTACCATTTGCTACCGGCAGGAATTAATGCAGCACCTGCAAGGCTTAAAACAAGAGGGCTTGCCCGGAATTTCTGCAATTCTATGGATTCTTCACGCCTGCAATCCCAACTGGGATTATGTGGACACTAAAAAAGTACTCGAAGAAATGCAGGGGTATGTACTTAAAAAAGGAAATTTGGAGCCAAATACGTCAAAGGAATCGTTGCAAATAAAAATGCTGCTTGAATATTCACTCAGGCTCTCGAAGTCGGTTGCCGGACTTCCGGATGCAATGAAAACAGGTGGTAACAGAACATTATTGCTGCAAACACTTTTTAAAGAATCCACCAAGAAAACTGAAGCTCAACTTGCCGATAAAATCCTGATTGAATTTGAAAGCGGTAAACTGGATGAAAGTGTCTTCAATGGTAATTATCACATTATTTATAAGGAACACCTCAATAGCAACTCGGAACTACCAGATATACAACCAAATTATTATCGATTAAGGTTAGATACCGTGTTAATGGAACTGGAAGAACTCAAAGAAGTGTCCATTCAGTTTCCCGACACAGCTACCATTGAACTGGCCATGAAAACCGGTTTAAGAAATGCTCCCGATAAATTACCACTGACCCTTGAAGAAGAAGAAAATTCGGATAATTTACTGGAACAGTTGGCCAAACACCCAAAAACCGCAGGGCTAACCCAGCTCACCAAACGCCTTATTGCGGCACTCAACATACCCCTGCATTTGCGTGGCAGCAGCGATCAGCTATTTGGTGGCGTTTCGGACATTACCAACCGTGGCAATTTTGACCGCCTGCTATTAAGTGAGCTTGCCAACGACGACCACACCCTTACCGCCCGTCTTGCCAACAACGAAGCGCTTTACCTGCGTCGCGAAGATTTACCGGATAACAAAAACAAACAACGCTATATTTTAATTGACACCACCTTAAAAATGTGGGGGCTGCCAAGGGTGTTTGCCACAGCCGCTGCACTGGCCTTTTCCGAAACATCAAAAAACAAAATCAATACCGTGGTGCTGGCACTGGGTGGTAAAAAAATTACCGAACTCGATTTTTCAAATACAGAAGGAGTAATAAAGGGCCTGGAATTAATTGACCCAAAAATGAGCTGCTTTGAAACCCTGGCAGAATTTATGAACAGTCAGCCGCTACGCGAAGAACACGATTATTTTTTTATTACCGATGAGGCCAATGCCCTTAGCGATGATTATGTGCTAACACAAAGCAATCTGAAAAAACCACTGAGTTACTTAATTTCGCTAAACCGAAACGGTCACCTGCAAATGTTTCAGTACCTCGAAAAAAGACGAAAACAAATTACCAACGCACAGTTTGATTTGGAGGAATTACTGCGCACACCTGTTATGGTAAACACTACTTTTGTTTCGCGATTAAAATCCGGACCGCTTTTTTATAACCAACTACCTCTGCCCCTCTTTTACCCTTGTACCAAGGTAAGACTGCGCAAAACCCGCACCTTTCAAATAAATCAGCACTCCATACTCGCCATTTCGGAAGACCAACGTTTGCTCTTTTGGCCGAAAGCAAACACTGCTGCAGTGGAATTAATGACCCACATTGAGGTTGGGGATTATAAATTCGGAATTTTAAACGATTATAATCTCGCTGTTTTTGTAAATCCCGAAACCGAAGCCTTCGCCGCCATTTATCACATAAATATAAATACACAAGATGTTCAACGCATTGCCCTGAAACATCAGTTTGCAAAAATAAAAGGCATTAAATTTACCAATTCGTGTTTTTATATTTTAACACTTAACAACTCAGTTTACATGGTATCGCCTCTAAAACAACTGGTTCACAAAACCGGTCTTTCAGATTTGGGTACTTTGCAGGATGCCAATCGGCCCATCAATCTGGCCTCACTTAAAAAAATAATCAACCCGGGCTACACCGCCATTAGCCGCATTGAACGTGTATTTATAGACATTGAAGGATTCATCAACATCGATTATCGCCGTCTTGCCTTAAACGCACACTCAAAACTTATGTGGGCAAATTCCAGTTCGTATAAATCGTCGCACAGTCCAATAATTAACAAGCAGCCCTTGGAATTTGTTGAAATAAAACACACACCCATTAAATTTTACCGCTTTGAGTGGTCGGATGGCAGCACCATTATAGTTGACACACGGGGTTTGCTTCATTTAAAAAGTTCGGTTCAGGGTTTTCCGGAAATAACGGTTTTGTTGGTCATCGATCACGAAACTGCCGCCTGGTCATCGGATGGAAGAACCTGCGGTTCGGCACATTTTACAAACAGTGCGGCGGCCATCACCATTGATACCACAAAATTTTACGACCTTTATATTAAACGATTTATCAGTTACCTCCGTTAATGCAGCTTCAGTTAAAATATCAGGAAAATAATCACCACAAGGTGTCTGCTGTATTTATTAAGGGCAACGAACCCTTGCACTGGTTGCAGGAAATAGACCGCTTAGCTTTGAATACTGAAGTTCTGCGCTGCTTTGTGATTCCAAAATCCATAAATACTTTGGCGCCCTGTGGCCTGTTTTTAATTCTCAATCAAAAAATAAAAAACAACTTCAGCCATCGTTCTTTTCCATATTATCAGTTGTCCGATAACCTTTATCTGCCAATGCATTCAAACTTGTTTCCAGATGTGAGCAAGGAAGAATTAAAAGCCCTGTTTCTTTATTCGGTTCAGGTGTTTCATCCGCACGTTGGTTTGGTTGGCTTCGAAGATTCGGATGAAATTAGTCTGGATGAGCTTGTTGAATTTGAAGAAGCCGAACCATCTGTTTGGATGGAACCGTTAAAACCCATTGCTCCTTTACCACCTCTGTTTAGCGTAAGTGTGCAACAAAGCACCGTAGAAGATTTAATCAACGATTTAAAAAAAGACATTGGTAATAAACCCATCGAAGAACTAAATCAGGATAAAGATCAAAGTGAGCTGGATAAATTCAAAGATAGTGCAAAACTAGGGCTGTTTAAAGGATTAAAAACAGGTACCGGAATTATTGAAAAAGGATTAGGTGGCCTCGCAGGAATTTTAGTTGGATTAGGTGGTATCTTTTTTAGTGGCGATACCAAGGGGTACGCAGGCACCGGCCGTATTGGTTCAGGTGACGCTAATGGAAATAGAAATAACAACAACACGCTTAGCACTAATAATTCGGACTCCAACTCCAACTCATCCGAGGGCCTGTATTCAAAATTTAAAACCTGGCTGAACCAAAATATCGAAGATTTGGAAAAGAAGCGGGAATCGGAATTGCAACGCTTACTTAAATTGTTCGACGAAAATTCGGACGAAGCCTTGCAATACGCGCTTCCTTTAGACAGCAATTACTTTAGCCGTGGCGAGGCCCAAAAAGGCTGGCAACTGGGCCGACACGACACTAATTTTAATTTGGGAAATTTGGGCGGCGGACAAAATGTGGATTCGTGGGATGTTGGAAATTATTACCACGATTTAAGAAAAAAATACCTGGCCAAGGCGCAAAAAGAAATTGATGCCGGTAATTTTAAAAAAGCCGCCTATGTGTACGCTCATTTGCTCAACGATTTTAGCTCGGCGGCCAATGTGTTAAAACAGGGCAAAATGTACCGCGAGGCAGCAGCCATTTACAAAGAACATTTAAAAAATATAAATGCCGCCGCCGAATGCCTCGAAAGTGGCGGACTTTACAACGAAGCCATTGAACTTTATGTGGAACTGAATAAACACGAAAAGGCCGGAGATTTATATCTTGCCATGAACAACACCAACGAAGCCAACCAGCATTTTGATATTTGCATAGATAAGGCATTGCTGTCGCACGACTACCTCGAGGCAGCACGCTTACAGGAAGATAAAAAGAAGGAACCGGAAATCGCCATCAACACCTTGCTGCAAGGCTGGAGCGATTCGGGGCAACAGGAAAATTGTTTAAGACGCTATTTTGAGAAAGTAGAAAAATCGGAAACACGAAAATTAAAAGACGAAGTAAATTTTGTTTATCACCAAAAAACTGCCAAAAATAACCGGCAGCAGTTTTTAAATGTAATCTCGGAACTGGTTCGAAAAACCGGCGACGAAGAAACCAAGGAACTGAGTAAGGAATTAGCTTACACCATAGTTGGCAATCAATTGGAATCGGGCAACCACAGCGGATTATTGCTATTGCACACTTTTGTACCACAAGATGAATTAATTACCGGCGATGTGCAACGGCACCTGAGTCACATGCCAATTTCAAAACAAAAAGTAAGCACAAACAAAACAATTATCCTAAACAAAACCATTCGTTGGAAAAAATTGATTGCCGTGCGCAACGAATTTATTGCTTTAGGAGAAAAGGAAAATGTTTTAAATCTGGTAAGGTTTAATTCGGAAGGGGTGCAGGAATACATGTTGCTCGACACATTAACCACGCCTGTTGAAAATTACAATGCTGTAACTGATACCTTTTTTACTCACCGCATTTATTTTCCTGAAAAGGAAATGCCGGTTATTCCCTCCAAACTGGTTGAACCAAATGCCACACACAAACAACATTTTATACTCGAATTTCCGCAATGGAAACCCGCTAACGTAATGGCCGCAGTTATTTCGGGGCAACAACGCATTACTTTTTTATGTGGCGGACAAAAAGCCCCTACCCTGCACCATTACAGCCACACAGGCCAGTTGCTCAAAATTGTGGACGTGAGTTCCAAAAAAATTGAATGGGAAAAGATTCAACCATTAAAAGATAATTACGATCTTTTTTACCGCAAAAATCAATTTTACTTTGCGGTCAGCACCATGCTTATTAAGATTGATGAAGATGGTGAGGCCGAGCCGGTCATTTCTGAACCAGTCATAAATTTTGTGGATGTAACCGAGCACCACACTGCCCTAAGGTTTATGTTGCATACCTACACCGGCTGCATTATTTACCGTGGCAGTGAAAAGTCATTCGATAAACGTGGCGACTTTTTTGCCCAATCGGTTGCAGTAAAAAAAATGAAATTGATAGCGGAGGATAAACTTTTATTGTGCAACGAAAGTCAGGTGTTTATTTACAGCGTTCGCAACGATGAACCTGAATTTATTGCGGCAATTGAGATTGGAGAAACCATTCTGGATGTGGTGCCTGCCAATAGAAATACATTTGCGGTATTAAACATAAATGGCGTTGTGAGTATTCATAACATTGATTTGCTTTAATTTAGTTTTCAAAAATCAATCCATCTTAGGTCAAAGAGCGAATTCTTAAGGTTCATTTACATCTTGCCTGATGGCATAAAAACGCAATTTTAAGTATTCTGCACATGTTAAACAGACTGACAATTGTGGTTTGCATGGCTAAATTTTGTTACTAATTAGTCGCCCCTCAAAAAGTCAATTTACTGTTTTTAGAACTTACTTTTTTCCTTGACGAAAAAAGTAACAAAAAAGTCAAGGCAATTTTCCAACCTGATCCCGAAAGCTTTCGGGATCGTATTTACGCACAAATGCAGGGTTTCAAAAAAAGAAAAATGCCACCCACCAACTGGCTACACCAATCCTATGCTTGGTGTCCCCGCACAAAATCGCCGTTAGCCACCGCACCCTCCAAGACGTAACAGAACGTAAAAAACAAAATTCTTCTACTAGAATTTTAGTGATTTGGGCAGATTTCCGGCAGAATAAATCATCAGTATTCTCGTTTCCAATTCAGTACTTACAAGCCCTCCAGACTTTTTGTGGGATGACTAATTACCCACTTCTCTTAATATTCATTAAAAATTGAATAGCACCACTCAAATCATCCAAAAAACAGTAATTTTACCCTTCCCAAACGGAATAAACCGTTTTGGTAATATTATTGTAAACACATTTTATTTATGTTCATAAAAGTTGCGCAGTTATTTTTAAGCCTTACCATATTGGTTACTCTTCACGAATTTGGTCACTTTTGGTTCGCCAAACGCTTTAAATGCCGGGTTGATAAATTCTATCTCTTCTTCGATTTTCTTTTTCCTTTTTCGGGTGTACTCAACTTTGCCATTTTTAAAAAGAAAATTGGTGATACCGAGTACGGTTTGGGTTGGTTTCCGTTTGGCGGTTACGTGCAAATTGCCGGCATGGTGGATGAGCAAATGGATAAAACCATTATTGACAAAGAACCTGAACCATGGGAACTTCGCAGCAAACCGGCCTGGCAACGTTTGCTGGTAATGATGGGCGGCATATTAATGAACCTGATTGTGGGAGTTTTAATTTTTTGGCTGGCACTTTTTACATGGGGCAAAGAAACCCTGCCAATTAACAACCTTAAACACGGGCTAATGGTGGACAGCACTGCCTACAACATGGGTTTGCGCAACGGCGACTACATTACCTCTTTGGATATGCAAACTGTGCGCTCCATTAACCGCATACCTGTAGAAATTATTATGAATGGCGTTAGCACCATTGAAGGGGTGCATGCCAATGGCGAAAAATTTTCGTTGCCCGTAAATAATAACGACCGCTCGCTGATGCTCAAACGGATTCGCAAATCAAATTTTATAGCTCCTCGTTTTAAATTTAAAATAGATTCGGTAGATAAAAGCACCTATGCCGCAAATGCTGATATTAAGAAAGATGACCGTATCATTGCCATCAATGAAGTACCAATCGTTTTTTTCGATGAATACAAAGCCGAGGTCTTAAAACACACTAAAGATTATGTCAACATCACCATACTGCGTGGTAAAGATACCGTTTACACCAAATGCAAGGTGGCCGAGGATGGTTCAATTGGAATCTACAAATCTGAGACGGAAAAACTAAAAACCAATCAACAAAACTTTGGCTTTTTTGAAGCCCTGGTGCAAGGCACGAAAGATGGTATGGAACTTATTTTAATGCAGGCCAAACAATTTGTGGTGTTTTTTACTGTAAAAGATGCACACCAACAAGTAGGTGGTTTTTATTCCATGGTGCAACAAATGTCGCCGGAATGGGATTGGCAGCATTTTTGGATGTTTACCGGATTCCTTTCTCTTGCTCTGGCCTTTATGAACTTTCTACCAATACCAATGCTGGATGGCGGTTACATCATGTTTATTTTGTGGGAAATGGTTACGGGCAAAAAAGTATCTGATAAGGTAATTTATTATGCCAACAACGTGGGATTGATAATTGTGTTGGCACTGATGATTTATGCCAATACCGACTTTTTACGTTTAAAATAAAACCGTGAAATACCTTGTTTTAATAGGTTTGTTAATGACCGGAGCTTTGTTTAAAGCCCAAAACACCACTATTAAAACCAACACCGTTAATGCCCGCGAACAAACAAAAGCACACAAGGTCATGCTCATTCCCTTTGAGCCAAAGCTTTACATGAGCGAGATAGACCGCAACATTAATGCCGAAAGCGGTTTAAGCGCCAAAGAAATAAAATACAAATTCAGGAATGGCATTAACGAGCAATTGTACAAAGCCTTTAAATCGGCCCAATACAATGTGTTGGATTTAATGGACGATACGTTAAAGTACAAAAAAGATATGGAAGGCATTTACCAATACCTTACCTATCAATACATGAAGGTACCCAACCAGGATAATTACAAAGCACCTGAAAAGGAAAAGGAAGAAAAGAAACTTCAAAAAGGGCAGTTAACTGTAGAAACCAACAGCGATGCCCGTTTTATGAATGCCCGCATTACCAATGCCAAAGTGGTGCCATTAATGTATGCCAAATACAAAACCGATGTTTTTGTTTTTGTAAATCAACTTGATATTAAAACACCCATGGGTACCGGCGATGCCTACAGTGCCAACTCCGAAAACCGCAAAATTACCGTTCACTACACCGTTTATAGCTACGATGCCAAAGAAATAAATTCAGGCATTGCCGAAGAATACCTGCCAGTGGATGTAAATAATCCCAAAAAAATAATCGACAAATATTTCTCTAAAATTGCCGGTACCATTTTGTTGCGGGTAAATAAAGGCCTGGGAATTGTTGCGAAACAGTAAGTCCTCTTTTCTAAGTGTTTACTTAATCCGTCTTTCCGATTCTTGTATTTGCAAATCGTTTATACTGGCAAAACGTTTTTGCATCAGGCCAAACTCATTAAACTCCCAGTTTTCGTTGCCATAAGAGCGAAACCATTGTCCTTCGTCGTTGTGCCATTCGTACTCAAAACGCACAGCGATGCGGTTGCCGGTAAAGGCCCACAATTCCTTTTTAAGTTTGTATTGGTGCTCTTTGGCCCATTTGTTTTTTAAAAAAGCCTTCACTTCTTCACGGCCATTAATAAACAGGTCGCGGTTTCGCCATTCGGTATCCACGGTGTAAGCCATGCACACCTTTTCCGGGTCTTTGGCATTCCAGGCGTTTTCGGCCATCTGCACTTTTTGAGTGGCTGTTTCAAAATTAAATGGCGGAAAGGGTGGTTTTTGTTCCATACACTATTATGCTATTAAACCTGTTTGAATAAAAACGAATTTAAGAAATCTTCACAACTAAAAACAGAGCTAAAATTTTTTTGGTCTTCAAATTTTAACATTTCAAACGCAAACTTTGCCAGTCATCCTTTCAAAAAACACTTTTTGGTTTAATTGATTACATTTAATCCTATGGAAATATTTTTATTAATCATCCTTATTCTTTTAACGGTTTACTTCTACTCGTCGTTGGTTACCAAATTCAACGATGTGGACGAAAAGCTTGAAAAAATTTATAAGCAGGTGAAAAAGAACGAAGACAAGGCGCTTCGCGAAAAAATTGAAAACATAAACGCTGCAACGGCCAAAGAACCCAAAAAAGAGCCCGGAGCAGAAAAGAAAAAAGAGGACTTTCCAAAAGCACCGCCAGTTGCGGCTTTTGAGGCAGCTAAACTTACGGTGGTTACCGAAATAATTCCACCACCACCCGAGGCACCAGTTGTTAAAGAAGAAGTCCCGGCAAGTCCGCAAACAAGCGAACCACGCCCTGAACCGGTAGCGGCATTTAGTGCCACATCGAAACAACCGGTTATCGAAGCCATTACAACGCCCATTAGTAATCCTGTTCCTCCAAAAAAAGAATCTCTTCGAACACCGCTTCCTCCGGAGGAAGATTGGTACACACGTTTCCGAAAAAACAACCCCGACATCGAAAAGTTTATTGGCGAAAACCTGATTAGTAAAATTGGAATTGCCATTTTGGTAATTGGCATTGCCTTGTTTGTTAAATATGCCATTGATAAAGACTGGATAGGCGAAGTGGCCCGTGTGGGTATTGGTATATTGTGTGGTGGCATAGTGCTTGGTTTTGCCCATCGCCTCCGTTTAAAATTTAAAGCCTTCAGCTCGGTGCTGGTGGCCGGCGGTATTTCCATTTTTTACTTCACCATTGGCATTGCCTTTCATCAGTACCAACTCTTTAATCAGGCAACGGCCTTTGCCATTATGCTGGGTATTACCTGCTTTAGTGTGTTTATTTCGGTGGCCTACGACCGTGTGGAACTGGCCGCACTCTCGCTTATTGGCGGCTTTGCCACACCTTTAATTGTAAGCACAGGTAGTGGCAATTATCAGGTTTTGTTTACCTACATTCTCATTCTGGATACCGGCATGTTGGTGCTGGCTTATTTGCGCAAATGGAACCTGATAAACATTATGGCTTATGGCTTCACCATGTTACTCTATTTCATCTGGCTGCAATCAAAGGTAATTTATAAACCCGAGGCACCTTATGCCGGAGCGCTGTTGTTTGGTGCCATTTTTTACGTGATGTTTATTTTGATGAATATTGTAAATAACATTAAAGAACGCCGCGAATTTAAAGCCCTTGAGTTAACGCTACTGTTGAGCAACACCGTGTTGTTTTATATTGCGGGCATGCAAATTTTGTATTATTTCCATCCCGAAATGCGCGGCCTGTTTAACGTTGGCATGGCTCTGGTTAATATGGTGTGCGCCTTCACACTCTACAAAAAATACAAAGCCGATCCTAAACTGGTTTACCTGCTCATTGGCCTGACCCTCACCTTTATTACTGTGGCCACGCCCATTCAACTCAACGGGCATTACATTACCATGGTGTGGGCGCTCGAAGGGGTGCTGCTGTTGTGGTTAGGTCAACGCTCAGAAATAAAACTTTACCGATTTGCCTCGGTGGCAGTAACCATTATCATGCTGTTTAGTTTGCTTATTACCTGGACCGGAGTTTACGGCAGCTACGAAGATTTTAACCTGCCTGTAATTTTTAACAAAGGCTTTATTACCGGTGTGGTGGCGGCACTGTCCTTATTAGGCATTAGTTTGTTATTGCGTAAAGAAACCGAAATTATAACCTATCAGGGTTTGAATTTCCATCCGGTTAACTACGGCGTTTTTGCGAAAGCACTGTTTGTGGCCATATTATACATCAGTGGTTTGTTTGAATTATATTACCAGTTGCAAACCACCGGCAACAGCACAGCCGCCAATTACATCGTGATGGAAGTGTATCACCTGTTGTTTTTGGTGGCCTTAAACATTGGTTTTGCCAATAATAACAATGTGCGCTTAAAAAAAGGTCTATACACGGTAAATTACATAAGTTGCATCGCCTTTGTGTTGGTGTTTGTGTTTTTACCCTTATCCGATTTCAGGCAAAACCTGATGCGTTATAACAGCAATAACATTGGCTTTATTTTTCATTACCTCTCTATTGTTGCCGCACTTTTTCTGGTAAAAAAAATGTACCGTTCGCCTCATAAATTCACCTTCGAAAGTCAGGAAAGCACCAATACCGTGTTGCTGGCAGCTTCTACTGTGTATTTGCTCAGTGTGGAACTGGTGCTTCATATTTCCAAATTTTTGGTGGATAAACTCAGCATCAACAGTAGCAATAACGAATTATGGACAAAACTTAACGAGTTAAAAACGGTGCAAATGCACATAGTTAAAATAGGTTTCCCAATATTGTGGGGCTTGTTGGCCTTTGCCTTGTTGTTTTTAGGAATGAAGAGCCAGAACAAACGACTACGCGTAATTTCTCTGGTTCTAATTGGCATTACTTTGGTTAAACTGTTTATTTTCGACATCAACCACAGTTCGGAAAGTGGAAAAATTATTTCCTTTGTCATACTTGGATTGGTGTTGCTCATCATATCCTTCATGTATCAAAAAATAAAAGCTCTTTTGCGCAGCGATGATAAAAATGAGGACACTCCCACTCCACCCCAACAACCAACCACTCATGAAAAATAATCTGATAGCAATTTTTAGCCTGGCACTCTTTTGTGTAAATGCTCAAAACTTTTTGCATCAGGCAGAAATTGAACCGGTGAAAAAAGACGGGTTTTACCGTATACCACTAAGCCCATTGGCCAAACAATACATGAAGGCCGATTTGTCGGATTTAAGAATTTACAATAAGCTTCTTCAACAAGTGCCCTATGTGCTCATTAGCGAGCCGCAACTGCGCAGTAACACCAGTTTTGAAGCCTATCCCATTGTATCGCAAAAACACTTTGATCATTATTCTGAAATTATTATCGAAAATCCGGGAAAGCTGGCTCTGAACAACATGGCCTTTAATATTAACAACAGCGATGCCCACAAATATTGCGCCGTTGAAGGGAGCGACGATAAAAAGCAGTGGTATTCGGTAAGTGCCATGCAGGAGTTGGGTTTGGCTTATAACAACGATTACACCAATTGCTACAAGTGCATTTATTTTCCGAAAGTGGATTACCGTTTTATTCGTTTGTTGGTGGAGGACTGGCAATCGCAGCCCCTAAAAATAAATTCGGCGGGATACTTTAAAAACTCGCAGATGCCAGGACAATTAAATGCGGTGCCTTTTGTGCAAAGCCGAAAAGAAATAGCGGCGCATCAAACCACGCTTATACATTTGGATTTTAAACAAATGCAGCAAATAAACCGCATTGATTTTAACATCAGTGAACCCAAACACTTTTTGCGTTCGGCTCAAATACTTGTTACAAGAAAGAGAGAAACCAAACGCCAAACCGAAACCTACCGCGAAGTATTGCGTCAATTTGAATTAAATTCGGGCAAAAGTTTGATGCTTGATTTTGAAGGATTGAATGAAAAAGAAATTGACATTGAAATTGAAAACAAAGATAACGCACCTCTTACCATCGATTCGATAAAATGCTGGCAACTGGCCACCTGGTTGGTGTGCGAGCTCAAGGCCAACACACCCTACCTGCTTAAATGCGGCGATAAAAGTTTGCACCGTCCCGAATACGATTTGGTAAATTTTATTACTGCCACCCCACATGCTTTGCCACAAACATTGGTAAAAAAAATGGTGATGGTGTCTGTTAGCAGTGCTACCGTAGCACCAAAAGTTAAAGCCTTTTACGAAGAAAAGTCGTTTATCTGGATTTGTATAGCCATTGGCTCTTTTGTGTTGTTTTGGTTT
The DNA here is from genome assembly GCA_020846335.1 of Bacteroidia bacterium. Lineage (GTDB taxonomy): Bacteria > Bacteroidota > Bacteroidia > B-17B0 > Aurantibacillaceae > Aurantibacillus. The sequence continues at coordinate 14,181 of JADLED010000342.1, forward strand.
TCGCGAAGTTTGTTAAAGGACATGAAGGGTGAAAAGCAGAACTAAGAAATAAAGTTTAAAGGCTTAAATGTTTCTAATGAATAAAAAAATTCTACTCCTCTTTTCTGCCATGCTGCTATTAAGTGGTTGCCGAATGATTGTGCTAAAAATGTATGGTATTAAAAATCCGGAAGTAGAAAACGAAAAACACATTCTTAAGAAAGCACATAAATAATTTACCACTTAACTCATTTCGCCAAAGTGCATTAACGCTTGGTGTAGGTATTGGTTATAATCATCATCGAAAATAAGCCAGGTATTATTGCAAAAGAGGAAGGATGACATGGAAAATCAGGTAAATAAGAATTCCTGCCAGTGTGCCAATGAGTAATTTAATGAGTGTTTCATGGCCCGAACTAATGGCTCGCGGATTGTACTGCTTATTTAATTTAACAAAAACCTCACCCTGTCTGATTTCAGTGATGAACGGGTTTTCCTTTACCAACAGCTTTGCAAGTCGCTTTTGTTCGGTCAGCGATAACTTGTCAAATGCCACACTTTCTCCCACACTCCTAATGGAGGTTTCACCAAATTTGTCCACATTTTTTTTAATGGTATTCAGAATATTTGCCTCTAAGTTAGCGTCCAATTTTTTTGCTATTATATGATTGTAATTAAACTTTAGTTTTAATTGGCAGTTCAATCTAAATCCGATTTCTGTTTCTTTATTTAAACTATTTTTTTTATCAGGTCTAATCCAGCCAAAAGGTTAGGACTAATGCTTACAAAATAGTTTAATTGCCAGGTTTGAGTTTTTTCTGCTTGCTTATTTGTTACCACATCCCATTTTGGGTAAACCCTTATTCCACGTTTGCCGTCTTTTGCTTTGTGTGTAATAATTCCTTTTTCTACTAATACGGATTTTGGAAAAATAAATTGTCCAAGGTTGTGGCCGCTTCTTGCTGTTATGGCAATAAAATCAACGTCGTCCGAACTATTAAATGGCTCGGTTATTCCATTTTTGCTGCGTTTCCAAATGGTAACAAATTGTCCGGTTTTTGTGGCTGTGATTTTAGAAATTCTGTGCTCAATTTTTAGTCCATTGAGTTCAAAAGAGCAGGCACCATATTCTTTACTTTCTGTATTTACTTTCAGATTTGTTAACGCAAAACCACAGTGGTCATAAACCATTTCTTTTACAACGTTTAAATCATCATAAAGTAAAGTATTGGTGGTCATTAGTTACAATGTTAGATATTTTTGGTGTAGCCCAAGTTAGACCATAAAAATAGTGTTTTCATAATAAAATGAAA
>JADLED010000343.1 GCA_020846335.1 Bacteroidia bacterium
GAGGGTATTGTATGTTGGGGCGCTCTAACTGCACATTAAATAATTTGTAGGTAACATGTAAGGCTACCATTTGGATTTTGGCGAAAATGCTAGTTGTCCAATGAGTAGTCTTTTTCATAATCGGGTTTGATGTTTAATAGATTCTTTAGGCCTTTAACAACATTAACATAAGCAGCATCTTTGTTATCCCATGCGGAAATGGGTTTTGCTTTTTTAGGCAGAAACATAAATTTTCCAAATTGTGAGCTTTCAAAGTCGCAATGGCGTACAATAACAGGAACTAAAAGGGCTTCGTTGTTTTCATGTTTCTTAAGGGCTGTGGCAAATTCCACATTGCTGATGTAAGTGGAGGCTATGGAGTCGGCACTCACCAAAAAAACAATCACATCTGCCTGATTCAGTTTGTCTTTGATTTCCTTGTCCCACTCTTTACCGGCCGGTATGATTTCCCCATCCCAATAATCAATGTATTTGCTTTTTACCAGTCCGTGCAAATGTTTTTTAAGGGCATCTTTAAATTCTTCATCAGCACTGGCATACGACACAAATAGTTTTTTTGTTTTTGAGTGGTGGGGAATGTCTTTTTTTCCAGCAAAGGCATCGGCTGTGATTTTTGAAATAAAAAAATCTTTAAAATAGTCACGCACAAATAGTTCATTATTATTCTCATCGCCCGGGTCGGCTATACCTAGATTCAGAAGCACAGAGCGGAAAAGGCTGAGTTGTTTTGGAATGGCAGAACTTTCGATGATAATTGCACCGGCTTCACGCGACACAACAGTGCTGTTAATTAATAAACTTATCTGGCCATTTTTTACAATAAGTTCCACCAGTTTTTTTAGCAACATTAAGGAAAGTTCCGGCCCACCTGAAACATTGGCAACGTCGTTTAGGTTGGTTTTTGAAATACAGTTGTTTTTTATCGATAGAACAGATATTGTCTCTAAAAAGCGAATTGTATTTTCAAATGAATAGGTAAAATTCAGCGAGTGTTCTTTGCATTGAATTTCTACCTCTTTCCAATTTAAACTTTCTTTTTTATCCAATACATTAAACAGAAGAAATTCAATTTCTTCAAGTGTGGCCAAACGATCAATGTGTAGGAAGTTGGATGACATGTGTTGATTATTTATGGTACAATGTTTAAAGAATTTAAAAGTTGATGAAGGGTTCCTTTTTTATAAAGTGCCTCTGCGGTGTTAAAGAGTTCTTTGGGAGGAGCTCCACTACGATTTGGCAGGCGAACCCAACGGATGGGCGTTTGTTTACTTTGAGCAACGTCTACTTCATAGGCTATCCATGCACTGTTGTGAACATTGTTTCCAACAAGCACCAGCATCAGAGAGGCTTCAGAAATATACTCAAGAATAGCTTTCTCGGATTCTTTTGCTGTTTCGGGTGTAATGTCTTTTCTTTTAATGAGCAATGGTTCAGCCCCAATCTCATATAGCCATTGTTTTACCACTCCGGCAAAGCTGGCATCACCGAACTCGTAACTGATAAATACTTTCTTTTTCATACTGATAATTAAAAACGATTTTCATTGGCGAGTTTCCAGTAATATTGGCCTAGCATTGTTAGCACGCAAGATTTGGATTGCATAGCGGCCCAATACATGTCATTGGGTTCGGCATTTTTGGACACAACCAATGCAAGCTTATTTAGTTTTTGAAGATCTTTAAACACGCCTACGTTGGAAGGATTGGCATGCTCTGTATTCGTCCATTCAAACGAAGGGTCGAGTTGAAGTTCGGAAGTGTAGTCTGGAAAATAGTTCAAGGCTCGTTTTAAAGTTTCACTGTCAATCATCGGTTTAATTTTTCTTAGTGCCATAAATCGGTTCACATTGGCTCTGAATACAGGACGCTGCCCCCAGTTACCAATAGCCATGTCAATATAGGAGTAGATGCTCCCAGGTGTGATATCGCCCTTAACATCTGCGGCTTCGCCTCTCAAACCGCCCAGGAGCAGGTTGGTAAATTCTCCGTGACCATCTCTTTCAACAGAAGGCTCTTTCTCGCGGCTGGAAGTTAAGACGGTAAGTCCTTTTTTTAATTGCGTTGTTCCGGCCATGTTGGAGGGCATTCCGAAATTTCCGGCATTGCAACAATCCAGAATTATGATTCTGTTTTTTACAGGAGAGCGGTTGGCATAATTAAGAATGTCGTCCATCGAAACGCCGGGGTCATTTGGCTCACCATCGGGAGTTACGAGATAGCCTAATGAATCGTCAATGTAACCATGTCCTGAAAAGTAGAGGAGCACCACATCCGCATCGCTATTGAACAAATTTCGAATCATGCCTCTTAGTTCTGAGCGGGTGCCTACATTTAGCACGAGTTTTATATCAAAATTTACTGAGCCATCGCCATTGTAGTTGAGTATTTTGGCAACTTCGGTCGCATCATTTACACTCCCATTCAGAGGTTGATTGGGGTAGTTGTCAATTCCAATTATTAAAGCCTGTTTCATCATATTGTTTCTCTTAAAAAATTAATCTGGTAACCATTAAAACACTGCTATTATTTCCTGTCAAATTCTACCTTCACCCTGTACTCAGGTGTTGCCTTTTCCTGTTGCTTCCAAAACAAACCCTTGTCAACTTTTACCAAACCCTTCAGTTTGTAGGAGATGCCGGCTGTTCCTTTAGGCACTGACACAGTTTGAATTAAAAGCTGATCGCCTAAAAGCGGGGTTTTGTTTTCGTCAGGATTTAAAACCCATGAACAAAAATTGGAAGCAATGCCTGCCGCTTGTATCACCGGGAGTTGAACACTGAATGTTAATTTCCCAATAAAGTGTGCACTGTTACAAATTTGCAATTGCATATTACCACCCAGATTTATTAATTGTGGAATTAGGTTTTGACTTAGTTCTGCCGGTATATTCAATAATGCTTCTCCGGTTAATGATAGCGATGCTTCATAATCCATGTTCGCCTTAAAAATTTCTTTTAAGCGCGTGCCAGGAATTAATTCAACGGTCTGTAAGCCATCAGGTTCTATCGCCTCGGCATGGTAATGCAGTTCGTCCACTTTGGCATTGCCTTGGGTTCGCATGGCGCTAATTGTGTGAACAATTAAATAATAATCCCTGGCTAAGAAGGGTGTAAAATTTTGCAAGGAGTCGTCTTTTAATTTAACGAGTTCTTTAAGATTAATTACCAGCGGTTGGTTCCCGATTCTTACTGTTATTCCAAGTAGTTGTGTTGGCTTTGCAGCATTGGTGTTTGATGTTTGTGTTGGTCTGTAATGATTTTTGAACGCTTTTGCCTTGATGGCTGTACCTGGTTTAGTTTCTTCAAAAATTAATTCCGATTCAAAATAGTTCATGTTTATGAGTTATAATTATAAGACAAAGTTATCCTGAGGTGATTCGATGCGAATCATCGGTTCTTAGGATTTTGTATAAGAGAAAACCTGATTTTTTTATCCCCTGAAGTAGGGAATAAACCTAAACTAATTAATTTAGCTCAACGATGATTTACCGTAGCCTTTTTCGATGGCGTATTTTAAGAGTAATTTGGAGTTTGGCAGCGCTAATTTTTCCAATAAATTTTTGCGATAGGTTTCCACCGTGCTTTCTGAAATAAATAGGCGTTTACCCATTTCTTTACTGCTCAAACCTTCGGCAATTAAATTTAGCACATCTAATTCTCGTGGTGAAAATTTGATAATTTTTTCCGGTCCGGCACTTTTATTTTGCATGGCTCTTAAACTCACCTGAAGTACTTCATTGTCAAAATAGTCTTTTCCGGCATTAACCGAACGAATGGCTTTTACAAGTTCTTCGCTGCCTCTGTCCTTTACTATGTAGCCCGATACACCGGCCTTAAGTAATTTACCAATGTGCTTTTCATCTTTATGAAAACTAAGAATAACAATTTTTGTTTCGGGGTATTGCTTTTTTACATTTAACACGGTGTCGTAGCCATCCATTTCGGGCATGCCAATATCCAATATTAACACATCCACTTTAGTGTGTGCCAGTATGTCCATTACCTGAATGCCGTTAATTGCTTCACCAATCAAAGCAATGTCATTTTCCTTTGATAGGATGGAACGCAAACCGTCCAACATCATCTTATGATCATCGGCAATAAGTACCTTTATTTTATTTTGAATTTCCATTTTCAATTTTTTTCATTGTTTATTGGAACATCAACAATTACAGTGGTTCCACGCCCTTTCCCGGAGTCGATATTCCATTTTCCATTAAGTTTTTTTAGGCGCTCGTCGATGTTTTTTAAACCAATACCCGCTTTTTTTGTGTTGGTGGGATTAAAACCTGTGCCATCATCTTCCACCATCAAATTAATGTTGGACTGACTTTTGGTAAGTTGGATGGAGACGTTCTGAGCCTGAGCATGTTTAAGAATATTGGTTAACAACTCCTGAACAACCCTGTAAAGTTCAAGTTCTACAACAGGATCCACTTTGTCATCAAACCCAAAAATGATGAGTGATATTTTGAGTTTGCCCGATACCTCCAGCCTTTTGCACAATTGGCTCAATGCGCCTTCGATGCCTTTTTCCATAATTATACCACTGGCCATGTCGTGCGAAATTTTACGTACTGTCTCCATGGCTTCGTCCAACATGCCGTTTATGTTTTGGTACTGCGCATTATTCTCTGTCATTAATTTCTCCAACGAATTTTCCATTGATTTAAACGCAAATTTTGTGGCTGCCAATATACTGCCGATTGTATCGTGCAATTCGCGCGACAAGCGTTTTCGTTCCGACTCCTGGCCTTCAAGCATGGCATCGAGCGCTATCAACTCCTGTTCTTTGATGATGTCCTGGAGCTTTCGCATGTTCCTGCCGGATTTGGAAACATGGTATATCAGTAACAATATGATAACCATTAAAACTATGGCAGCAGTCATTCCTATAATAATATACATTTGAGACCTGTTTTTTTCTTCACTTAAATTCAGTTCAAGTTCTTTACTTTTAATTGTGCCTTCAAGTTCTATTGATTTTCTTAGAACCTCATTAAGTGAATCGTTTAATTGACTATACTCATCGGAGTAGATAAATGCGGAGTCTTTTTTTCCAATAGCTTTGTAAACGTTACTCAGTTGTTTAAGTAAGATTAATTTTTCGGGCAGTGCCTTGCTGGAAGAGGAAAGCGAAAACGCTTGTTGTAAATGGGAAAGCGCTTCTCTGTAATATTTTTTAAGTATCAAAATTTCAGCTATTGCTTCATGCGCCTCATAAAGCGCTTCTGTTTTGCCGGATTTAACAGCAATATTTAAACTTGACTTAAAATAAAAGAGTGCAGAATCGTAATTGTTTATTGTAACATAAATATTACCAATGTTATACAAAGAACCTGAAAGGTCATCTTCAAATCCGTTTTTAAAGCGAATGGAAAGACCTTGTTTGTAGTAATAAAGTGCACTATCATTGTTATAAGTTGAATAATAAATATTTCCAATGCAGTTATAAGCTTTTGCAAGTTCTTTTTGGTTGCCACTCTTCTTGTGTATTCTCGCAGTCTCATTAAAATAAAAAAGTGCATTTGTGTAATTCATTTGTTGTTCATAAATATTACCAATTGTCATCAAAACCGAGGCATAATCTTCATCCATTCCATTATTACTAAAAATGGATTTAGCTTCGAGTGCTTGTTGAATGGCTGCCCTGTAGTTTCCTCTTTTAAGATAGATGGCGGAAAGATTGTATTGTATTCTTCCTTTTTCAATTTTTATTTTGTTGTCATTGGGTTTTGTTTTTGTGAGTTCTATTGCCGCCAATCCGTTTTGCAAGGCCGAATCATAATTGCCTTTTAGTTTATAAATACTCATCACGTTGCGGAGCGAGCTTAAAATGCCAATCGTATCTCTTAACGATTTTCTTATAAGCAGACTTTTTGTGTAGTAGATCAGAGAGCTGTCGTATAAACCCTTTGCTTTGAAATAATTCCCCAAAACATTTAAACTAAAAGAAAGTCCCTTTTTGTAATTCAGTTTCTCTGATTTGTCAATAGCGCTCAACGCATATTGCTTCGATAATTCTAAATTTGAATTACGGATTTTCCAGGCGTTAAGATTTAATTCATCCACAACATCTGTATCTTTATTAGCCCGGTTATTCTGAGCAAAAGATTCAGATGTTGCAGTGAATAGAATTATTAATACTACATAAATTTGAAGGGGTTTCATGTTATAAAATTAATAATTAGAAAAATGGACTCCTATTTTCTAAATTATTTAGTTTTAGGCGTAGGCATCCCCGAATCATCGGCATCGTCCTGATGTGTTTTTCTTCTTTTTCCCATTTCGCTGTTGTCACCCGAATTTATAACACGCACTTCTAAATAAGGATTTGTGGAATTTAGCTCAATACCGGTTAATTCGAGTGTATGAACAATGGGCGTTAAAAGTTCCATGTCCATCAAACTGGTATCTTCTGTAATTTTTAGCGTAACAGTAAATACTCCATTAACAGCATTGGTAGAAATACTTTCATATCCATCTGCTTTAAAACGTGTATAATCCATCCAGGTAATTACATGGATATAGTAAGTTCCTGTGTTGTTGTCTTTTCTTAAATGAACCTGAGGTTTTGCAATTTTCATGATTTTATTTTTTTATTGGTTAGTTTAATTTGAATGGAATTCTGGTATGGAGGTACGGAGTGTTTGCCCCGAGCGTTCTTATGCCCGGTTTTTGGCAGTATCCCGACTCCTTTTGAATTTTGGAAACAAGCTCCTCATAACTACCTTTAAAGCGGCCATAATCCCAGTGCTTTAGCAATAAGTCGGTAAAATGGGTAAAGTGCTTACCGGCACTGGCAAATTGTTTATCGCCGCAAGCCGAAAGGTGAATAATATCAGCGTTAATTAATGGATCAAATTCGTGTTTGGAAACTATATTTTTTTTTGTTGTAAGCTCATAGGCACTTTTGCAAGCTATTGCGTCACCTGAGTTTTTGCCTAGTATAAACTCATCTAAATCTTTTATAGCCGTGCGGCTGTGGCAACTTGATGAAACTATAATAATTTTAACCCCTTTTTTAAAAGCTTTCCAATGTTCATATAATTCATCGTCAATCAAATGCTCATCGAATAAACACCAGGTTTCATCTTTTCCATCCGTTTCATCTCCGTTTGTGTCCATTACCTGCCCGCCATGACCTGAATAGCTCAATAAAAACGTGTCGCCGGCCTCCAGCTCTTTAGCGCAAAAATTTAGGTGCTCAATTAAATTATGTTTAGTAGCATTTTGTGTAAGCAAGAGCATAGGAGCGTTATATCCTTCCATAAGCGCTAATGCTGCCATGGCTCTGGCATCATTTTCAGGCGAGGGCAATGCGCCTCTTGATTCATAGAATCCTTTTTTTAATTCGTTTAACCCAATATTTAATGAAAGTCCTTTAGCCATTTCTTTCACAAAATTAGATAGGCAAAAAGGTTTAATTAATCCCTGAAACCATGTTTTATTATCCCTACTTTAGGGGAAGAGAATAGTGGCATTAAAAGAATTTGGAGTTTTCGAGTCGGATTTTATTTGAGATACAAGCTATTATCGGATTCACAAATGGATTGTTACTCGCTGATTATAAGAACTCATAATTTCCACCACAAAAAATTGCTAAAGGTTAATGTTTACTTGGTTTGCGACTTACGTTAAGGAGGTGATATTCCTTTGTAAGTAAAGAGTTATTAGTCTCCTCATGGGTCACCTCAAAACTAAAAATCATGCCATAGTCGCGGGATTTTTTTTTGTCAGTTTTGTGTAGAAGCGTTTTAGAAAAGATTGTAATAAATCCACAGAAACATTGTCTGATTATTTCTTCAGAACTAAACAGATGTTCTTTCACTCAACGCCTTATCACCATTCGTTCTTTGCCCCATTTGGCAACCAAACTGTCGCGGTTAAGCGATTTAAAAAGAATGCCATCCACCGTTTCGTTTGGTTTAATGGTGTGACTTTGTCCGTTGATGCTTACAAGTGCCATGGTAATACCGGTAGCTGTGTTTTTAATCAATCCTAAGAATTTAATTTCAGGCGCCTGGGCTTTAACTAACACCGGCGCAGGTTTAGGAGCGGTAGGTTTTATTTCTCTTAACGCATCGGTGTTTGAGCGGTTGCCTAAATTGGCATCCGATTTCGAATGGTTTTTTAGAAAGGGATCTTTGTAGTTTAATTTTAATTTATAGTCAATACTGTCTTTTGTTTCAAGTGCTTTATAATTTTTTAATTCCGATGTGGCCACAGGTTCGTCGTAAGAGTTATAGGCCGAATAAAAACGGTAAATAAAAAATCCCCAAATGAATAGGTTCAAAGGAATTAAAATATAAATGGCCTTTTTATTCTTAAGCATCGTATTAGTATAACAAAAATCCTAAACTGCTGCTAAATCCGGAAGTATTCCCCAAACTATCCACCGATTTGAGCCGCCAGTAATATTGAATGGCACTGGCAGTTGATGTTCCGGCGGATAATGGATTGGTAGGGTCAATGGCGTTAATTTTAATTTTCGAATCGCTAACCACGCTTCGTTTAACCAAATTGGCAAATGAAGCATCGTTGTAAATAAATAAACTGTCGGCCTTGGTGTCATTTCCACCCAATCGTTTCCATACAAGGGTTGTGGTGTCTTTAACAAAAGGCGAAACCGAGCCGCTGGAGGCGGGGGTGGTGGGCGTTGATACTGCCGGTGGTAACAAATCAATTGTAAAAGTTTGTGCGATGTTAAATTGAGAAATGCTGGAGGCATTCAGAGCCTTAACCCTCCAGGAGCAAGTGTAATTGGCAGCAGACGTAATCGGAAAGATGTATTGAAAAGAGTTGATACTGGAGGTAGTGCTTGTAATTACGGTATTGTTTTGTTTAATTTCGATGGAATAGCTGGTGGCCGAGTATAAATTATTCCAGGAAAAATTAATTGTTTTATCTCTGGTTATGTAACCTGTTAATGGAGTAACGGGAATAACCAATTGGTTGGTAAGCACATTGCTCGAATCCACTTTTAGTGAAAAGGTTTGAAAGGCAGTGGCATGTCCGGCATTAGTGGCTTTAATGCGCCA
>JADLED010000344.1 GCA_020846335.1 Bacteroidia bacterium
GGCGGATGCTTTTCAACCTTGCCAACCTCTTAGCGGGCTTGTAGCCCTTTGCTATTTCGTAGTATAGATTTGCTCAGGCATAAGCCTGTCTGGCTTTAAAATCCCTTATATAAGCACCAATAAGCTTAACGAGCGTGTTTTTTTCACTATCAGGTAGCAGCTCCATATCTTTAAAATAACGGATTAACTCCGCATCCTTTAAAGAAGCTTTTGCTTTTTCATCAGTAGCACCATTAATAATAAAATCAACCGTAGTATCTAAAGCATCCGCCATTTTTTTAAGAATCTCGGCAGGCGGCTGTACGCCTTTGGTCTCATAGCGTCCAATCTGGGCGTAAGATAAATTAACCCTCTTAGCCAAATCGCTTTGCGACATATTTTTTGCTTTGCGAAGCTCAATAATACGCTTACCTAATAAACCCTTTTTGCCACTCATACCATATAATTATTAACACAAAAATAGCTTATAACGTTTAATAAATAAGCAATGTAGCTACCTATTGTTAATAAATGCTGTTTTTAAAGATTTGGTAAATATAACTCAAATCGTTTACTTTGCTACCTATAAGTAGCATCAAAAAATTATCAACATGGAAGCCAAACTACCCCTAACAATAATCGACAACCAACAACTACACTACGAGAACGATATTTTAAAAATAGCCGTATTAGGCGGTGTAAAACTGGAAGGCTTGGATAGATTACGAGTAACCCTAAAAGTAGAATTAAAAGCTTGCCCTGAGCTTGCCGAAGGGATAAGCCCACGCCCTGCATTACGGCACAATATGGATTTATACAACGATACCCAATTAGAAAAAATTATACGCAAAATAGCCGAACGCATGGAAATAGGCACAAGCGTAATAGCCGCCAGTTTAAGCGAGTTAACAAATCATTTAGAAAGTTACCGATTACAATTATTAAAAGACCAAAGCGAACAAAAGCAAGTAAAAAAACAATTAACCGAAATAGAAAGAGAAGAAGCCTTAGAACTATTAAAAATAAATAACTTACTACAAACAACCAATGATTTAATAGGCAAAAGCGGCGTAATAGGCGAAGAACTCAACCGATTATTAATGTACATCATATTTACATTTAGAAAAGGAAGAACGCCCTTACACGTTATAAGCCTTGGCAGTAGCGGAACAGGTAAAACACACTTACAAGAAAAAGTAGGCGAACTCATGCCCGAAGAAGATAAACTAGAAATCACCACACTATCCGAAAACGCCTTTTATTACTTTGGACAAAGAGAATTAAAAAACAAACTCATACTCATAGAAGACTTAGACGGAGCAGAAAACGTACTCTATCCATTAAGAGAATTACAAAGTAAAAAACGCATTAGTAAAACCATAGCCCACACCAATAGCAAAGGCGAACGCAGAACCATACACCTAATAGTAGAAGGCCCTGTAAGCGTGGCAGGATGCACCACACAAGAACACATTTACGAAGATAACGCCAACCGCAGTTTTTTAATTTACTTAGATGAAAGCAAAGAGCAAGACCAGCATATAATGAATTACCAACGCTTACTATGTGCAGGAAAAATAAACATAGAAGAAGAAAACAAAATAAAAAACCTGTTACAAAACGTACAACGCTTATTACAACCCATTAAAATAATTAATCCTTATGCGGAGTATTTACAACTGCCTAGCGAAGTATTTAAGCCAAGAAGAACCAACGCACACTATTTATTATTTATAGAAGCCATCACATTTTACAAGCAATACCAACGCACCCAACAAGTAGATGAAAGCACAGGCGAAATTTATATATACACCGAAATAGAAGACATACAAGAGGCCAACCAACTAATAAAAAACATTTTGCTTAGAAAAAGTGATGAACTAAGCGGAGCATGTAGAAATTACTTTGAAAAACTAAAACAGTATTTACAAGAAAACAAACTCACCCAATTTAATAACCGGGAACTACGCAAAGCTCTACGCATCCCAACCAGTACCCAAAAACGCCACACCATCGCCTTAATAGAAAACTATTTTATAAAAAAAGTAAAAGGCACAAAAGAACGAGGGTATTTATATGAAATAGTAAACAGTAAAGAATACCAGGAACTACAAAGCAAAATAACCAACGTATTAGACGAAACATTACAAAAACTTGTCCTGAGCCAAGCCGAAGGAATACAACAAAGTGGCTCAGGCCCATTAGAGGCTCAAACTAATAGTGAGCCACCCAAAACCAAGCACAGCAAGAAAAGCAAAGAAAAAGTACAAGAAAATTAAAGAAGGTATATACTACTAAATAAAAGCATGAAATCACTCACTATAAAATCCGATAACTTTAATTACATCGAAAAAAGCTTTAGAGAATGGTTAGACGTATTAGGCTATGCACCAAGCACCGTTTACAATATCCCTAATCAAGTAAGAGAACTATTTTATTACTTAGAAAATGGGCAATGCCCGGTGGGCATTGAGCCAGTTCGTGGGAAGGGGAAACCCGTTACACACGTCAAAGACATAACAAGCAAGCACATAAAAAATCATTACGCTGAATTAAAACACCGGCCCAACACACGCAAAGGCGGCGCACTAAGCAACAATTACCTAAACAAACACTTACAAGCCCTTTATAAATTTACCGAGTACCTAAGGCAAACAGGTAAACTCCGCATTAATAACATTGGCATCGATTGGGAAGCAGACAGCACCGAAGAAATAACCGTATTAAGCCAGGAAGAAATAAAAGAACTCTACAAAGCCACTTATGGCTACAATGAAAACACACCCTTGGAGCCCTTTAACGCAAGAGACAGAGCCATGTTAACCATATTTTACGGTTGCGGATTAAGAAGAAACGAAGGCTATAACTTAGACCTAAGCGACATCAATTTTGACAAACAACTATTGCACGTTAGAAAAGGAAAGAACTATAAAGAACGATTAGTACCCTTTAACAAAACCAATTTAAAATACATAGAAGAATACATTTACGACTGGCGGCCACAAATCGTACAATCCAAAAAAGAAGAAGCCTTTTTTATCAGCCAAAGAGGTAAACGCATGGACACGCAAAGCATGGCACTACGGTTAAAACTATTGCAACAAAGAACAAACGATATACACTTACAACAAAAAACCGTAAGGCTTCACGTATTGCGCCACAGCATCGCCACCCACTTATTACAAAACGGCATGAGCCTTGAAAAAATAGCCCGCTTTTTAGGACACAACAGCTTAGAAAGTACGCAGGTGTACACCCATTTATTAAAAACAGAAACACAAAACAATGAACTAGCTTGCCACACCATAGGAGAGGAACAACCCTATAATAACATACCAAAATACACCATAGAACAACTCTTTGAAGATGAGCGTTAAAAAAATACACTTAGGCAAAAGCCGGGACAGCCGAACACGCCGAAAACTAAAGCCACGCCAGTCGGTACAAAATCAAACCCTGTTATTAAACCAATACAAAAAATATAGCGATTACCTGTTAGCAAAAGATTATAGTACTACCAGTATCACCCACATGCTACGCTATTTAGAAGCCTTTAAAAAATACCTGAAAAAAGAAAACATGGAAGAGGTACAGGTCAGTTATAATGATGTAACAGCCTATATACAAACGCTCAAACCAAAAAACAAACAACGCAGCATACAAACACATATTAACGCTATAAAAATTTATTTTAATTACCTGATTCATCAAAACACAATCGCAGAAAACCCATTCGGCAACATTCATTTAAAAGGCATCAAACGAAAAACACTCTACAGCACCCTGTCAAAAAAAGAATTAGAAAGCCTTTACAGCAACTTTAAAATACCCGATACAAATGATAAGAACAAAAACCAAAATTGGTTTAAAACCGCTTTATTAGCCTCACAGCGCAATAAAATAATAATAGGTTTGTTAGTGTATCAAGGATTAAAAACAGAAGAATTAAACACCATCCAATTAAGCGATTTAAAGCTAAGAGAAGGCACATTATTTATAAACGGTACAAGGCGAAGCAACGAACGAATTATGCGGTTAGAAAGCCACCAAATACTAGATTTAATGGAATACACACTAAAAACAAGATTGGAAATACTACAACAAACAAAAAAACAAAGCAGCCAATTAATAGTAAGCACAGGCAAAAGCGAACGCATACAAAATACCATGCAAAAATTGACACCAAAATTAACCTTACAAAACCCAAGACTAACTAACATCAAACAACTAAGAGCAAGCGTAATAACACATTGGTTAAAACACTACAACCTAAGAGAAGTGCAGTACAGAGCAGGACACCGTTTTGTAAGTTCAACCGAAAGTTATTTAGTAAATGACATAGAAGACTTATTAGAAGACGTTGTAAAATACCATCCCATTGGCTAAACCTTGTCCTGAGACCTGTGCTGAGCTAGTCGAAGCATGTCGAAGGAAAAATTATTAACTTTAAGAATCAATACAAATGCAAGTGAAATTAAACGAATTAGAAAAAATAAGAATAGTAAACTCCGAAGACATTTACAGCGTGATGCAACGTATTTTATTACGTGAAAATAAGATAGAACGCAACAAAGAACACTTTTGGATTATTGGACTAGCGCAGAACAGTAGAATACTATACATAGAATTAATAAGCATTGGAACGATTAACAGCGCACCAGTTGACCCAATGGAAGTATTTAGTATTGCCTTACAAAAGCGCACTGTTAAAATTATATTAGTACACAATCACCCAAGCGGAAACATTAAGCCAAGCGAAGAAGATAAAGACATTACAGACAGATTAATACAAGTAGGAAATATCATAAACATAAAAGTATCAGACCACTTAATTATTACCGAAAAAACATACAACAGCTTTAGTGATACAGGAATAATGAACGAACTGGAACGCAGCACCAAATATGTGCCAAAATATATTTTGCAACAACGTTTAAAAAAGGAAGCAGAAGAAATAGGCGAAAAAAGAAAAGCATTAAAAATAGCACAAGAACTAAAAAACAAAACCTTCCCCAATCATTTAATCATA
Organism: Bacteroidia bacterium; assembly: GCA_020846335.1. Lineage (GTDB taxonomy): Bacteria > Bacteroidota > Bacteroidia > B-17B0 > Aurantibacillaceae > Aurantibacillus. The sequence continues at coordinate 5,009 of JADLED010000344.1, forward strand.
CAATTAACAGGCATTACAGAGGCAGAAGCGAAAAAATTGAAAGCACAGAAACCCCGCAAGCCCAAAAATTAAAGAAAACTTTAAGGTCGCATTTTGCGACCTTAAAAAACCAAGTAGATTTGTAACATAAAAATTTATTGCAATATAAAATATGGCAAAACAAACAACACAAATAGCAATACCTGATGAAATAGTAATGAATAAAATTTATCTTATCAGAGGTCAAAAAGTAATGGTAGATAGAGATTTAGCAAAGCTGTATGGAGTTGAAACAAAACAATTAAAAAGACAGGTAAACAGAAATATTGAGCGGTTCCCAAAAGACTTTATGTTTGAAATGAATAAAGAAGAGTTCGAGAATTGGAGGAGCCAATTTGGCACCTCCAATTCTTCCGATAAAATGGGCTTACGTTACGCACCTTATGTATTTACAGAGCATGGCGTATTAATGCTTTCCAGCGTTTTAAATAGCTCCAAAGCCATACAAGTTAATATACAAATTATGCGAGTGTTTACAAGCATTAGAAAGGCATTAACAGAAAACACAGAACTAAGGTTAGCTATAGAAAAATTAGAAAAGAAAACAGATAACAATACAAAAAATATAGAAATGGTTTTTCAATATGTAGATGAATTAAGCGACAAAATAGAAAAACCAAAACCGAAAGAACCACAAAGACAAATCGGCTATAAACTCCCAAAGAAAAAGAAATAACACCCCACGCACTAAGCGGGGCTTTTTTAGTTCCTGCTCTCTGGGCCAACGCCAACTAAAAACAAGGTGTTGCAGCCCGTTTTTTTTAGCCAACGCCTTTGCAGCCCATTTATTTTTTTGGTGGCTGAGCCTGTCGAAGCCAAAAAATAAAAAAGCAGCAAGCCCACCCACATAAAAAACGGTCAGAAGCTATGTAACATAATGTGGTATTATAAATTTTTCCTCTATCGCTTGTGCGGTCGGTGAGGCAATCGAACCGCACGCCAACGCAAAAAAATATTATAATGAACATTATGTGTAAATAGCCAACACCTTACAGCACAAGCAAAACAAGCCATCCCTTATGCAAGCATCCTTGCGCCTTTGTCTTTCTTGTGCAGCCCCGAAAAGCCTGCCCTGAGTAAAGCCGAAGGGAACGCCACGCACGCAGGAGTTAAGCCAACGCACAGGCTCGGGGGTCTTCCACCCCCGCAACCCCGCGGATGCTCATTTTTAAAAAGCAATAATCCCACCGCACTTTTTTCTACGCTTCATTATTACTTTTTAAAAATCGAGCTGTGTTGCTTCTCACGAGAGTAACAACAAACGTTTTAAAAAATAATGTAAAAAATAGAAAGGGAAAAGAGCGTAAGAAATTTTTATATTATTTTTTAAAATGCGCCAACCGTAGGGCGGCAGGGTGCGTAAGCTCGTGCGAATAACACGCTAACCCGTGCGTGAGAAAAACAGCCAGTGCCACCAGCGTAGCGGATAGCCACGCCTTTTTCGGCGTGGCTATTTTACATAATGGGCAATTATGTGAACGGCTTCGCCGCACATAATTAGCGATTATGTTAAAGTCTACGGTTGGTGGCTGCGGCTTGTTGTGCCTGGCTTATGGTGCATTCAATTATTTTAAACTTTTGCCCTGAAAGATGTTACAGTCAATGTTTTTTTTGTATTTTTATACCTGACCTTTGGAACGTTCTTTAAATTTTTTTGTTGGTGTGCTTACAAAAAAGGTATTTAGCTGAAAAAAGTGTATAGATTACTTCACAGGCGGTCAGGAAATGCCCGGGCGGAAATGGACAGGAGGGGATGAGTATCGGTACAGCATGAACGGGCAGGAAAAAGACGAAGAAATTTTTACCGGTGCCATGAATGCCGAGTACTGGGAGTACGACTCTCGCATCCTGAGAAGGTGGAATGTGGATCCTATTACCTATCCTTGGCAAAGCCCTTATGCCTGTTTTAATAATAATCCGATAACATATTCTGACCCAAGTGGGTTAGAAGGAGAAGAAGGTGAGGGAGGAGGAGATAAAGCTCATGACTACACTCTGGCAAATCATGGAACTAAAACACTTTCAGACCCAAGATTTCCACGCTCACCCGTAAATGAATCAGAACCATCAGTGGGTCAACTTTGGAGTATGTTTAAAGAAGGCTATGGTAAGATTGACAGAGGAGTTTCTGAGTTAGGCAAGCAATCTTTAGCGTTTGGATTGGGTATTTTTAACGCCGTAAGCTCGAATATGTTATTAGGCGGTGGTAGAGGTGATGTGAATACTTTACCTCAGGAATACAGGAGGTCAGCTCGCACCGGCCAAATAATAGGCGACATCTTGTCAATAGTAATTTCTGTAGATGAAATGATTGCTGGTGTGGGTGGCGAAGGAGGAGGGATGGTGCTTAATGCTACTGGTGTAGGAGCTATTTTCGGTGCTCCTACAATGGCTGCAAGTACGGCGCTTATCGGACATGGTTTAGTTACCTGTGGTGTTTCGATGCGGCACCTTATTAATGATATTAATGAAGTAAACGCCGATAATCATAACGGAAATAGTGGCTTGGAGGATTCATACTCCGGTGGGTTGGATGATGGTAGAGCACCGGAAATGAATGATTTAGATAATCCTGTTTACGCTCCAACTCCTAAACATCAAAAAGGAGGTTGGGGTACTTTAATGGATTTAGATGATGCCACAGCTCAAGAAGTATTGAATAATAGTTCAAATTTAGGTAAACAGAAGTATGGATTTCATAAAGGTAAAATATATGAATTTCAGCCAGATAATGTTGGGGGATGGCATGGTTATCCTATTAATCCAAGGGAACTAATCGAAAAATCAGGAGGCACCAAAGTTATTAGACAATGGCTAAAAGAGGGTAAAATGACAAAAGCTGATTATAAAAAATTAATTAATTAAGGAATGAAAATAGGTATTTTGAGTTTTCAATTATCGCCCTTTCCTCATCCTTATCCTTTAGTAAAAAGTAGTGAATTTGAGGCTTGGGGTGAAATTAGACTCCTTATAATTGCCAACAATATAGAGTGTGAACTACTTCATTGGCAGTGGGATATTGTAGTAATTCTTGAATGGTATTTAAGAGTCAGGAAAAATTTACTTACAGAGAATTTTCCTTTTTCGATAGGTATAGATAACTGCATTGCTCAAGCTCGTGATGAGTTATATGAAAAAGTTATCTTTGAAACTGAAGCGGAAGAGGAAAAATATTTCGACAAGCTTGCAGAATATTTTTCCAATCATAATTTTTCACTTAATGGAACTCCAACCCAAAGGTTTTATATTGGTTTAGTTAAAGGACTTGGGCAAATATCTTACTACAATGAGAGTGAAAGTGAATATCGAAAATTTGATTTTGATATGAAAAAATTTCTTTCAAATTTGGAGCATGAGTTGATAAAATTCTTCAATAGTAAAAATAATCTTAATTCAAATATTAGTAATAGGATTAAAAAATTGCAAGAAGAGTTTAATTATATATTATTCTGACTATTCCGGACTAAACTGACCACGTTGGCGCGAGCTTATAGTCCCCGTTGGCGCGAGCTTATAGCTCGTGCCACATTCCAAAAAGCCAAAAAAACTAAGCAAAAGCCTAACAAATAGCCTTACACTTATTTACAAGCCACGCTTAAAAAAATGGCGGAGGCTTGCAGCACAAAGCCAATAAAAAGTAGGAGCATGCCCAGGCGCAACAACAAGTATAAATAATTTTAGTATGCCCTGATAAATAGGGCAAAATAATTGTATATTTGCTTTAAGTACATACGTTCTTTAAATTTATTAAGTAACCCCGATATTTTAAGCACCACCGATTATTATGCAGGTGGTCAGGAAATGCCCGGGCGAATCTGGGTGGGGGGAGATGAGTACAGGTACAGCATGAACGGGCAGGAAAAAGACGAAGAAATTTTTACCGGCGCCATGAATGCCGAGTACTGGGAGTACGACTCTCGCATCCTGAGAAGGTGGAACGTGGATCCCGTCATATTCCCTTGGCAAAGCCCATATGTTTGTTTCGATGGAAACCCGATTGTATATTCTGACGTTTTAGGAGCAAGCACTTCTACTGAGACACCAAAGCCATCTGATGGTGGTAAAATCCCAACACCCGATTCTGGTAAACAAGGTGTAGTAATAACAGCAGAAACACAAAGAGGTTTTGAATTTCTTGGAATTCCTCCAACAATGCCGCCAATATTGGTTCTACCAAAAACCAATGAATTTGTAGAGAAGCAGGCTTTTATTGCAGGTTACCTTAATGCAACTGGTAGTAACTATGTTTTTGGAATTGGGTATAAAGATCCTTCAACATATAGTAGTAGTGAAAATCAAAACAGGTCATTTGCTAAAGGACAGATAGCAGGAAACAACAGTTCTATAGCTATGGGTTTTGCCGAAGCGCTTCATGGAGGGGGTAAAGTAATGGCAAGTGCTGAAGCAGGGCCTCCGGGTTTGATAATTGCTGTGGAAGGAACTGCAGAATTATTACATGGGCAGTCTCAAATTAGGGCCGCTACAGTTTCTAATGCAAAGGCAAAAATCTATCTTTCTCATACCGGGAGTCATAATGGGAATGGGGGGGCGGAAGATTCTCAGGCTGGTGGGCTGGATGATGGAAAAGTTCCTGAGGTAAACCCTGATGAATCAACTATTCCTTTTGATAAGGTTGAAGTTCAGTTCGGTAGTAATGAGAATCAGACAAATCATGCTTTCCGTCATATAGAAGCGATAGGATTGGACAGGGAAATAGTTAAATCAAAAGTACTTGAACATTTTAAAACAGTTTATAATCAATTGACTATTGGCACAGGTAAACATTTCTTTATTGAAGTTGGAGGAGAAGTAATAAAATACAGAGCTTTTAGGCTTTCAAACAGCAAATTTAATATAGGAAAAATTCATGAAGTTAGATAGAAAACCTACAATTCAAGAAGAAAAACTTCTTGAACTGCTAGTAAATAGATCTTCAATAAACATTACTAAAAATTGGAAGGATGGATTAATGGTACGCCCGATGGAAGATGGGAATATGGGCAGTTTGCTTTTAATTCCTCAAGGCATATTCAGTGAAGATAGAATGTTCGGAGAAGAAGTAAGCGATTTTCAATTCACCGATTCGGATGGGGTTGAAGTAATAGCCTCCTTAAATTTAGATAAGCATGGAAATCTTTTTGAACTTGATATTTGGAAAACAGATTTTGGACAGCTTTTAAGTTACCCCGTTAGCGCGGACTTGTAGTCCGTGCCGCATTACAAAAAGGTTAAAAAACTAAGCAAAAGCCTAATAAATCGTTTTGCACTTATTTACAAGCCACGCTAAAAAAAATGGCGGAGGCTTTCAGCACAAAGCCAATAAAGAGTAGGAGCATGCCCAGGCGCAACATTTTGTTTTTATGCGCATCCCCCCCGTTAACGCGGACTTTTAGTCAGTGCCACATTCCAAAAAAACTAAAAAAACTAAGCAAAAGCCTAATAAATAGCCTTGCACTTATTTACCGGCCACGCTTAAAAAAATGGCGGAGGCTTGCAGCACAAAACCAATAAAGAGTAGGAGCATGCCCAGGCGCAATAACAAGTATAAATAATTTTAGTATGCCCTGATAAATAGGGCAAATAATTGTATATTTGTTTTGAGTACAAACGTTCTTTATATTTTAAAAGTAATACTACCTGGCCTTTAATACCAACGGCAGCAGCACCCACTCTTTTGTGGTGGATAACATCAGCCTTTGCCCATTAATGGCCGGCGGGGTCATTACCAGCTACAGCCCCGATATTTTAAGCACCACCGATTACTACGCAGGCGGTCAGGAAATGCCCGGGCGGAAATGGACAGGTGGGGATGAGTATAGGTATTCACACAACGGGCATGAACGCCAGGATGAAGTTTACGAAGGAGCACAATCTGCGGAGTACTGGATGTACGATTCCCGTATCCTGAGAAGGTGGGAGATGGATCCTGTTGTGAAAGAATGGGAGAGTCCCTATGCTGCTTTTGGTAATAATCCGATTTACTTCGCTGATCCGCTAGGATTAGATGGAGATGATAAGGGGAATAAGAGCGGCGGAGATAAGGGACATAAGCTTAAAGGAGCTGATGGCGGAAGAGGTGCTAGGGCAAGATATACCCACCACCATGGGCACGGGATAGGGCATGCCAAGTCTAAAAATGTTGAGTCGCAAAATAAAACAACTCCTCAAAACCCTAAAGAAGAAACTTTGAGTGGTAACACTGCTCCTTGGTTTTATTTAACGTATGGTGTCCCTGGAGGAATATATGGCACACCAAATACATTGTGGTTTTTATATGGAGATAGACACTACCAACATTATCATACAAAATTTAGTAACGCTAGTGGTAAATTCTCGCTAGATGAACCAAATACATTTGTGCAAATGCAAGGTCGACTGCATGAAAGTTCATCAGAATGGTCTTTATTTTTGATGAAGCAGAAAATTGATCCGCTAGGATTGTATAAAATTGAAGCTCCCACAGCAATTGAATTTGGTCTGGCTTCTAATCGCAGATACCATACTAGATTCGATAGGTTATTCAATTTCTCAACTGATATAAGTCTTACGGCTGGTGCAACTTACGGTGCGCCTATGTATAAAGACCCAATAACAGGTGAATACTCACAAGATGAAATCAATTTTAACGGGGTTACATTTAAAGGAAGTCAAACAGAGCGATACGCAAGAGTAGGTTATAGTGCAACAATTGTTGCAAGAGTTAATTTTACTTTTTTAAGTTATATGACCGCTTTTACAGCTTTAAGCTATCACCATTTGCAAGGAACATGGATTAATAGTAGCCAAGGTGGACAAAAGCTAGGGTACAAAGGAAGTGCATCAATTACAGTTGGAGTTGGTTTTGATATTAAAGGTTATCGCAGGTAGAAAATTACAGGTTCAAATAATGTTTTACACTAAATGTTCATGTTTTTGCCTGATTAAAAAATGTATTGAAAACTTAATTTAAACATGAGAAAAATTAAAATAATTACCTTCATAATTTGTTGCTTTTTTGTGGGTAAAGTAATTAGTCAGGATTATTATAATAAAGCCTTTAAGATTTATTCTAAGGATTCATTGTCGGATAACGATGTAAACAATGCGATCAAGCTATTTGATTTAGCAATTGATGCGAAACAAAAGATTGCAGAATCATTTTTATACAGAGCAGCCTGCCGAAGTATTAACAAACAGTTTTTTGAAGCATTGTCAGATATTCGAAAATCAATTGAATTAGATTCGAGTAATTTTAAGGCCTATTATATTTATGGTAGAATTTATTTTGAACAGGGGTTTTATTATAACGCAATTAAATTCTATAATAAAGGACTTAAGATTAATAAATTTGATGCGGTTCTTTATGACGAAAGAGCACTGTGTTACAGTTTAATAGGGGATTATGAAAATGCACTTAGGGATTATGATATGGTTATTAAATTGGACAAAAAAAATGAAAGATGCTACGTGAATAGAGGCCAATTATTTCAATTACTGAAAAATTACACACGAGCTATTCAAGATTTTGACGAAGCCATATCTCTGTCTAAAAATCCAATAGCTTATGCAAACAAAGGGGTTGCGCTTGCTAATTTAGGACAAAATGAGAAAGCGATAGAGTATTTTTTTATAGCAATAGACAAGCTACCAGCAGCAGGGGATTTATTATACGAAAGAGCAATGTCATACTTAGCTTTAAATAGAAAAGAACTAGCTTGTTTAGATTTAAAAAAAAGTATTGAATTGGGATATAAAAAAGCCGAAAGCACCCTAAATGAAATCTGTAAGGGAAAGAGTAATTAATTGCCATGCTAAATTTTAAACAAAATATTTCCTCTTACTTAGCAATTATGTTTTTAGTTTTAAATACATGGTGCATTCAAAAATTTTCTGCTCAGGAAAATGAAAACGAACTTGAGGATTTGATAAGTGGAAACAAATATCTGAACTATCTGCTAATACCTGACAGCAGTGCTTCTTCGTCCTTATTGTTTTTTCAGGCACGCTATTTATTCATGCCTAAAAGTAATGTTTTGAGGTGGGGTGGCATGCATTATAATTTCGGAATAAATATCAGTAGATTTTTTTCAAAAAAAATATTACTAGGAATTAGTTGGAATGCAAAAATATTTCCCGGCCTTACAAAACAATACTTTTCTCAGGACTTTATAAATGATTTTAATTATTATTATAATGCCAGTCAACCAAACAGTAATGACTCTCTTAGAGCCGATATTCTTTATAAAGGCATAAATGGGTTAAATAATTATAGATTCAGGGGTTCGGCTTTTGATAATTTGTTTATCTCATTTTCACCTTTTCCTCAAAAGTATGGAGGAATCATGTTACAGTTTGGTACTTCGAGTAGTTATTTTCCAATTTACGGCAAATATCCAACCGAAGGACTCACAAAGGATAACGATCCGGTTGATGTTTATTTAGCTAAGGATTATTGTTTTGAACTTAATTTTAAGCCTTATAAATTTTTCAGTTCAGGAAGAGAAGAATTGATCGGGCAATCATGGAAAGGATTTTACAAATACCTGATAATATGTTTCTATTACCAAAAATTCAACCTCCAAAATGCTACGTTTAATCAGCAGAGTTTAACACGTTTTGTAGATCAAAAATTTATAGATAAATATAGTAGTAAAAACTACTTTGGATTTAAAATAGGCTATGGTTTGTATTGAGTTGTATCTCGATAATGTATCGCTAAATCACTTTTTATAAAAAAGCATTGGTAGTAGTATAAATTAACCCGTTGGCACGGACTTGTATTGCGTTTCACATTCCAAAAGCCCAACAAAAAACTAAGCAAAAGCATAATAAATGGCCTCTCCGCTTATTTACCAGCCCCAATTAATCCACCTTCGGAGATTGTAAAAAAATACAATAAACATTACAGAAACTCAGCGCACACCTAGTCTGCTTTAACCCACCATTTCTTTTACCTTTTCCTTTAACAAGGCGAGTTTCAATACCTCTTCCATTTGCGTCACATAATGAAAGGTGAGGCCTTTGAGGTAATCCTGCTTTATGTCGTCCACATCTTTTTTATTGTCGGCGCACAGAATAATTTCTTTAATGCCTGCACGTTTGGCGGCCAATAATTTTTCTTTAATGCCACCAACCGGCAACACTTTTCCACGCAGAGTTATTTCGCCGGTCATGGCCAGGGCTTTTTTTACCTTACGTTTGGTAAAGGCACTGGCCAAGGACGTAAGCATGGCAATACCCGCACTGGGACCATCTTTTGGGGTGCCACCTTCCGGCACGTGTATGTGTATGTTTTGTTCTTCAAAAGTTTCGGTAGTGGCATCCACCAAATGTGGGTGTGCTTTTAGATACTCCAAAGCCAGCGTGGCACTCTCCTTCATCACATCGCCCAAATTACCGGTTAAGGTAAGTTTGCCGCCCTTGCCTTTGCTTAAACTGGTTTCGATAAATAAAATATCGCCTCCTACCTGAGTCCATGCCAAACCGGTTACCACACCGGCAATGTCGTTGCCCTGATACTTGTCTTTAATGTGCGATGGCCCAAGTATCTTAATAATGTTTTCTTCGGTAATTTTAGGCATTTCCTCATCGCGGGCTATGTGAACGGCCATGTGACGGGCAATTTTGGATATTTTTTTCTCCAGATTACGCACACCACTTTCGGCAGTGTAAGTGTCTATTAAGAACTCCAGCACTTTATCACCGAGTTTTAACTGACTTTTTTTAAGTCCGCTCTCTTCAATTTGTTTTGGTATTAAATGCCTTTTGGCAATTTCAATTTTTTCCTCCACCGTGTAACCGTTCACTTCAATAATTTCCATGCGGTCGCGCAGAGCAGGTTGTATGGTGCTCAGATTATTGCAGGTGGCAATAAACATCACGTTGCTGAGGTCGTAATCGGTTTCCAGAAAATTATCGTAGAAGGTGGAATTTTGTTCAGGGTCCAACACTTCCAAAAGGGCTGAGGAAGGGTCGCCGTGATAATCGTTGCCCACTTTATCAATCTCATCGAGAATAAACACCGGATTGGAAGACTGTACTTTTTTCAGGTTCTGCAACACACGGCCGGGCATGGCACCAATGTAGGTTTTGCGGTGACCACGTATTTCGCTTTCGTCTTTTAAACCACCCAAACTCATGCGGATGTATTTGCGGTTAAGCGCTTTGGCTATGCTTTTACCCAACGATGTTTTACCAACACCCGGAGGGCCATACAAACAAATGATGGGCGATTTTAAATTGCCTTTTAATTTAAGCACGGCCAAATGTTCAATAATGCGCTCCTTTACTTTTTCCAAACCAAAATGGTCTTCGTCTAAAATTTGCTGCGCGTGTTTTAAATCAAAATTATCTTCGGTGGTTTCGTTCCAGGGCAATTCCAGCAACAATTCCACGTAATTGGTTTGTATGCCGTATTCCGCTGCATTGGGGTTCATGCGTTGCAGTTTCGAAATTTGTTTTTCAAACAATTCCTTTACTTCGGCACTCCATTTTTTTGTTTTGGCTTTGTTTTTAAACTCGCTTATTTCCTGCTCAAAATTGGTGCCACCCAATTCTTCCTGAATGGTTTTTATTTGTTGGTTAAGAAAGTACTCGCGTTGCTGGCGGTCCAAATCCATTTTGGTTTTGTTCTGAATCTGGTTTTTAAGTTCCAGCATCTGAAATTCTTTATTTAAAAATTCCAACACCAGCAAACTTCTTTCTTTAAGGTTGGCCACTTCCAACATGCGCTGCTTGTCTTCGGTGCGGGCATTCATGTTAGACGAAATAAAGTTGACCAAAAAGGCAGGACTTTCAATATTATTGATGGCAAAACCGGCATCGCTCGGAATGTTGGGCGATATTTTTACAATTTGTGTGGAAGTTTCTTTAAGGTTTGAAATGATGGCCTGAAACTCTTTGTCGTTTTTAAGTGGCTGAGGTTCGTCCATGGCGGTAACTCGCGCCTTGTGATAAGGTTCAGTTTGCACATACTCTTCAATCCGGAAACGTTTTTTTCCCTGTATGATAATGGTGGTGTTGCCATCGGGCATGCGCAGCATTTTAATGATGTGCGCCACGGTGCCAATGTTGTACAAATCTTCCTCGGTGGGCTCTTCGGTACTGTCGTGCTTTTGAGTTACCACCCCAATAATCTTGTCTTTTTTATTGTAGTCTTTTATAAGCTGAATGCTGCGGTCGCGACCAACGGTAATGGGAATTACCACTCCCGGAAATAATACGGTGTTGCGAAGCGGCAATATTGGCAGTATATCAGGAACTTTTTCATTCCTCATCATGTCTTCATCCTCGGCGCTTAAAAGCGGAATAAAATCACTGTCCTCGTCAAGCCCGTGTTTAAAGGCTATTTCATTAATGTCTCCAAAATTCATGATAAAGTTCTTTATAATAACATCTAAATTAAATCATATTTTATGCCATTGCAAAAAATAGACTATTTGGCAGGTTCAACAGCCTCACGTTTATAAAAGCAAAAGCCGTTTTTTTGATACAGTTTGGTAAATACCGGCTTTTCAATAATGTCTTTTTCCTGACTGCTTTTTACCACAATATAAGTGGGGCGGTCCACCCGGCCATTTTCCATCCAAAACAGATTGGCGGTAGAATAACTCGTTAGCCTTGAATGGCCTTCCTTTTCCATGGTGTTGAGCATGTCTTCGATATAGGCCATTTGATCGGGATTGGTATAATCAGTTGGTTTGCGATTGGAATAGAACAGGTAGGCATAACTTTTAAAACCATGGGTTTCTACATAACAATGTTCTTTGGCGCGCTGCTGATAGAATTCAATGGCAGCGTGTTGCGAATACAGTTCGATGCGCGGCACCACAATGGCAATGGCAAAACAAATAAAAAGCACGTTAAGGCTCAGGCCTGCCAACACCTGTTTAAATTTATTTTTTGCAATGCCACGGTAAACCAAAATGCCCGCGGCTAACAACAATAAGCCAATTAAAAATTCAAAACCACTCCAGTTGCCACTTGCCTGCAGGTTTTCAACGGCAAACGGATCTTTAATCCAGCCATTTGCAATCAGCGGCACTTTAATGTAATCGGTAAAACCCACCAACACAAAGGCAAGCGATAACAGGCCATTAATGAGCCAGAACAGTATTTTTGGAAGCGTTTTAAATTTTAAGACATCAAAATACTGCACCAAACCGATGGTGGCCACAAAAGTGAGTGGAAAGTAACACAGCGAGGAATAGTGAATAATTTTTGTTTTAACCACCGAAAATAAAATAAGCACCACCCAAAATAAACACAGCATAATTTTCCGCATGTTTTTTTGGTAAGGCGTTAAATCGCCGTATTTCATGTACGCACTTATAAAAATAATGGAAGCCGGAAAGCAACCCAAAAGCAACACAATAAAGTGATAGGCAAAAGGGCCGTCGTGCCCGGCATCACCGGTTTCAAACAAACGAATCTGATAATCGATAAAACCCTGAATTATTTTTTGATTGCCACGCAACCATTCCACCAAAAACCAACTACCCGAAACAAAAATGGTGGTAGCAACAAACAGTAAAAACACCTTGCTTTTAAGAATGGGGATTTGCCGTGTCCATAACAAAAAGGTTAAAATACTGAGTGCCGAAATAATGAGTGCCGCCGGACCTTTGGTGAGCACAGCCAAGCCAAGAAACAAACCTGCAAACAGGGCGTTTGAAATTTCTTTTTTACCTAAAGGATTGTTCAAAAACTGAAAGCTGTGGTACAGCGAAAGAAAAATAAACAAATTGAACCAGGGATCGATGATGCCGGATTTGAAATAGAAATGGGGCAGGAGCGAAGCGGCATACAACAAACACCAGGTGAGGCCAAATTGTTTGGAATGAAATTTAGAACCAACCACAAAAAGTGTTACCAGCGAAGCCACACCGCACAAGGCATTTGGAAAACGCGCAGCAAATTCGGTAACACCAAACAGATTCATGCTCAGGGCCTGCAACCAGATAAAAAAGGGTGGCTTTTCCCAAAACGGACGGTAGTTGAGTTGTACCTGCGAGTAATTGTCAGACACCAGCATTTCGCGGGCACATTCGGCAAAGTTCACTTCGTCCCAATCAAACAAAGGGCTGTTGCCAATAAACGGAATAAACACAGCCGCCGAAATCAGCACTATTAAAAAAATAAGTAAACGGTTATTTTTTATCGCGAACGCCAATACCTTAGAAATAAAAAAATTGGTTTGTTTAATTTATCAAATTTAGAATTGCCAATAAACACCGCGTAATAAATTAAACTGCACACAAAGCCCACCACACTTCCGGCGCTAACATCGGCCAGCCAGTGTTGCGACAGGTGTACTCGGCTATAAGCTGTTAAAACTGCCAATGCCAGAAATAAAAATTTGTAATACTGTTTGCTGCTGGTAAAAATTAAACACATAAAAATGGCAAAGGCCTGTGTGGAATGCCCGCTTGGAAAACTGTTGTGAATATAGGTGTGTACCCCATCCACCAATTTAAGTTTGTAATGTTCGTAGAAATCAAAAATAAAAGTAGGACGGTTTTCATCGTCAAAAAACAAATGTTTAAGTGCAATAGAAACTAAGCTGGCTGTTAAAAACGACGCTGTGGCGTATATGCCCAACCTGAAATTGTAAATGAGCAGGCCCAGCAAAAGAAACACGGCCACTGTGCCATCGCCCAGATAGGTAATGTATTTAAAAAAATTGTCGGTGGCAGCATGGCCCACATACTGATTAAAGTAAAGGTGTATGACTTTTTTGTCGAGCGAAAAAATGAAGGCCAGCGCAATGCCTAAAATGATAAAATACGTGCCAATTACAGCCAGATTATTTTTCAGAAACAACTTCAAATTAATTCAGTTTTTTTGCCTCGTTCCAGTAGCCATCCAGTTCATCGAGTTTGCAATCGGCAATTTGTTTGCCTTGTTCTTTTACACGGTTTTCCATGTGGGCAAAGCGTTTAATAAATTTTTTATTGGTGTGTTCCAAAGCGTCTTCGGGATTAATGTTTAAAAAGCGCGCGTAATTAATCAATGAAAAAAGCACATCGCCAAATTCTTTTTCGGCGTTTTCGGCGTTTTTGTTTTTTATTTCCTGCTCAAATTCATTCAGTTCCTCCTTCACTTTTTCAAACACCTGTTCGGGTTGTTCCCAGTCAAAGCCAACAGCGCGGGCTTTTTCCTGAATGCGGTAGGCTTTTAACAGGGCAGGCATGCTGTTAGGAACGCCTGAAAGGACGGACTTATTGCCTCCCTTTTCTTTTTGTTTAAGTTGTTCCCAGTTTTGTTTTACCTGTTCGTCGGTTTCGGCTTTCACATCGCCATAAATGTGTGGGTGCCTGAAAATTAGTTTTTCGCAAAGGCTGTCAATTACGTCCTTAATATTAAAAGCATTGGTTTCGCTGGCTATGCGCGAATAAAAAACAATGTGCAATAAAATATCGCCCAACTCCTTTTTAATTTCGTTGAGGTCGTTTTTTAAAATGGCATCGCTCAGTTCGTAGGTTTCTTCAATGGTAAGGTGGCGTATGCTTTCTATGGTTTGTTTTTTGTCCCAGGGGCATTGTTCCCTCAGTTCATCCATAATTTTAAGCAGGCGTAAAAAGGCAGCGGCTTTGTCGTCCATATCGGGCAAATTTAGCAATTAAATGCAGTTATTTGTTTGCTGCCGCAGGAAAGCATTTGCATATTTTAGTTATTTTAGCACCTTATTAAAAATTTCTTCAACCATATCGTACTCAGCCTTTTGGCCTCGGCAGGACTGCTTGCGCAGAACGGAATTACCGGTCATCCCGACTGGCAGATAAAGCCTGTAATAAATGCCGGTTACATCATGGTGCACCGTTCCACCATCGATCATTTGGTAAAGGGATATCCCACCAATTATGAATTAAACATTTCAAAACCCACTTTGGGAAATAAGTTGTGGCACCTCGAAAACAACAAACCCGATTTGGGCATCACCCTTCAATGCATGGATTATAAAAATCCACAGGAGTTGGGTTATGGTTTTACGGCCGCACCTTACATCGAAATTCCTTTAAACGAAAAGGAAAAAGCCTCGCGGATGATTATGCGTTTGTGTTGGGGCGCCACCTACATTACCAAACCATTTGATATTAGAACCAATCCAAAGGGCATTGCCATTGGCAGCCATGTAAATGCCTTTGTGCAGTTCCGCTGGTTTTGGCACCTGCGTTTAGGGCAAAATATGCGTTTTGAACCCGGCATTACCTTTACCCATGCCAGCAATGGTAAAAGCAAAAATCCCAATCTGGGATTAAACATTTTGAGTTTAAATGCCGGACTGAATTATCGCCTTCCATCAAAAAAAATCTTAACGCAAGGTGCCATCGATTCAAGCGGACGTGTTAAATCAAAAAATGAAATAATGACAGTGGCCGCTATTGGTGTTAACCAGCGCAACATTGCCACTCCACTGTTAAAGTGTTATTTGTTTTCGGTGGCATACCAACGCAACATTCGCAACACACACAAATTTAGTTTTGGCGCGGATGTGTTTTACGATGAAAATTTTCAGACCGATTACTTTAACGTGTTTGCCACTACTGCCAGCGGCATCGACCAGTATCGCGTGAGTTTAAGAGCAGGCTATTCTTACAATGTTGGGCGCATAAGTTTTCCGATAGAATTGGGTTATTACATTTTTCAGCGCACCAATCCCGATGCCCTGATGGTGAGCCGCATTGGTGTGAGGTATTACACGCGCTCGGGATTAATTGCCCATTTTGGTTTAAGAACCCATTTTGCGGTGGCCTACGATTTTGAGTATGGCTTGGGTTACCGGTTTGTGTTGAAATAGGGTGAATTTAAGGATTCAGAATTTTAACCGTAAATAGACAGTTGGGTTTAGCAACGAAAACTAAAAGCCCCAAGGGGTTTGCTTAGCGCATCCCGCGAATTGGCGGGAGAGGACTGTAAGAATAGTTTACGCTATTTTGAAGCCCGCCGAATCGAGCACAAGCAAAGACCGCAGGGGATTTTACGTTTGCAGTCGAAAGTCAACTGTCTATTTACGGTTTATTTCCCTTTCAGGATACTGGGGTAATCACTAGGTATAAAACTGGGGTAATCACTAGGTTTTTTTTTCGGTAAAAAGGGTTAAATTAGTTGCGCAGGTCATGTTACCCATTTAACCCAATGTATGACCATCATAAAACCAATTACTCATACCATGGCTCTAAAATCAAAAAATATTAAAATAAATTCCAATGAAGCGGCTAACACTAACAGCCAAACCATTCTTAACGAAATAAACTGGCTCAAAAGCATTATTGAAAAACGTGTTAAGGATTTAAAACCTGAAGCGGGAAAAAACCCTGAGGCCGACCAGACATATCGGTTTGAGGAAGGATTGCCTGACCTTGATAAAAATAACAGCTCCTATTATGCACAATTGGTGTGCGAGTTGGAGCTTAATGCTGCGGAAAGATTATTGCTGATTCTGTCGCTTACCGCGCACATTGCCCCCGATGTTTTTTCAATTCACTTACGTGATGACAGAAGTGCCTACAAACCACGCTTTGCAGAAATGGGTGGATACATTGATACGGTGTTTTTTAATTTTGTGCCTTCGCTTAAAACTGCCTTATACTTAATAGCGGCCAATGATTTGGACAATACCCTGAAACTGGAACTGTTTTTTACAACACAATCCAAATTGGTGAATGAACAAATTATTACTTTTAATAACCATGTTCGGGGAGAAGAATGCACCCTGCAATACAGCATCATTTCACTGGCCCCCGAATACATCAATTATTTTGTGTCGGGCAAAAAACCGCGGCCCGATTTTGGTAAAAACTTTCCGGCCAGTTTACTTACCACCGGCCTTAACTGGGAAGATTTGGTGGTGCCCGAGTTCACCCTTAAAGAACTGCAGCGCCTGAGCAAGTGGCACAGCCATGGTCTCAACCTGATTCAAAAAACCAATGGTAAACTCAATGGCAGCTTTACCTGTTTGTTCTACGGTGCTTCGGGCAGCGGCAAAACACTGGCGGTGCAATTATTAGGCAAAAGCTTAGGAGTGGATGTGTTTAGAATAGACCTGAGCATGGTGGTGAGCAAATACATTGGCGAAACCGAAAAAAACCTGGCTTATTTGTTCGACCGGGCGAAGAATAAAAACTGGATTTTGTTTTTTGACGAAGCCGATGCCCTGTTTGGCAAACGCACCGAAATTAAAGATTCGAAAGACAAATGGGCCAATCTTGAAATGAGTTATTTGTTGCAACGCATGGAAGAACACAATGGACTTACCGTTCTGGCAACCAATTTCAGAAACAACCTCGATGTGGCCCTCTCGCGCCGCTTTCAGTCGGTTATTTATTTTGCCAAGCCCGACAAGGCCCAGCGAATTGAATTGTGGAAACGCTTAATGCCAAAACCTTATAGTTACGAATCGGGCATCGACTTTGAACAATTAGGGCATTACGAACTCACGGGCGGAAACATTACCAACATTATTAAAGCCGCCTGCCTCGACGCCAACCATGCCAATACCGAAGTGGTGGCATCGGCCGATATTGTGGAGGCCATTAAAAGAGAATTTGCAAAAGAAAACAGAATACTAACCCAATAATTACAAGCCATGTACGATCAAAGGCATAAAGACAGTGACAGCTTACAATGGCTCGTGGCACGAATGGAAATGCTTCGCCGTTTAGAATTGGAGGAAGTGGAAGAAGAAAATTATTGGTTTAAAGATGCCGAACCACAAACACTGCAAAACAAGGCGATCGCCCAAACGCCTGATTCTTCTGCTTTACTAAAAGCGACCGACCCCGGCATAGCGGCAGTCAACACCAACAGTGGAGCCACTGTAAACCAGTCCGGGCCAAAAAAGGCCGAAGAAAAAAAGAACGCCCAGCCGGTTAAGGAGCAAAAGAAAACCAACACCGGCACCGCCAAAAAACAAACCGGGCAAAAACAAAAGCAGAAGCCGGCGGAAGCTAAAAAAACGGAAGCGAAGGCGGATAAACCTTTGGCTGGTCAAGGCAATTATTTACCAAACTATACAACTAAATTACCCGTTGACGCTACTTACTATCAAAACAAACAAAATCCTGATATTAACCAAAAGGCGCAGGAACGCATTCTTGAAAACAAACAGGACTATGAGCGCAAGCTCAATAATTTTAAAACAAACGAAAAAACAAACCCTGTGCCTACCGCTGCTGGAAAAGCACTTCTTTTTTGGGTGGAACAATTAAAAAATCCTTCAAAACGGTCATACGCCGTAATTCGGCTGTATGAATTAAAAGAACAGGGCGGATGGCAAATGTTGCTGATTGAAAGTGGAGGAAACACTGACAGCGCCCGGTTTGTGCAAAGTGTTTTTAAGAAATGGTTAAATGCTTATCCTGAGTTTAAGGAGTTTTTAACAGATTTGTCGAAAGATCACACCTCTGTTTTAGGCGATTACGCAATTGCTGTATTGGCTCAAAACAATCTGTCAGAAAGCGTTGACAAAAACAACTTTGTGTTAACACTTAAAGGTAAACTGAATTTTTGCAAAGCCGAGGCCGCTAAAATAGTTGGCAAACAAAACGACCCGGCCGTGCAAAGTTTTGTAAACCTTATTAATAAACGTGTTCAGGGCGATTCGGCCTCAGAAACAAAACCGTTGGAAGAACTATCGGTGGCAGAACTTGCCGAAGTGGATTTAAAAACCGAACACCTGATTGCACGCTTATTTGCCATAGATCGTGTGGCCACAAGTTTAAAGCCGCTCTTAAAAAAACCAGACGAAGCATCCGCCAAAACCAGCCATGTTGACGATAGCGTATCAAGTGCCTGGTACAATTTGCGCAGTGCCATGAGTAAAATGCCCTGCCTTTATTTTCCAAAGTACCAAAAACAAGCCAAAGAAGCCGATGCGTTACTCAACGAGTTAACGGTAGGTAAAACATCCGGCAAAATTACAAAGGCATCGTTAACCGATCTTATGGAACAGGTTGGCGAAATGAACAATGCCCTTGAAAAGGTGATTCAAAACCTGGAAGTGGAAAACGCCAAAGAACAAAGTACCATTAATTTATTGCAGTTAAAACGGGTGCTTTACGATTACCGTTTTAAACTAAAGGGCTTGCAGCAAATGCTTCCAAACGCTGCCACCACAGCCGAAAGTGACCCGGCTGCCTTTTCAAAATTCCGGTTTCAGTTGCAAAAGGAATTTAATTACATGTTTCCACGCATAAATGCCGCGGCCGATGCGGTGTTTGCGGTGGCATGTGCCAATGTGTTTAAAGACGGTGGTTACACCAACATTAACAATGCAGCAAAGGGCATGAGTGCCGAGGCGCAAAAACGAGTGAACGAGTACATTGCCAGCAACCGGATTTTAGAACAAAACGCCGGCAGATTACTCGACCTTATTTTGTCGGAAGAAAAAAGCGGACAGGCAGTAAATAAACAACTAAAAATGCTGACCTCGGGAAGCGATTATAAAAAGGCAATAAGTTTTGCAACAGCATTTGGAACAGCCAATAAAAACCTGTTGCAAAATTATCAGGTGGTAAAACACAGTCTTTACGAAATAGGTTTGGTGATGGCCACCATCTTCAGTGCAGGCCTCTTGTCAGAAGTCACACTGCCATTGCTTGGCTTGGAAATGGCTGAAACCGGAATGAGTTTGGCATGGCTGGCAGAACAGGGCGGGGCTTTAACTGTTGAGTCGTTTTATTTTACGTTTATCCACAAGGGTTTAACCACAGCTACCGGCGGCGAGGCCAATGGGGATAATTTTAGTGAGGATTTTCTAAAAAACACACTCACTTTTGGGGCGCTTAAAGGCACGGGGGCAGGGTATGGTAAAGCCACAGAAAAATTTGTGGCCCTCAGCAAATTGCAAAAAGGGTTAAAGGGCGCAGGCGCAATTGGCACTGAAGCAACTACATTGCAGGGTACTGATTATTTGAATTACCTGTACGAAAACTCCAAACTGAAGGCAGAGGACAAACAAGACTATAAATTAGGTGATAGCGTAATACATAACTTAGCTTTTTTGGCTGGCTTAAAATTAGGAAATCGCCTACTGCTTGAAAACGGTATAAACCATGGAGAAAATGAAGCTGAGATAAAAGCCAATGAAAGGATTATTGAAAAAATTGGCGAGCGAATGCAGGAGGCCAAAACACGGCCACTCACCCAGGCCGAAATACAGCAGTTTAACGCCACTACCATAAAGCTTGCCCGGCAAAACGAGGCGGCACTGCGCAAAGCGGCCAGAAACGAAAAAAAATACAGCAAGGAGGAGCGGGAAGCCTTTGGCAAACAGGCCACCGAATTGGCCAATCAGGTAGTTGAAACCCGAACCTTTGATTTACAAACCTATAATTTACGGCAATCGCCCGGCAACCCCAACTTGGTTTATTTTGAAGGCGATGGAAATTCGTTAAAAGAGCACCTCCATTTAAAAAAAGGTGATAGTTTTACGAAGCAGAAAGCAAGTGAGAATTGGGTGCTGAAGCGGAAGGATGGGGAAGAGACGACTTATGTTAATACGAAGGTAAAAGAAAATACTCCGGAGTGGTTAGATAAAATAGACCATAAGGAAATACAAAAAATTGCCACGATATTTGAAAATAATAAGATAGACAGAGCTATTATTGATAAATTCAGTACTAAACAAGTGGAGCATTTGCTCAGAGCCAATGATTTGTTTGCTAAGAAAGATGTGATAGGTGCAGGTAAGGAAATGGACATGGCTTTTGCTGATGCTGGTTTTATAAATAAGGAAACCCGTAGCAATATTGAAAATGCGTTTGCATTTGAAAATAAGACTACTGCTCCGGATTTCTATAGAATTCCAAAAGTTGAATTAAACATTGGTGGTAAATTAGTTTATGAAAAGCCAACAGGAATTTATGAGATACTTAACTATGGAGCTAATATGGAAACATTAAAGTCTGAATTGGAAAATATCGGTGAATCTACAGAAGGGCTTAGTGATGTTGAAATTGTAAAATTGCTTTTGCGAAAAGGCTTTGGAGCAAGAGGACCAAATACCAATTTAGAACATCATGTAAATAAAGGCGACAAGCAGGAAACCGCATTAAGAGGCGCAACAGAGCTTCCTTCCTATCCGGGTTCAGATATTGGGGCGATGCATTGGGCCGACGAAGGAGGCTATGTATTTGTGTTAAAGGATGTTCCTTCCTGGGATGTTAATGCAATTTTTTTTAAAAACAGTATAAAAAGTAATAAAACAGGGGAAGTAGAGCATTCGATAGGAGCGCAGATTCTTCCGGA
>JADLED010000345.1 GCA_020846335.1 Bacteroidia bacterium
ATACTGCAAAATCTGCACGTTCAATAAAACCCGTTGAACTCATCAGGTAGAGTGCTGTGGACTGCTGGCCAAGCCCCAGGGAAATAACCTTGTAATTGTCTTTTTTTGGAATATCAGGCTCACCGAGCACATATGTGGTAAAGCACATAAACAGGGAGCTAATCTTTTTCAGTAAACCTGGTTTAATCATTGACTTAAAATATTGTGAGTGATATGGCATAGGAGTTTAATAGTTCCTGTGCTTTGACCTTGGCATTAAAAACTCCCGCGCAGGTTGTATTATCGATTCCCCTAAAATCGGATTGAACACTGTAAATTTCTGATTCACCGGTGTAGGCGATTTCAAAACGGATATGTCCTAGTAACCCCCTTGTGGACCCTTCCCACAAGCAATTGCTGTGGCCGATGTATTTCCATATCAGGGGTTGTATTTGCATTTTCCTTATTATGAACCTCGTGATTAGTAGGAAGGAATATTCTTCTTCAAATAGGCCATAATACTCAGCTTCGAGTAACGGATAAGTTTGCGGCCAAACTTGGAGTATTTAATAGCATTAGTATTCCTTAGCTCCTGCATTTTAGATTTGCTTCTGACGCCAAGTAGCGCCTGAGCTTCCTCAAGTGAAATCCAATCATCAGGCGATTGTTGACCAGACTTTAACGCTTCTTCAAACATTGACATCAATTGCTTCTGCATTTTCCAGTACGATTCCTTCTCAAAGACTATTATTTCCATATTTCTGCTGTATTTTTTTGAATATTTTATTTTTTGAGGTTATTGACTTTTTTCTGATTTAGCGCCTAGCAGTTTTTCTCGCATTTCCCGAAGTTTGCTGGTTTCCAAAAGGTCATTTTCGATTATTTTTAGAGCTTCCTTGTATATTTTTATTTGATTGCAGGCTTTAACCCGCCCGCCGTGAAAAAACCTATGAATTGTAGGTGCAGAGATTCCAGTATTCTTGTGAATAACAGTGGTGGAACCTTTTGGCAGTGCCACATACAGAATATTAACATCCTCTTGTGTAAACATTTGGCGCTTCTAAATAAATTAATGCTTGTTATTTGGTAAGTTTGTTGTATATTTGACAACAAAATATTTCCAAATAGTAAACAAAAGTATTAAATAATATTTAATGTTTCCAAATTGGAAATAAATAATTTAAAATAAACTCACCTAAGTACCTATGAAACAGACAAATAAAAATATTGCCGGAATGGACAAAAATCAACTTAACAGGTTTGTGACTGAAAATTTCCTGGAAAGATTAGAAGAAATTGTCAAAAAAAAAGTGAATCCGAACGTTAACAATGCCCGGCAGTTTGCACAATTTTTAGACATGGATCAGGCAGCAATTTCGAGGCTAAAGTCTGATGAACACCGCTATGTAACATTAGATATGATTGCAAAAGCGGTTAATAAGTTGGGGTTGAACGCAAACACTTTATTTGTTGAGAATCACAAGAATGAAAAATTAATGAGGGATTTAAACATAATTGAACAAGATAACTCCGGTGCCGCGAATAATTTCGGTAATATGCACGGAGTTGTTGTTAATGGAGGTGTTCTTAAGAAAGATGCTGTTAAGCAAAAAATACGTTTGGAAAAGATTGTTCAGAAATTGCCAAAGAAGGACCGGATAGAAATTACGGAGGCGCTGTCCAGTCAGGACGGCAAACTAACCGAACTCGACGGAAAGCTACTGGCTTTAAAAAAAATTATTGACAATAACGAAAAAGCACTAGCCATCAAGGAAAAAACACTTACGGAGATTCAAAGCAAGTATATAAATTTGTTAGAAAAGAGTGCCAGGGCGCAAAAATGATTCCGAAGAAAAAATAATCTCTTTAAAGCAACAAAGCCTACCTTTTTTCCGACTCTTGGTAATTTCTCTCCGCTTGACTTAAAAAATCAATATGCTATGTTTTAATAATTTTGCTTTTTATTTCAGTAGAAGTAGGTACAAGTGCATTCTACGACTTGGTATTGCGAATTAGGTTGTTCTCTTGAAAACTTATTTTTTCGCGTTTCGCAACTAGATTAGTGCCCATATCCTTTAAGGAATTGTCTTTTCTTGGTTGTGATTCAATACATCGCCAAGCATAAATGGTGGACTTTGCCTTTTTTACAATTCGATGATAGAACCGTATATTTGAGAGTTAATTAAAATGACTTCAATTAATAATACTAAATGGCTCCGGCTCCCGATTTTGGGATATCCTTTTGTATTTATTTTTATCCTCTGTGGCTGTTCGCAAAGCATCCTTTTGAAAAGGAAATACACTGGTGGTTACTATTTTAACAAGGCAAACAAGACAACAACAAAATCAAACCTATTAGGATTGGCAAGCATTTCAACTGCCTCAGAGCCGGAAAGAAAAGATAATGTCGTTCAACAAAACGTCATAAAAAATGCTGTCGAGAAATATCAGGAATCGGACTTTCAATTAACCAGGTTGGAAACGACTAGTAATAAATTGATTTCAGGCAATGGAACGGCAATAAAGTCACTAAAATATCCCGAACAAAAAAGGCTAATATCAGAAGTCCTACCATCGACAAAATTTGAAATAACAAACAAGAGTACCGATAAAGATAATAAGGGAACAAGTCGGTGGGGGATGGTGTTGCAAATCTTTCTTTGCCTGTTCCCCTTGCTCTGCCTACTTGCTGTTATTCTGCACGATTCAAAAAAAGTGACAGTAAATTTTTGGGTTACATTAGTCTTACATCTTACACTGTTAGGTTATATTATATTTTCATTATTGGTAGTTACAAACGCAATAGATTTGAGGTAAAAGGAATTTATGACTACGAAGTACACCAAACAAACAATTGTTGCCATTCTAATTCTATTTGTACTTTGCGCTTTTCCAATCATATTAAGTTTTATACTCAAAAATCTTAATCCTGCTGAATACGGCTTAATACAGGGCAATAAACAAGACTTTGAGCTTACCTATAAAGAACTTCTCTTTTTTACCTCTATTGTATTGTGCTTTTTCTTTTTTTCAGCGGGTTTTCGGTATGCCAAATCCAGGGTTACGAAAATTGGAATAATTTTAATCCCGCTTTTATACCTTACCAGTGCCTTTTTGTTTCTATTGACTGATATTTTGTATTACATAGTCTTTGCTTACAGGATGACTTTTTCGGTGGTACAAACAATTCTGAATACAAACTCAGAGGAGGCAAAGGATTTTGTAAGCATTTACGCTTCGTGGGGCGTAATTCTGTTGCTTTTAGTGGTCGCTACGCTCCTTATTCTTCTTTATGTAAAAAGGAAAGCGTTTTTTGACTTAATAGCCTCCAAACCATTTTTTATAGGATCATGCCTAGTTTCGATATTCGGGGTATTGGATTACACAATTTTATCCATTCAAAATGAGAATCAATTTATGAATGTTCGGTACTGGGACATAACCATTGGGCAATACAAGGCATACAATGACTTTATAAATAAACTGGAGGCAGATAAAAATACTGTTACCCTTTCGGGTGAATACAAAAACTTTAATAACAAGGATAGCATACCAAAAACTCTCGTATTGGTAATTTCTGAATCGCTTAGTAAAAATCACATGAGTTTATACGGGTACGGAAGGAAAACCACTCCGAACCTGGACAGCAACAACTCGATTATAAAGTTTTACGATTGCGTTGCGTATGCGGCTCTCACCATTGATGCCGTTCCGAGCTTGGTTTACAACAATTTTCAAACCAAAGAGATTAACCTAATAGCCTTGCTTAACAAACTGAATTACGAAACGACTTGGATTTCCAACCAATCAGGATGGGGACGTAAGGATGGGCCAATAGTTTTAATGTCCAAACTTTGCCAAAGAAGCATTTATAATGATTCCCTTGCGGAAAATGACCAAGCTAACTCCAGCCATCATTACGATGCTGAAATTTTAGATTCATATCAAAAAATATTGTCCTCGGAAAGTAAGAAGTCGAAGTTTATCGTGCTTCATTTGATGGGCTGCCATTTTGAATACGAAAGGAGGTACCCTTTGGGATGGAATAAATTTATCGGAAAAGCCCCGATTAAATTAAGCGTAAATAATAAGAAAACGGAAGACATTGTAAATGCCTATGATAACGCAGTCTTATACCATGATTCGGTTACCAATGAAATTATCAAAAAATTTAAGAATTATACCAAGGATAAGAATGCTGCATTAATATTCCTTTCTGACCACGGAGAGGAGATTTATGAAAAGAAGGACTACTTTGGCCATTGTTACCCGCCAACCAAAATTATGTCTGAAATCCCTTATTTCACGCTACTATCCCCTGAATTTAGAAAGCGTTACTCCGCCATTGATAGCGTGATGCACAAAAGAACAATGACACGTTACAGCACAGGCAAAAACTTTTTTACCGTTTTATATCTTTTAAATATAGGTTCTGAAAAACACAATCCTGAAATTGAACGCTACGGGTTTTTTAGCCCAAATTACGACAGTACTTATACCCGCCATGTAATGGGTGACGATTATGACAAAATGAAGTAAGGCTCAGAATTTGATTAGTTTCTTGATAATTAAGCGGCCTAAAGAGGTATAGCCTTTCAGAATATAAACACCATCAGTAAGGTTGCCAATATCAATTTTATAGCCTGTGTCAGCCCTTTTTAAATCCGGTAGGGTTAGGACAATGTTTCCATTTATGTCAAACAATTGAATGAATATTTTTTCATTCTTCTCTAGCGTAAAATCAATTGTGAACAAGCCTTCTGTTGGATTGGGTGCAATCACAAAGTCTTCTTTTGTGGCAGGCTGTTGAACGCTTTTAGTATCATCTTCAGGTAAGATAATTTGTGTGCCATTGCTGGTAATATCAGCAATATCAGTGGCACAATTAAATTTCTTTATCTCAGCA
>JADLED010000346.1 GCA_020846335.1 Bacteroidia bacterium
TACCTGTGGATTTGCGTTGTTTTTAAAAGCATATTTGATGGCATTAGACACCAGTTCTGAGGCTATCATGCCCAGGGCAATTGATTTTTCGGCATCAAAAATAATAGCATCAATGTCCACCTTAAAGTTCAGGGGCAAATTATTATTATTCACCAAATCGTTAATCGAAGCTATCAGTTCATGGACGTAGAGATTGATGTTAATTCCTTTTACTTCATTTTGATTGTAAAGCATTTCGTGAACCAATGCCATGGCACGAATGCGGCGGGAAGCATCGTTGAGGGAATACACACCGCCGGCACTGTTATTTGTGTTAATCTGCATATTTATAAGCGAACTCACAAACTGCAAATTGTTTTTTACACGGTGATGTATTTCCTGTATCAGGGCATCTTTTTCAAGATTTTTCCGCTTGAGTAATTGGTTGGCTTTACGGTTTTGAAAAAACAAATAGGTAATGCTGCTTATTGATAAAATGAGCACAAACAAAAAAATATACATGATTTTATTTTCTCTGTCTTTTTGAATGAGCAGTTGCTCAGATGTGGTTAGTTTTGTAGATACGCTGGTTATTTCTTCCTTTATTTTTTCGTTTTCGTATTTTTCTTTTATGTCCTCCACGCTGGCATCGTATAAATTTTTAAGCACGATCATTTGCTCCTTGTAATAATTTTCTAAAAAAATGTAGGCTTTATTGGTGTCCTCAAGTTGCAGGTATTGCTTGTTGAGTGCGTGATAGACGTCGGCCAGGGGAAAATGTACTTTATTAATATTTGCAGAGTCTAATATTTGTGAATACACTTCGAAAATTAATTTTTTTGGGTATTTGAATTCCTGGTACAACATGCCTCTGTTATTTAAGGCACTGAGCGCTTCTCTTTCGGCACCAATCGAAAACCAAATGGATTCGGCTTTTTTATAATAAAAGATTGCCGAGTCGAGTTTTAACGCATTTTTATAAGCGTAGCCTATTTCGTTAAGCGAAGTGGCTTCTGCGTATTTGTTTTTAGAAAGTACGCACCGTTGTAATGCTTTTTTAGAATAATAAATACTCGAATCAATGTGCAACGATTCAATCATTACGGCTGCCAGGCGGTTGTTTAGGCGAATGAGTGAGGTCGTATCAGAAAATTTATTCTTTTTATAATAATCAAAACCTTTTCTTAATATTAAAGCGGCATCATTAAAAGCTCTTGTTTTTCTGTAAAACTCGCCGGTGTTAATCATGCAGGTGAGCAAATTCTTTTTGTCGTTCGCTTGCTCAAATAAATCGTAGGCTTTTAAATAGGTGCTGAGAGCTTTTTCGTTTTCGTTTTTGTAATTGTAGATGTCTGCTAACTCTAAATAAAGGATGTTTTGCTTGGTTACATCTTTTGTTTTAAGTGCAATTATCAAAGCTTCCTGAATTAATTTTTCGGCTTTGGTATATTTGGATTTTAAGGTGTATTGGTTATTCAGATAAAGAAAACAATCAATCAGTGCACTGCTATCCTTTTTTAGTTTGGCAGCTTCTAAAAATTTTTCGGCGTACTTTATCGACGAGTCAATGTTATCAAACGCTTTGGCTTTGAGTAACAGGTTATTTTGCGAGTAGGTATTACTGCCATAAAAAAAGAAAGCTATGGTAACTACTCTAAAAAATTTCATGCCGCAAGAGAAACAGTAAAGAAATATTTTTTTATCACGGTGTAGTTTGTTTTTAAGTTTTGAAAGTTTTGATTGCCTTTAACTATAAGCTAAACATGATTATTTCTTTTCCCCAATTTTAAACCCAAGCATAATTTGATGTGAACTACCAAACATTTGCGAAACCTTTTGAATACGGTAATCAAAACTGTAAATCACTTTAATTCCTCCTATTTCGGCACCCATGTTTGCAATTAGTGCACTTGGATAACGGTATCCCCCGCCCGCTGTAAACATTTTTTTGTATCGCGCATTCATCATAATTTCAGGAGTAAAGGTACTACCCAGTGTGTATCGCGTCAGCAACCAAGGTGTTAGCTCAAAATCATTGGTTAGTTTAACAAGGTACGATGCTACTAAATTAAACTCCTGTAGTTGTTTAAACGTGGCATTACCTGCACTTCCATTGGTGTTGTATAAATGATTAACTGATAAACCAAGCGTTAAACCCTTGCCATAAAACAAGGCACCGAATTCGCTATCAAAATTATTTGCTCTGAGTGAACTTCCGTCGTTTATAAGTGTTTGATCTTTTTGGTCGGATACTATGGCGTTGGGCGCATCAAAGATGGTTTGCATATAAGATACTCCTAAGGCAAAACTAATCTTGTAATCGTTATTTAGTTTTAGTTTATAGCCATAAGCACCAGTAAGGGTATTAAATTTAAGCAGCCCGGCACTAAATTGGTACACTTTTAAACCTACGGCTTGTTTTTCGCCCAAGGCCAGGCTGGTATTTAATTGATACAACTGTGGCACGCCTCCTATTTTGGTTGATTGTGCTCTGTAATTAAAATTGGCATCAAAATATGCACGACCCATAGCCGCTACATTTATTTGCATTAAATCGTAGTTGTATGTATTAAACACACCTTGCTGTTGCGCATTGGATAGTTGCGAGACAATATTTCCTAACAGCACGAACGTAATTATTTTAATTTTTTTCATTTTCATAGTAATTATTTTGTGCGACTTAAAGTGATGGTTCCAACATAATTTTTAGGGTTATCAGTTAGTTTTAACCAATAAGTATATACACCAGCAGGAAGTGGATTTCCTTTGGCATCATTTCCATCCCATGAAGCGTTTTTGCTATTAAAAACAATTCCGTTAGAATTACTAATAAATAAAAAGTCAGCATCGATTTTTATAGAAAAGGCACGAGACAATCCAATAGCAAAAACCCAAAAGTCGTTATCTCCATCACCATCCGGGCTAAAGTAATTTGGAGTGCTTGCCTCAAATAAATCTTTATAAGTGACCTTAATGGTTTTTTCGAATGCACAACCCGAGTTATTCTGGGTAGCTGTTATTGTATAGGTTCGCGAATCTGTTGGGCGGCCATTAAGAATTGAATTCCCGTAGCTATGGTCATTATGTATATATAGTGGTTCTGCCGGTTGAATTTTATAATCGAATTCGAATAGACTTACTCCAATGAAGGAGTTGGGTAAATATATTTCGACACCTTTTGTAATCTTACCGTATTCCTGGAAAAATTCATAGTCATAAAGAAGTTTTCCCATTGGATTTGACACGTTATAAAGATTCACGCTACCAATTGTGGTGGCAGTATTTGCACACAATCCAGCAGTTTTACCAATTACTGTGTAGGTTGTGTTTGCTGTGGGTGTTACAACACTATTACCTCCTCCAAGTATGGTGTAACTGTTGGCAATGCCACCGCCTGGCACTATGGTAAATGATCTTCCGGGGCAAACGCTTCCACTGTTTACACTTATGGCAGGTATTGGTTCAACAAACACAGTGGCAATGCCTGTGGCCCTGCAGCCGGTGGCATCGGTGCCAGTTACGGTGTAATTGCTTGTTGTGGAAGGGCTAACAATGGCACTACCTCCCGGATAGGTATAAGTTACAGCCCCGGTTGCGTTAAGTGTAAAACTTTTACCCGAACAAATGGTACCGCTGTTAACCGCAATGTTGGCTGGGTTAACACTTACAGTAACTGCAGCTCTGTGCAAAACACGACTTACACAACCGTTGCTGCCAGTACCCGATACTACGTAATTTGTAGTAGTAAGTGGCGTTACCACCATATTGCTGGTGTATGACAAACCGGTAGTGGCGTTTACTAAACTATAACTAACTGCCCCCGCCGGCACTATGGTAAACGATTGTCCGGGGCACACAGTGCCATTAGCAGCTGTAATTGTTGGAGTTGATAAAGCAGTGATATTACAAGTGGCCGCGTTTTGCGATAAGCAGCCGGCTAGGCTTTTACCTATTACCGTGTAAGTGCTATTGCTATTGGGTGTTACAATATTGCTGCCGCCCTGGTAAGTGTAAGTGTTGGCACCGCTTGCCTGTATGGTATAGCTTGAACCCATGCACACAGAGCCGCTATTCACCGAAATGGTAGGGGTGGCTTCTACTGTAACGGTGCAGGTTGAGGCATTCGCAGATACACAACCATTGGCACCTGTACCTGTTACCGTATAATTAGAAGTGCTAACTGGACTAACAGTTGCAGTGCCACCTTGAATGGTATAAGAATTTACGCCGGTAGGTTGTATAACATAACTTTGACCCGCACAAATAGTACCACTGTTAACTACTAAAGTAGGGCTGGGGTTTACGTTAACGCTTAATTGAGCAGAACTAAATCCGCTTGAGCAGCCATTTGTACTGGTACCCATTACATAATAAGGATAAATACTCGGGGTTAGGGGCGGTGATAGTATCAAGCCTACCGGGGTACCTGCACTATTAAAAACAGTGTAGGTATTAGCACCAGAAGGCAAAACCGTAAAGGATTGCCCGGCACAAATAGTGCCACCATTGGCAGTAATGGTAGGTGTGGAGTTTACAGTAATAGTTACTGAGGATGAAGTAAAAAAATTAGAATTACAACCATTTGAATTTGTTCCAAACACTAAATAAGACGAAGTGATAGTTGGCGTTATAACCGTACCTAACTGAGGGTTTAGAAGAGCATCAAAAACCGTATAGGTAGTGGCACCCGAAGGCTGTATGGTAAAAGACTGCCCGGGACATACAGAGCCACTATTAGCCGTTATTACAGGCAATGCTAAAACAGATACACTGGCTGTGGCAAAAGATTGCGAAATACAACCTGCCGTGCTGGTGCCGGTAACCGTGTAGGTGCTGTTGCTTGTAGGGCTTACCGTAAAATTGCCACCTTGTATGGTATACGTACTGGCACCACCCGGCGTAATGGTAAACACACTGAATGCACAAACCGAACCGCTGGTTACAGTAATGGTAGGATTTTGATTAACCGTTAAACTGGCAGTAGCACTGCTTTGAGACAAACAACCATTGGCACCTGTACCCATTACCGTATAGTTGGCAGAGGCCACCGGGCTTACTGTGGCAGTGCCACCCTGAATGGTATAAGTATTTGCACCACCGGGCACCATCACAAAATTTTGCCCCGCACAAATGCTGCCACTGTTAACCGAAATGGTTGGTGAAGCCGCAATTGTAACTACGCTGGTAACCGTATTTACCGATAAACAGCTACCGGTGGCACCGGTAACGGTGTAGTTACTGTTAGTACCCGGGCTTACCGTAGCTGTATTTACGGCGTTGCCATTAATGGTGTAACTCGTAGCACCGCTTGGTGTAATGGTAAAAATTTGCCCCGCACAAATTGAGCCGCTATTTACCGAAATGGTTGGACCTGAATTGACGGTGAAGGTGATGCTGGTTCTTAAACTGGTACCACAGCTGGATGTGGCGGCGGCGTAATACGTATAGGTACCGGTGCTGAGTGTTGGCGTGGTAAAATTACTGCCGGTGCCTAAAACGCTTGTGCTGGTGGATGTGGCGTACCAGTTAATGGTGTTGGTTCCGCTGCTTGCACTGAGTGTGGAACTTTGTCCGGAGCAAATAATTTGATTAGGTGAACTCGTAGTGTTTGTAGGACTTGGTGCGGCCGCACAATCAACAAATTTTGCCAGGAAGCCGTCGAGAATACCACCGTGGCTCACCTGGTGGCTGCCCCCTGTAGAAATAAAAGACGTATTGGTGGTACTTACCGGCCCACAAAGATAAATAGCACCGGTTGGATCCAACGCGCAACTGTTGCCATCGTCACCATCTTCGCCATAAAAAGTACCCCACTGCCTGGTTCCACCCGCGTTGAATTTAGCTAGAAATGCGTTGGTGCCGCCAAAGGAATTACCAAGAACTGTTTGCTGGCTGGCAGACGTTGCAATGGCGCTGTTTAAGGTAGAAGTGGTGGTGCCGGCCAGATAAACATCATTATTGGCATTGGTGGTGCAACCATAGGCCACATCATACGTATCGCCGCCATAATACGTGCCCCATAAGCGACCACCTGAACTGCTAAATTTTACCAAAAAGGCATCATCGTCGCCTGCGGTGGCCCCCACGCTTTGATGCGAAGCGGCCGAGGCAATAACATTTGTTACTGAGGAACTTGTGGACCCACACAGGTACACATTGCCCAAAGCGTCTAAGGCACAACCAAATGCCTGGTCTAAGGCACCACCACCGTAAAATGTTCCCCACACCCGCGTGCCATTGCTCACATTAAACTTTACGAGGTAAGCATCATAAAGATTACCGCCATAACTGTTTTGATAACCACCGGAAGATATATTATTGGTGGAGGCAGTGGTGCCTGCCATATACACGTGCGTGGAATTGGCAACGCAGGACGTTCCAAAATCAATATCCGAACCACCATAATAGGTACCCCATTGGCGAACACCGCTGGCGTCGAATTTCACTAAAAAAGCATCTTTAAATCCTCCGCCATAAGCAGATTGTTGAGCACCTGATGTGGCTATCACCGTGCCGGTGGTATATTCTGTAGTACCACTCATGTAAATATTTCCTGTTGGATCGAGTGCGCACTGGTGTGCTTCGTCCACGGTATTACCGCCATAATAGGTGCCCCACTGGCGTGCCCCGGAGCTGTTGAATTTTACCAAAAACGCATCTGCCATGCCACTACCGCCAAAAGTTTGCTGATAAGCACCGGAGGTTGAAATGTTATTTGAAGAGCTGGTAATACCGCAGATATACACATTACCTGCGCCATCCACCACAACAGAACGCCCGTTATCCGAAGCACTTCCACCGTAGTAGGTTGACCACAAACGGGTGCCGCTGCTGTTAAACTTCACCAAAAAAGCATCGTCAGATCCTCCGAGTGTGTTTTGAAAGCCCCCTGAGGTGGCAATAATGGTGCTTGTGTTTAAATAGGTGCTTCCTACCATATAAACATCACCGTTGGTATAGGTGGCACAGGCGTTCGCATAGTCAAAGCTATTGCCACCGTAATAGGTGCCCCACACCCTCACGGCCGGGTCAATAATATAATCCAGTTGTTGGTTTAAATTTTCAATGTTAAAACTGAGTACATTCTCAGTTAACACCCAGTTACTTTTAAGTGTCTTTCCACCTTGCAGCACAACAGGGGCTTTTTCGCTGATGGTGCCCAGTGGTGTGGCAATTTCGAGTTCGCCTTTAGGGTTTATGCTTAAGTGAAGCGCACCTTCAATCTGTAATTTAATTTTTTTGTAATCAGACCCTGGGGCACAGAGGTAATCGTATTTCAACTCGCCGTTTTTTTCATACCATTTCAAATCAATGCCTTTGTACAAATGCTGGTAAGTTATCTCGCCAAAACTTTTTACCGTAACAGGATTGTTTGAGGTATAAAAAGTTGAAAAGCCTTCCAGCTCGCGACCCCTCAGGATGCTGGGATTGTGCCCGGTATTCAGCCAATTGATGTCAACACGGTAAACGGTGCTTTGTTCAATGCCTTTTGGTTTGTTCTCTTTTTTGTTGGCGCCTGAATTTAATTTTTCTGTTTTCCACTTATCAATGCGGTTAAGCTGATAGCTAATGCCATTTTTGCGCAGGTGAAAAACCAATCCATTGCTTTGCCCGCCAAATAACACATCGGGACGTGACTGATTGTTTTGGTCGTAAACCTGGCCTTTGTTTTCGGTAAAACTGAGTGCATTGTTCGTTAAAGGATAATCCGGCACTGTGAGTTCCGGCTTTGGTTTATTACCTGCTAAACTATTAACTGCTAAAGCAGCAGCAAGGGCGATGGTAAAAAAATACTTTGGCATCATAAGTTATTATTTTTCGCAAACGTAAATTATGTAGTTACTTATTTAAAATAAATGGTGTGAAACGCTGAACTTTGTATGTGAAATTATTTTTGAGTGCCACCGAAGCGGTCCATAAGCTGTTAATGTTTTTTTATCAACCGGACCAAATCTCATTAAGACGCGTGCTAAGGTAAATTTTCGCGAAAAATAAAATCTGCCCTAAAAGCTAAAACCATGTTTTAAATCTGCCCTAAAAGCTAAAAGTGAATCGTAAACATGAATTTTATTTTTTACTTTTATTGTCATGCTTAAATACATCAAACAGTTTTTGCTCGACTATAAAAAGTACATGTTTAAATACCGCAAGGGTTTTTATGTAATACCGGCATTAATAAACTCGCCGGGCACACTGGTACAAAGCTATAAGCACACCCCTTTTGTAAAATGGGATCCACGAAAATGCAAGTTAAGCACCAATAGTCCGTTTGCGGAATGCGATGCCTATTATATTGAAATTAGTGAGGGATTGTGGTTTTACGCAAGTTATTTAAACAGCAAAGCAAATCTGGAGTTTGTTGGATACTTTAATGAAAGCGAACCCAATGATTATTATTGTTTTGGTTATAACTTAATTAAACACACCAACGAAAAAAAAATAGCCCTGCAAAGTGGTTTAAGTTACTCGGTTGGTTCGTGGAATTTTTTTAAGCCGGAACACAAACTTCACCACATCATATTTAAAAATACCAATATACAATTTGCAGGCCTGTACGTGTCTAAAAAATGGGTGTCTGAAAATGTGACTACAAACGCTAAGTATTTAAAGAGTAATTTGAATTTGTTTATCAACTCAAATTCAACGTATAGTATATGGCCCGATGTAAATATTAATTCCAATTTTATTGAACATGCTTTGGAGATTGCTAAAATAAGTGACGTAAAAAAAAGGAAACAGGAGTTAAACAAATTTGTGAACCACACACTGGATTACCTCTTGCAAAATTATGACGTGCAACACACCAGCAGCCTTATTAATGCCGACCCTGATGTATTAATAAAATTGAATAAGGTGGAAAAGCGCTTAAAAGATTGCCTGTTAAGCGAATTCCCGGGCATAGAAAGCTTAGCCGCTGAAATAAACGTATCGCCGGCCAAACTTAAAACCGATTTTAAAAATTACTTTGGCGATAGTATTTACCAGTACTATTTAGGCAAACAACTTTTATTTGCGCACGATTTATTGTTGATACATCACAAAAGTGTGGGCGAAACCGCAGATATTTTAGGCTATAAAAACATTGGAAAATTTACCGTAGCCTTCGAGAAAAAATTTGGGGTATTGCCATCTAAACTAATTCGTAAGCACAACGATAAATGAGAATGCCAGCATATCTTTCAGTGTCATCTGCGTTCCATTCGTGTTGTTTTTTTTTCACACTGAAACACGGAGGAACAGAGCTAGTTGGTGGTGTAGATGGCAAAAGGGCAAACGGCAACACGAAGAGGAGGTGGTGTAGCGAGGGTGTGAATGAAATAACTGAAATGTGTACCTTGGCGCCATGATGAGCAAACATTTTTTTATCCCGCTGTGTGTGGCCCTGTTACTCTGCAACTGCTCCGAAAAAGGCAGCCCCGAAGCAAAGAAAGAAAACGTGCCCGATTCGTCAAGCATGGCAAAATTCGAGGCGGCCATGGTAAAAAGGCAACTGGGCCTCAATCTGGTTAAGGGCGAAACCTACAAACTGGTTTCCAAATCGAACACATCGGCTATAATGAGCCAGGATGGACACAGCATTAATATGGGATTCGATATGAACTCTGAAATGACGTTTAAAATCACAGATCTGCAAAACGACATATACAGCATGGAGATGCGCTACGAAAAACTTCTCATGAAAGTGTATCAAACAACCGGCATTATTGAGTTCAGTTCCGAAAAAACAGGGCAAACCGATGCCATGTCGGTGGCGTTAAAAAGTCTGGTTAAAAAATCATTCTGGATAAAGATGACAAAAGCAGGGAAAGTGATTAGTGCGGAAGGCATGGCAGACTTTATGGACAAAATATTGGCCGGCCTGAAGAATCTCACACCGGCGCAAAAACAGCAATTGAAAGAAAAGCTCATTCAGTCTTACGGCGAAAAAGCACTGGTCAGCAACATTGAGTTGTGGACGGCTATTTTCCCGGCAGATCCGGTGTGCATGGGACAAAAATGGAAAACACAGGACACGCTGCACTCGCTCCTGGCCATGAAAAAAGAAACCACCTACCAGCTCAGTGATTCACAGGAAGGGGCCTGGCATATTTTAGGCAACGCCACTCTTGAAACCGCCGATAAAGACACATACACTGAATTGGCCGGCATTGCTTTACAATTTGATGTGAGCGGTACTATGACCAGCGACATTACCACCAGCAGCAAAACCGGATGGGTAAAGGGCGCCACCGTAAGGCAATCCATGACCGGCAACGCTTACGTAAAGGAAGGCCCCGGAATACCTGCCAACCTTGCTTTGCCGATAAGCATAAGCTATGAGCTGATTGTTTCGGAATAGTTTACAAATTTGGTTTGCGTTTGTGCTAACGCCTATTGGTGCAGTTTTGTTTTTTTATTTAGTTGACCCTCAAAAAGTCAATTTACTATTTTTAGAACTTAATTTTTCCCTCGAATAATCGGGGCAGGCTTTGACCTTACCACCGAAAAACGTTACACGCTGGCTTATAATTTTGTAAGGCGATGATACTTAATTGCCGAAAAATTCCGCCAAAATGGCTTTTAAGCCCAAAAAGGAGCTAAATAGGGCGGGAAACCGCCCTATTTTTTTAATTTTTATTACTTAGTTTGCCAGCATTAATAAATTAATAATAGATTTGAACTACCCATATCAGCAAAAACGTTTTTACCGATTGTAAATGTTTGTAAGCGGTTGTAAACGGAAAAGTTGCGCTTAGTTGGTAGTTATGCGGCATGCGAAAATAACCATTAAGAAAACTGACGAAAATGAAAAAAAGAAATCTTCTAAACATACTTGGCTTTTTAATTGGTATTTTAGGTATTGCATTGTCAGTTTATTATTACGAATTATCTAAACGAGAAAAAGATCCCACTTTTATTATTGATCCAATCAAATTCGAAATATTAAAATCTTCATCGACTCATTTAGCTCCAATAAAAATCTTAACCTTAAATGGTGACGAAATCAAAAGAGACGTCACAAGTTTAACATTCTATTTTTGGAACAAGGGAAAAGAACCCATTAGACCAGTTGACCTTTTGACTAATATCAATTTTATATTAAGTAATAATGCTAAAATTATTGATTTTAAAATATTAAAACGTTCACGTGACGTTTGCAAAATAAATTTATTTAAGCATAATTCGGATACGCTTAGACTCGACTTCAAAATTTTGGAAGAAAATGATGGCTTTACAGGTCAAGTTATATTTGAAGGCCCCGAAACGACTCAATTGAACATTGCGACAGATATTGTTGGAGTAAAAAGTATTTCCGGCTTTGCAGCTTCAAATTATTTTTTACTCGGTAAGACTATTGCAAATATTCTCTTAGGAATAGTCACAATTTTTGTCATGTTCATTCTTCTAGCAATTACTTCACCTTCTAAGGATCCTCCCATTGTTGAACTAAAGCATACTAAAAAATATCAAGAGGACGAGGAATTCAGAAAAAAAGTTGATGCGATAGACCAACTTCAATCAGATCAAAATAAATTATGGTCAACAGTTCACGATCTCGAAAATAACGCAGATGATGAAAATGAGAAGATCAAGGCTGACTTAAGATTAAAACGTCTTGTAAATATTGGCATTTTTATTGGAGTCGTAATCGTAATATCAATATTAATTTTCGCGTGGCATAACACTAGAGAAGAAATAGAAAATAACCCCATAAATTATATACCTGACTCTATAAGACCTAAATAAAACTATTGCGACAAAATCCTAAACGCACGACCGCATAACAGCAGCTCAGGCGCCAGCGGACATTTCAACATGCATTTGCAAATTTACGGGTAGACGCTTTATAGTTTTTGCAAATGCGTAATTTATTTTAACTTCACGGTGGACATCGCAACATTTTAGCATCTGCGAAATCGTTTTTTCGCCGGCGCCTAGCTGCGGTCCGTTAGCAGTAAGGCGACAAGACGACATCATGAGAAAAAAAAACATACAATCTGACGAAAATGCCGACAAAGACATCGGTTTTATTGTGACTTCCGTTATCGTGACAATTGTAATTATTGGTCTTTGGGTCGGGACATATTTTTTACTTCGAGGTAAAGACCCTAATGTAAGAGGAACTTTTGGAGACATGTTCGGTTCAATTAACGCATTATTTTCAGGGCTTGCTTTGGCGGGCATTATCTTGACAATCTTGCTTCAACGAAAAGAACTGAAACTACAAAGGGAGGAATTAAAAGACACCAGAAAAGAATTTCAAACACAAAATGAAACTCTAAAACTTCAAAGATTTGAAAACACCTTTTTCAATTTACTAAACCAGCACCACCAAATTGTAAATGCCATTGACTTTAGATATTATAAAACAAAAGAAAAGGAGAAAAAGTTTATTATCCAATCATCAGAAAAAAAGAATGCTCCTGCAGAAGAAAA
>JADLED010000347.1 GCA_020846335.1 Bacteroidia bacterium
CGCCAACAATTACAGGAGTTGGTATTGCTACTACGAGCGGTACCTTCCCGAATTACTCGGTACGTGTTACTTCGCCAACTTTAACCGGCTTAGGCACAACAACTGTTACGGGTTCTTATCCAAATTATTCTATTAACACTGCTGCTCAGGCACAAACAAGTATTACCTCTTCGGGTATTGGCACTATAACCAGTGCTGGTACGAATAGCTTCGACATTAATGTTCCGCAAACCAATATCAGCGGCGCTGGTGTCACCACAGTAAGCGGAACTTTCCCTAACTATACCATTAATACGGCTGCTGCTGCTATCCCAACCATTACTGGCACTGGTATCGCTACCACTACCTCTTCAGGAAACAGTTTTACTGTAAGTGTTTTACAACCTACTTTTGCATATAGTCAAACCACGGGCTCTTTGACTTCGGGCACTGCTTCTGCTTATGCCACACCTAATCTTTCTTTGACTGGTAATGTTTTAACTTCAGGTCCGGCAAGTAATTCAGTAACACTTCCTACTATACCAACCATAAACGCAGCAGGTTTGGCTACTGTTTCTGCAGGTCCAAATTATACTGTGGGTGTGGCACCTTTAAGCTATACTAGTAGTACAGGTGTTTTAGGTTCCGGCTCAAATACTTTGGTGGTAGCTCCAGACTTAACTTTTACAAATAATATTTTAACATCAGGACCTTCTACTAATTCGGTTGACTTATCGGCGGTTAGTCCATGGACACAGACCGGCGGCACAGTTGCTTTAACTACTTCCAGCAGTAATGTGGGTATTGGAACTTCGAACCCTAACAGCCGTTTGCAAATAGATGGAACTTCTACATCTAGCACTGCCATTTTGAGGGTGAATAATACCAATACTGCCAATACCATTGGTGCAATTCAGGTTGTGTCTAACGGTAGTTCGGGTATGGATGTAGTGGGAACAAATTCTGCTGGTGCTGGATTAAATGTATCGAGCAACGGCACAGGTATTAATGCCAGTTCTACAGGCTTAGGTCATGCCATATTTGCGCAAAATTCCAACACTGCCACATCGGCATTGGCGGGCTACTTTGATGGTGGTATCTGGACAAGGGGTAAAACAACCAATGCATCGGCATTCTCATTTTTCGCTCAGGATGTTAACTCCAATACCATGTTCATTATCAGAAACGATGGCAACGTGGGTGTAGGCACCACCAATCCGGTACAAAAATTTGATGTGGTTGGTAATGTTGGATTCTCGGGCGCTTTGATGCCTGGTAACAGTGCAGGTACTGCTGGACAGTATTTAGTTTCAGCCGGTTCGGGTTCGGCACCGGTTTGGACCAGCATAGGCACGGGTTCTAATACTTTATGGAGCACCATTGGTAATGCCGGCACAACGCCAAGTTTAAATTTTATTGGAACAACGGATAACGTTCCTTTAAATTTCAGAGTTAACAATACTAAGGCGGGTACTATTGATCCTAATTTACAAAATGTATTTTTTGGATATTTTAGTGGCCCGAATTCTACCGGTGCAAACAATGCAGGTTATGGTTATCAATCTTTGGCATCCAATTTAAGTGGTTTAGAAAACTCAGCTTTTGGTAATTCTTCCATGTTATCAAATACTTCTGGTAGGTATAACACTGCTGTTGGTAGTTCGGCTTTGTACTCAAACTTAACAGGAACTAACAACGTAGCAGTTGGCCGTTATGCCTTGCAGGGAAATACTAATGGATACGATAATACAGGTTTAGGTCAAATGGCTTTAATCAGTAATACCAGTGGTAAATATAATACTGCAGTGGGCTCTAATGCCTTGTTTAGTATGACAACAGGAACTTTAAATACGGCCTTGGGTTATCAGGCTGGTTATTCGGCCTTAACATCTACTGGCAACGTTTTTGTTGGCGCCAACGCAGGATATTACGAAACCGGTAGTAATAAATTATGGATTGCTAATTCGACGACTTCCACTTCTCCATTAATTTATGGTGATTTTACAAATAATTTTGTTGGAATAGGAACTGCTTCGCCCGATGCACCTCTGCAATTGGCTAATGGTGTATTGAACAAGAAAATAGTACTGAATGATGCAGGTGCTGTTAATCAACACCAGTTTAATGGTTTTGGTTGGGACGGTAATATGCGCTATCAGGCAGCCGGTACCAGCGATCATGTATTTTGGGCATCTACCGGAGCCAGCAGCAGTCAGGAATTGATGCGAATAAAAAATAACGGTAGAGTTGGTATTAATAATTCGACACCAAGCGCAACCCTTGATGTGGCAGGTACTTTTAAATTGGCGGATGGTACGGAGGGTGCCGGAAAGTATTTAATTTCTGATGCTTCGGGAAATGCAAGTTGGAATGCGATAAACTCAGGCACATCGGCTATTTGGAGTACCCTGGGCAACGCGGGTACCACCTCGAGTGTTAATTTTATTGGTACAACCGATGCTAAGATACTTAACTTTAGAGTAAACAATGTTCAGGCAGGTTCAATCAGCTACACAAACAATAGTGTTTTCTTTGGTCAACAGGCCGGACAAAATTCCAGCCTCGCATCATTCAACACAGCTATCGGTCAGGAGGCTATGAGCAGCAACGTAACAGCTGGTGGTGTGAATAACACAGCAGTTGGTTATCGTGCACTGAGAAATGTAACCAGCGGTCAAGACAACAACGCTTTTGGTTACGGAGCTTTGATAAATAACACCACAGGCTTTGGCAACGTGGCAATTGGTAACTCTGCCATGAGCAGCAGAATTTCAGGTGCCAATAACATTGCGATTGGTAATTCAGCGCTTGTTTCCAATACCAACGGCAGCGACAATGCAGTAGTGGGTTATCAGGCTTTTGTAAGTAGCGCTTCTGGTGGAAGTAACGTGGCTTTGGGTTCTTTGGCAGGTTTTAATAATACAGCAGGTAATGGAAACGTATTTTTAGGTCACAATGCAGGTTTTTATGAAACAGGAAGTAATAAACTTTACGTTTCAAACTCCTCAACCAGTGTTACTCCTTTAATATATGGTGACTTTGCAACAAAACGTTTGGGTATTGGAAATGTTAATCCGGGTACAGCACTTGAAGTTACGGGAGACATTTCGATTCCTTATACCAATAAGATTCAGTTTGGTACCATTAGCAGCGGATTGGGTACGGGCGAATGGATTCAAAATGCCAGTTTTGGTTTGGGCTTTTACACAAGTTCAACTGAAAGAATTAAGATTACAAATTTAGGTAGAGTAGGAATTAATAACGCAACTCCAACGGCAACACTCGATGTGTTAGGAACTTTTAAATTAAAAGATGGAACAGAAGGCGCCGGTAAATATTTAATTTCTGATGCATCCGGTAATGCCAGTTGGAATGCGGTAAACTCAGGCACCTCTGCACTTTGGAGTACTTTAGGTAATGCCGGTACAACCTCAAGTGTTAATTTTATTGGAACCACAGACAATGTTAGTCTTTACTTCAGAGCCAATAACAGCAATGCGGGTAGTATCCGTCTTGCCAGCAATTCTACTTATTGGGGCAGTAACGCAGGACCTTCTACTGATATTGGTTCCTGGAACGTTGGTATAGGACACTCCGCCTTGAGCAGTGCCATTTCTTTGGCTTCAGAAAACGCCGCGGTTGGTTCGTGGGCGCTTCGTAATTTAACATCGGGTACCCGAAATGCTGCCTTAGGTTCAGAAGCTTTAGACGCAAATTCTTCAGGTTCTAAAAATATAGGTATAGGATATAGGTCAGGCTACAGTAATATTAATGGTTCAAATAACGTATTTATTGGTAACGAAGCGGGTTTTTATGAAACCGGAAGTAACAAACTCTGGATTGCTAACAACACCACTTCTACAACACCATTAATTTATGGCGATTTTGCGAATAATTTTGTTGGTATTGGAACTGCCAGTCCTAATGCCTTATTACAATTGGCCAATGGCAATGCCAACCGTAAATTGGTGTTGCATGATGCGACTAATACCGACCATCAGTTTTATGGTTTTGGTATGAATTCTTCCACTTTAAGAATGCAAATTGCTACTACAGCGGCTATTTATCAATTTAACGCAGGAACAAGTGCTACCACCAGTTCAGAACTTATGCGCCTGACAGGCTTGGGCAGGTTGGGTTTAAACAATGCTTCGCCTACTGCTACTTTAGACGTAGCAGGAACTTTTAAATTAAAAGATGGTACCGAAGGTGCCAACAAGGTTTTGGTTTCTGATGCATCGGGTAATGCAAGTTGGTCGGCAGTAAATTCAGGAACGGCAGCCTTGTGGAGTACCCTGGGCAATGCAGCCACCAACTCGGTAACAAACTTTATTGGAACTTCTGATAACGTATCGTTAATGTTTAGGGTAAACAACATACGGTCGGGTGCTATTGATCATAACCGCGCTAATGCCTACTTTGGTTTTGAGTCAGGTTTATCCTCTTCAACAGCCTCCTTAAATGCGGCCTTCGGTCAGGAAGCATTACGCAACATGTCTACAGGCACAAACCGCAACAGTGCCTTTGGTTATCAGGCCTTGCGAAATAACACAAGCGGTGGTTCAAACACAGGTATTGGTGCCAGCGCTTTAACTTCAAATCTCGGTGGTGCAGATAATACTGCTGTGGGTAAGGATGCACTCTATACAAACCAAAGTGGTGTTAATAACGTGGCCGTTGGTTCAGGTGCCTTGTTGTTTAACGTTTCTGGTGTTGATAACGTGGGTGTTGGTAAGGATGTGTTGAACAAAACTAACAGTAACTACAATGTGGCCTTAGGTAACTTTGCCGGTTTCAACAATGTTACAGGTTCTTCGAACGTGTTTATTGGTTATGCTGCCGGCTACAACGAAACAGGACGCAATAAATTATGGATTGCCAATTCAACTACCAGCACCAGCCCATTAATTTATGGTGATTTTAGTACCGGTCATATTGGTATTGGAACCTCTACTGCTAATGGCGAATTACAGTTTAATCAAGCTGCCAACAGCCGCAAAATTGTTTTCTGGGAAGGTGGTAATAATGGTCACCAGTTTTATGGATTTGGCGTAAACACCAACACCTTACGTTATCAGGTGGATGCTTCGGTAGCCAACCATGTGTTTTACTCCGGCATCAATTCAGTAGCCAGCAAAGAGTTAATGCGCATTCAAGGTGATGGCCGTATTGGCATTGGCGTTGCAGCACCATCCACCACATTTGCAATTGGTAACGGTACCACCGAAAAGTTTAATATTAATGGTGCCACAGGTGATATGAACTTTTTAGACGATCAGGCATCAATCACTTTCCCTGTGCCTACTACAGCGGCACAACCAATGATTTACATGTTTCCTTCAGGTGCTAATAATAACGACAGGATGGTACTTTCGCACAGTCCAACCTATACCAATTATGGTTTACAATATCAGGATGCCTCGGATAAATTTAACTTCCTTTCCAATGGCACCCCGGTATTAACGGCCGATTTAAACAATGCAAGAGTAGGTATTGGCACCTCTACACCAAGCACAGCATTACAGGTAAATGGCGACATTTCTTTACCTTACACCAACAAAATACAATTAGGTATTTCTGG
Organism: Bacteroidia bacterium; assembly: GCA_020846335.1. Classification (GTDB taxonomy): domain Bacteria; phylum Bacteroidota; class Bacteroidia; order B-17B0; family Aurantibacillaceae; genus Aurantibacillus. The sequence goes on from JADLED010000347.1 coordinate 5,561, forward strand.
TAGCGGACAAGGAAATGGCGAATTCATACAAAATACATTTGGAGGTGGAAGTTACGGTATTGGTTTTTACTCAACTACCGAAAAAATGAGAATTGACGGTGCAACCGGTAACGTAGGTATTGGTACTTCCACACCACATGCTCCATTACAATTAGGCAACTCAGCGGTAAACAGAAAAATTGTGTTATATGAAACGGCAAATAACGACAATCAGTTTTACGGATTGGGTGTAAATGCTTCCTCTTTAAGATATCAGGTAGATCAAACAGCGTCTAACCACATTTGGTACGCAGGTACAGGCACCGCCACCAGCGATGAGTTGTTCCGAGTGCAGGGTAATGGCCGCGTTGGTATAAATCAGACTGCACCTACTGCCACTTTTGAGGTAAACGGTACAACCAAATTAGCCGATGGCACACAAGGAATTGATAAGGTTTTACGTTCAGATGCCGCAGGAAATGCCTCATGGGTAAATTCCTCAATCAATTCAGGTTTCTCAGTTTATGGATCGGTAAGTCAAACATTTACTGTTAATGCTAACAACGTTGTTTTTGGATCTGAACTTTACGATGACGGTGCCGACTTTGCCTCTAACACATTCACCGCACCTGTAGCCGGTGTTTACCATTTCGATGCGGCAATCAGGGTTAACAGCGGTATCTTTGCAAATCCATATATGTATATAGCCATCTACGTTAATGGAAGTTTGGCAAAAAACAATACCGGATTTACAAGCAATTCGAGTGATGCCACTGTAAATGTGAGTGCTGACCTTAAACTCACCGCGGGACAATTGGTGACTATTCAGTTTTATGGTGGCAGTGCTGCCATGTCCACACAACCGGGCGTTTCCAGTGTGTTCTTCACAGGCCACAGGGTTTATTAATATTGAGGATTCTTGTTACAAACGCGCATAAATTGAAGAATTGAATGAGAATTAATAAAATAGTAAGTTCTGCACTTCTGCTCATAACACTGGCCGCCAGGTCGCAAACCATTACCCCTCAGGTAATTAATTCGGCAGGTGGCGAAAAAACAGTTGGAACTACAGGCATGATAGTGATCGACAATGTGGGCGAACCGTTTACACAAACCATAGGCTCGGGTTCCTTATTTATTACACAGGGATTTATTCAGCCAATTGTGGTTTCGGCGGGTGGCTTTTCATATTCGGCTATCTTTCAAAGCCCAAAATGCCTCGAAAATAACGACGATGGCTTTATTTCCGTTTCATTAAGCGGTACTGTCAAAAATTACAGTGTGCAGTACTATTGGACCCCCTCGTCTGTTTGCCCAACCAACGATTGCGCCAAAATTGACACCCTGAAACCCGGAAATTACAGTGTCAAAGTAGTTGTATCCTACTCCAACAATTTTGGCATAGCCCGGGTGGATAGCATTAAATCGCAAAATTTTGTGATAGAAACCCCGAAAGACCCCTGTACCATTAAAATTTATTCGGGTGTAACCCCCAATAACGATGGGGTAAACGATGTTTGGGTAATCGAAAACATTGCCGATTATCCAAAAAACCGGATAACAATTTATAACCGTTGGGGACTGGAAGTGGCTGAAATTAAAGGATATAACAACCTGGATAAGGTTTGGCCCAACAAAGCCACGCTTGATTTTTTAAGCGCCTCAACCTACTTTTATGTCATAGAGCTGGAAGAAGGTGGAAAACCGATTAAAGGCTGGCTCGAACTGATAAAAAACCAATAGAACATTTATTTTGTATTCCCATTAAAATTAGTAATATTGTGTGTTCAAAAAAAAAGGTAAAGGCCTGAATTTGTTAATATTGAGAGCAAGAATGAGAATAAATCCTATAAACTTTTATAACCCGGAAAATTGTTAAAATTTAGCGCAGTTTTAGAATGAAAAAAATACTTTTTGTCTTTTTGAGCCTGCTGGTGGCTGTTAAATCAGAGGCCCAGCAAGATCCTCAATACAACCTTTACCAGTTTAATCAAATGGTTATTAATCCCGCCTATGCGGGCGCTCGCGACGGACTGGCGGCCATTGCAGCCACCCGCAAGCAATGGGTGGGCTTTAACGGTGCGCCCCAAACCACCTGCTTAAGTGTGCATTCGCCTATTGCAAAAAAGAACATCGGATTGGGCTTAACCGCAGTTAGCGATATTATGGGGCCACGCAATGTGTTTTCCATTTATGGAAATTTTGCCTACATACTTAAACTCAACAGCCAGCTTAAATTGTCTTTTGGCCTCAATGCCGGCTTTAACCGCTACCAGTTTAATTTCTCTGAAATTACCTTTAAACAGGGCGAAGTGCCAGCCCAACTGCTTACCACACAAAACAAAGGCGTACTCGACCTTACTTCGGGTATATTTTTAAAATCACCCGACTTTTTTATCGGCATCAGCGCCTCCCATCTTAACTCTCCAAACGTTTATAACTACGAGCCGGTAGTGCCGGGTACAGGTAACTACATTTATAAAATTAAACGCCACCTTTACCTCAGTGTTGGAAAATCTTTCATCATCAACAAAAACCTCACCTTTGCACCTACGGTTTTAGTAAAGGTGGTAAACAATGTTTATGGTGCCGATTTGAATTTGAATTTCTTCATTCAACGTAAACTGTGGCTGGGTGCTTTTTACCGTAACGGATACGGTCCGGGCGGCCTTGTGCAGTATTACATTACCCCAAAATTAAGAGTAGCCTACTCCTACGACAGTGGCATAATGGATGCCAGAAGACTGGGCGGCAGTCACGAGGTGATGATAGGATTTGACTTTTCAAACAACACCAATAACCCTAAAACGAAAATGGTAAATCCAAGGTTTCTCTAGAAGAAATATATGCTGAAGACACACACATACATAATAGCATTCACACTCCTATTTACCGGCACTGCACTCTCCCAAATTGATAAGGGCGATGTTTATTATGATAAATCGGAATATATCAAGGCCATCCCTTATTACAAAAAAGAAATTAAGAGGAAGAAGTCCGAACATAAACAGGAAGCACGCATTAAACTGGCCAACAGCTACCGTTTTATTAACCAATACGACAGTGCCGAGGTAAACTACCGCAGTGCCATTGAAGAAGGCGGAGACATTAACCCTCAGGTATATTACGATTATGCCCAGGTATTAA
>JADLED010000348.1 GCA_020846335.1 Bacteroidia bacterium
GTAGTAATGGTATAGTTAGGGAATGCGCCACTCACTGTCGCACTACCTGCCCCACTTAAGTTTGTAGTGGCTGTTGCTGCTGGCGCGTTAACGGTATAGTTAGGAAAAGTTCCTGTTACCGTGGCCGCACCTGTTCCACTAAGGTTTGTAGTCGGTGTGGCGGCCGGAGCGTTTACAGTATAGTTAGGGAAAGTACCCGTAACAGTTGCTGCGCCTGTTCCTGCTAAATTGGTTTGCGGCACATTTATATCAAAGCTGTTTGTTCCTGCACTGGTTATTGTTCCAATGCCTGTTGATGTTAAAGTTGATTGCGGCTGCGCAATGGCTGCTGGTGTAGTAATGGTATAGTTAGGGAATGCGCCACTAACTGTCGCACTACCTGCCCCACTTAAGTTTGTACTAGGTGTGGCAGCTGGTGCGTTAACGGTATAGTTAGGAAAAGTTCCTGTAACAGTTGCTGCACCTGTTCCTGCTAAATTGGTTTGAGGTACGTTGATGTTAAAACTGTTGGTGCCTGCTGTAGTCACAGTGCCAATTCCGGTTGAGGTAATACTGGTTTGAGGAACCGTGCCGCTTACAGGTGTGTTGATGGTAAAGTTGGGATAAGCCCCGCTTACCGTGGCCGAACCTGCTCCTGTGAGTGTGGTGGCCGGAACATTGATGTTGAAAGTGTTGGTACCGGGAGAAGTGACCGTAGCACCACCACCCGTGGTAGTTACACTGGTGTTAGGCACTGTAGATCCTGGAAGCGTGATTGAATTGCTCGAAGGCCCAATTGTTAGTATATTTCCTGTTAAACCAATTGTTGGCGTAATGTTTGCCGTTACATTGCCTTGTGAAAGAATCCCTGTATTTGGATTGTACTGAACTGCAGGTGCATCAATGGTAAAACTATTGGCAGATGAGGTAACTGTGACAATACCGGAAGGTGTGATGGTGGCGTTGCCCGAAGTACCTGAGGTTAAAGTGTAACTTTTTTGACCAATGGTAAGGATGTTGTTTGTGTAGGTTGATGGCACAGATTCAGCGTGCATGGCATAAGGCACACTTACCAACTGCTGCATTCCCATGGCCACATAATTTGTACCATTAGTGGTATCAATACTCACCTGAAGGAACAAATTTCCTCCCTGCCAGTTAACCGTGTTGAGGTTAGACACTTTACCAATTTGGGTACTAAACAATCCCAAATTACTCGTAAGCAGCGATTGCGACTCCGAAAACACCGGTGTAGTGGTGGCAGTGCCCTGAAAAAACTCAAATTTTATGGCTATCGTTTTTCCTGAAATGGCTGTACCATCCGCCCTTCTGGCTGCTCCCTGATAATTAATTAGCGATGGAGACTGTGCCAGAGCACTTAAAATCACAAACTGCAGGAGGAATAATAATTTGAACTTCATAGTTTTGTATTTTATTGAAAATGTGGTATTTAGTTATTGTTCAATGCCCTTGCGGTGAACACAACAGCACTGTTAGATTGAGAATTGTTATAAAATAATTTGGAAGTGTATAATTTATTCATGCTTTATGAGTTAAAATTGTTGAATGCCTTGGCCTTTAAAGGCACAAGAACCGGTCTTAAATCGGTCAATAAAACATGTTTAAAATCAAAATTTAAAAAGAACGCGCTCTTACTGTTCAGCCTTAAGAATGGTAAACAGCGGGCCACTCCACTAATAAAACGACCAATGTTGTTGGAAACGCCATCAAGGCAAGCTATCGGGTAAATTTTTATCTTCATTCAATCATAGTCTATGTAACCCATTTAACAAAGGCGAACCCGAAATCACCGTTTTGTTTTTAAAGTGGAGTTTTGTTACATGAATCCAATTCGACGAATCTATTGTTTTCATAGAGCAAATATAATGATTTATGGGTTTAATCAAAATGTATTTTCAAACAAATGACTGCTCTCTACCTGGCATATTTGAGAGAGGTACCTTTTATACCATTTTTGAGCGCCGGATTTTGCCATTTTATGTGTGGCATTGTTGCGCCAGGATTCAATGGCAGTCTTGCTTTCCCAATAACTAATAAAAATGGATTTATTGCCAGTGGACACGCTTTCGTAACCTAAATAACCGGGTTGCTGAGCTGCCAGATTCATGGTTTCTTCATCCATTTGGGCATAACCCTCCAAATCCTCGTTTTTGGTGCTCGAAAATATTACGGCATAAAAGCCCGACCCGGGCAAAGGTTTAACAAATCGCATTACAAATTATTTTATCATTCAACAATAAGCCCCTCTACTATTTCAAGGTTTCGGGTATAAATTACTTCGTTAAGCGCAGGAATCCGGCCAATAATTCCAAATTTATGAAGGCGCCATAATATCAACCGGAGTTCTGCTTCATCCATTTCGGGTTGGCAGGCATACTCCAGTTCCTTAAACCATTGCACGGCATCTTCGCTGTTAATCCCGTAGCGCGAAATGATTAACTCCGGAGCTTGCGGGTTATTTTTTAAATCCAAACAACTTTGGTTAATAATATCGAGTACTTTACCCAAGGTTTCCTGATGCTGTTCAATAAATTTATTGGCCACCGTTACCACAAAACAAGGCCAGGGTGTGTTACACTCGCCAATCATTCTAAATTCTCCAGTAGCAATGTATGGTTTGGTGGTGTATTTTTCCCACATAAACAATTGCGAACCGTTTTCTGCAATCGATTTTCGGGCCCCATCCAAATCTTTCACCACCACAAAATCTTCTTCCTTTATTTCGAAGTTATGATTGGCGGCATTTACATAAGCCATTAAATGAGAACCTGAACCAAAACGGCTGATGGCGTATTTTTTACCGGGCATTTGATTTACAGAACTGATAGTACCATTACTGTTAACAAAAATACCCCAGCGTAGCGGCGAATTCACATAAAACTGTGCCACCTTGCTTGGATTTCCTGCCAGTATGTCCTTTACTATGCCTTCGGTAAGAGCAATGGCAATATCAAGTTCGCCGGCACGCAGGGCCTTGCACATGGCACCGGTACCACCCGGTACATCCACCCACTCTATATCAATGTTGTTCTTTTTAAATAAACCTTGCTCCATTGCGAGGTGCCAGGCCAGGTTAAAGTGTTCGGGTACTCCGCCAACTCTTACTTTTATCATGGCCCAAAATTACTGTATTTACAAATAGGTTTTTTATGATTATTGTTAATTGATGGTGTTCTCTAAAAACTTAACATACTTTCAAAAAAACGTTTTACTTTTACCCAAATAACCCTTTATGCCTTTCAGTATTTTAAAAAATTTATGGGAACGCTCAACCGAATCAGGCAAACCATCTTCTACCCATAATCATTCGTGGAACAAAGAGATGGAAACGCTTTATGCTATGGGAATTGGCATGGAGGAAACACTCCGTTTTCTGTTTGAAAAACAACCCGATTTTGAAACGTTTCAAAACTGGATAAATGCCCGTAGGTTGGACTTGAAACCCATTGACACCAGCACCATACCGGATGTGCTAAGTTCCAAAGATTTAGAATTTTGGAATACAAATGGTTACATTGTTATTAAAAACGCTGTTGCAATTGAAGACTGTGTTAACACACAAAACGCTATTTGGCATTTCCTTAACATGGATGCAGATGATAGTAACACATGGTACAAAGGGCATGAAGAAAAACGCGGACTAATGCTCACCTTTGTTAACCATCCAACTCTTTACAAAAACAGGCAATCACCTAAAATAAAAAAAGCCTACGAACAAATTTACAACTCCACTCATATTTTTCAGCGCATTGACAAGGTTAGTTTTAACCCTCCCGAGCAAAATGGCCATCGTTTTTTGGGTGATGCCCTGCATTGGGACGTTAGCCTGAAACAGCCCATTGCATTTGGTTTGCAGGGTTTGTTGTATTTAACCGATTGTGAAGCCAATGCCGGAGCCTTTCATTGTGTGCCCGGTTTTCACAACAACATTGAGCGGTGGCTTAAAACGCTTCCACCAAATTCTAACCCCAGAGGTTTAGCTCCGCAATTGCTTAAACCCGTGGCTGTGCCCGGTAAGGCCGGCGATTTTGTTATCTGGCATCAGGCATTGCCACATTGTGCCACACCCAACAAGGGTATTAAACCGCGCATGGTACAATACCTAACGTATTTACCTCAGGGTTATACCGACGAAAAAGAGTGGCTTTAAAACCCTGTGTACTCTCATAATTTTTTATTGGATTGCCATAAGTGCTTTAAGGCGATAAAATCCTTTTTTCCAATTCCAATATGTTTTCGCGAAAGTTGGTTGTTATAAAAAAACAGAATTATCATCAACACCGTCATAATTAAAGCAGACAGGTTGGCTGTGTAGGCAGCCCCTGTGGCCCCGTAAGATTTTATTAGCAGTGGTGCCACAATTAACGTGCAAAGTAAACCGGTCGAATAACAAATCAGGGTTGTTTTTTGTTTACCAATGGCCGTAAAAAAATTGGCCAGAGGAATAAAAAAACTCATGGCTATAACCGAAGGAGCGTAAGCCATCATGAGCGGTTTTACTCCCACAAATCCGCTTCCAAGCAAATAGGTAAAAAATCGTTCGGGCATTAACATCATAATTAAAATTCCGAACACACTCAACAACAAACTGAGTTTGGCAAAGGTTAATCCGGTAACAGCGTTTTGATTTTTATTTTCGGAATTGGCCACCTTCGAAATCAGCACAGGTGCAACACCATTCGCAATGAGCAGCACCGACTCCGTAAGCACCACCGCCGATGAATACAAACCCACCGTGGCGCGGTCGGGCAGCAAATAATAACTAATGCGGCTACTAAAAAGATAAATCAATATACCTGCCTGAAAATAAAACCCATCGGTAATTAATTGTGTGAAATCATAATTATTTCCGGTGCTGGTTCGCAGGTATTTTAAAATGGAAAGTGTTGACACCACCAATGCAATCACAAATGAAATAATTAAGGGGTGAATGTAAGCTTCAACCGTATAATTATGAATAACCAGCGTATAAAATGCAATACCTGATACCAACAACAAAGGTTGAAGAATACTTAACAAGTTGTATCTGCCAATGTTTTCTTTTCCCAAAAGAAGTGTGCAATTAAATGTATTTAAGATAACCAACACCGATACCAGGTAGGCCACCCACTCATAACCCGACAATTGTTTTTCTAAAAAGTTGATGATTAGGTTGCTCAACAATGCAAAAATCAAAGTAAACACCACACCATCACGAAGCATCTTTTTAAAACTGTATTTGGGCACAAAATGTACAATGCTGTAGCCCGTGTAAACACTACAAATTACCTGCACAATACTTATGTTGAGAATAAAAATAGAAATTTCGCCACGCGTACTTACGCCCAGATATTTGGCAGAAATAACCAACACTATTAAATTAATTACGGCAACAATGCCGCGCGCAAACAAACTTTGAATAATGTTTTTTAACATTCGTAAGTCTGTAAAACGTTATTTATTAGTAAGTTCAATTATGGCCAGATAAAGTTAATCACTTGCTTTATATCGGGGTGCAAACTTTTTGCCACCGGGCAGGTGTGTGCCGCATTTTCATAAATTTTACGTTCCTTATCGCTGTAACTATTTTTTGGAAAGGTAAGCGTTACGTGTATTTCACCAATTCTTCGTGGCTCGGCATACATAACTTTGGTAACCTCGGCCAGTGTGCCATTGGTGGGAGTATGGCCTTCCTTATTTGAAACAATGCCCATTATTGAAATCATGCAACTTGCCAGCGCCGTGGCCACCAAATCGGTGGGAGAAAAGGCCTCGCCCTTACCATGATTATCCTTTGGCGCATCGGTAATAATGACTGTACCGGATTGCAGATGCGTGGCTTCGGATCTTAACTCACCGGTGTATTTTACTGTACTCGTTAACATGGCATTTGTTTTCACAAAAATAGGATAATATGCTCTAATTTATTAATTTTGTTAGAGTGATTAAAAACTTTGTAATAGCCTCGTTTTTTGCCTTAACCAGTCTTGGTGCCAACGCTCAGGAAAATATCCTGAACAGTAATATGGACAATGGTACCAATTTCAACATACTTTACAAACACGATATGAGCGGAAAACTATTTGCCAACACGCGTGGCTATGGTTTTACTTTTCACCGTGGTAAACACGTAACGGCTCACTCCCGCTCTTTCTACGAAATTGAAA
>JADLED010000349.1 GCA_020846335.1 Bacteroidia bacterium
AAAGTTTTTCCTTATTTGATGCATCGGGCACATAGCAGGCAGTGTCCCAATCGTGCTTTTCTGATTTAACGTAATCTTTTATTATTATGGCATTGTTACCAAACACAGCGGCCTCTTTCATCAATTGCTGAATACTGTCTTCGCCCTCAAATTTTTGATAAATAGTGCGGGCAGTTTTTGCATGAATGTATTTTAAACTATCGGGCAGGTAATGGCAATTGCGGTACTCTTCGGGCGAATTGATTAAGTAGTAATTTTTACTTTTTAATTCCTTATAAAGCTGTGCATATTGTTCGTTAGTGAGCATCCAGCCACGGTAAAGTATGGGTGTAGCCTGTTCAGCGGCAAATAGTTTTTTTGCGACTTGTTGATTATTAGTGGGCAGAATTAAATTTTCGTAACTAATAAGCGCTGTGTTAAAGCCATTTTTTTTGGCGGCATCGTATTCTTCTTGATAATCCGGATCCACATCCGCATCATTAAACGGGCTGTTGCAAAACAAAATGGTGGGTAGCGTTTTCATGGCTCCTGAATTGAAAATACGGTTAGAGTAAAGTTACTCGTAAATTTTAAAGAAGCAAAGAGTATAGCCGCTTGTTTGTTATGAATTTATTTTGGAATGTCGTTCTACAACCTTGAATTTAATCATAGAATGAAACCTTGATTCCCTGTTTGTTTAAGACATCTTCAGAAGAATACATTCGAATAAAATTTCTTAATACGCACAACAACCCTTCTCATTAATCTCGAGAAAATCTGCCAATCCATAGTTAGTTCTCTATTCTGCTTATTCTCCCATTCCAAAACCAAATATAGCTAGCGTTCACCTTCAACTCCTCCGAGATTAATTCCACCATCATTAGCATTTACCGTTTTGTCAAGTGCTTAGTGTTCCTATTTTCAATTACTCCGTAATTCCCGTTATGGCCTTTAAGTCATTTGCGATTAGGCCTGAGGGGCCATTAGGGCCTACAAAAAATTCAGGGAGAAACCACTATTCTTTTAATAAGAGTTTTGCCTGAATTCTCAAATTCAATCACATAAAGTCCGGCGCCAAGTCCGTCAATAATAGCTTTATGGTAATTTTGTTCATCCGTTCTAATTTCCCTTATCAAAACACCAAGGGCATTAATAATACGAATGTTTCCACTTGTGTTTGTTGCTATGGTGAAGTAATCGTGAGCCGGATTAGGATAAACAGTAAGTGACCAATCAACAATTTCCAAATCCAACAACGAAGTACATGCCTGAACCGAAATAGCCATGGATGCACTATTGGTACAGCCAAACGTATTTGTTCCCACAACACTGTAGGTAAATTGTCCATTCTGTATTTGTTGAACACTAAGACTTGAGCTATTGCTTAAATTATTCCAGGTATAAGTTTGAGCACCTAAAGCGTTAACTATTAAAATTTCGTTCAAACAAAGTGTTTCGTGATTTGCCGATAACGTTAAAGTTGGTTTAGGATTAACCGTTACCTGCAACGAAAAGTTTTGTGGACAGCCAACATTAGAAGAGTAAGACATGGCATTAACTACATATACTGTGTTTGTAGTAGGACTCACCGTAATTCCCTGAAACAGACTGCCATTGCTCCAGGTGTAACTATTGGCGCCAGTGGCCGACAAACTAGCCGAATTTCCAATACAAATACTGGTGTTACCACTCACCGAAACAAGCGGGTTAAATACAGAAACACTCACTGATGCGGAATTAAAACAACCACTCAAAGTGTTCGTTCCAATTACATTGTAAATTGTACTTAGTGAAGGACTCACCACAATAGAAGAAGCAGTGCTGCCATTATTCCATAAATAGCCGTTGGCGCCACCAACCGTAAGTGTGGCACTTTTTCCACCGCAAATGAGGTAGGCCGAAGATGTGGTGGTGACATTGGGCAGCGCCTGTACTAGAATGGTTTGAAACTGAGTGTTTTCGCAACCAATACTATTGCTTCCGGTAACAGTGTATTGTGTGGTCACAGTAGGATTAACCACAAAACTTGACGCAACAGTATTTCCCGGATTCCATGTAAAATTGTTGGCACCCGAAGCCGACATGGTAACCGGATTTCCGGCGCAAGCACTGGTTGCCGTTGTGGATAAACTTAGTGTAGGAGTGGGTAAAACATTAAGTGTAAACACAGCTCTTCCATAACACACACCGGAGTTAGCTGTAACAGTATAAACAGAAGTTGCCGTTGGTGTAACAACCAGATTTTGTGAAAAAGCACCCGAAGGCTGCCAGCTAAAGCCGGATGCAGAGGCAACTCCGGTTAGTGTGGCCATATTTCCGGCGCAAACTGAAGTGGCCGTTGCCACAATGCTCACAGGAATAGCCGTAACACTAATTGCAATAACAGAGGACGATATGCCACAGGCATTGGCGGCACTCACACTGTAATTGGCAGTGGCGGTGGGCGTAAAGGCCTGGCCATTGCTAATGCCATTTGACCAGGTATAGGTGTTGGCTCCTCCGGCCAACAGAGTCAGCGTGTTGCCAAGGCAAATTTGAGTGGAACTTGCATTAACCGTTAATGTTGGTGTGGTTGAATTTACAATTACCGTTGAAACAGCGGTGCTAATGCAACCCAAACTGTTGGTGGCACTCACCGTGTAATTTGTGTTAACTGTTGGTGTTATCAATGTGGAAAAGGTGTTGGCTCCGGTTGACCACGTATAGGTGGAACTTCCACCTGCATTTAGGATAAAGGAATTGCCTATGCAAACTGCCACTGAGGGGTTGGCCAATGTTAACGGACTATTAATATTATAACTAATTGTAGCAAAACCGTCGCCGGTGTAAGTACTGGAAGATGAAAATGAAACGCTGCTAAACAAGGTATTATCGGCATACGATGAACCGCCACCACCGCCCCCGGTTGCAGCTCCCACGCCCATGCCACCGGCACCACCATAATAACCACCGCCGCCACCGCCGCCGCCATAAGTGCTGCCAACAGTGCCTCCATAGGTGGCCGCATAGTCGCCACCATTGCCACCCTGACCAATACTTCCGGCCTGACCATATCCTCCACTGCCGAGTCCAGAAAGAGCGCCACCACTTGTAAGACCTGCACCAGCCCCACCGGTACCATAATTAACCGCAGTTCCTCCAGAGCAACCGCCTGAGCCACCTGTAGTGCCACCAAAACCGCCGCCGCCGCCAACTCCCAGTGGACTTGTACACGAACTGCCACCACCACCATAACCGCCGGTTGGTATAGAGTTATTAGGAACAGGTGAAGAACCGCCACCGCCACCAGCCACAAGAATACGGTTGGAGAGGGCAGTACCTCCTGTGCGAATGTCTGTTGCACCGCCACCGCCTTTGCCTACTGCCAATGACGAAACACCACCGTTGCCGCCGCCATTGTAACCACCCACACCTAAACTGCCGGTGCTTTGTTCGCCAACATAAATGTAAAATACCTGACCCGGCGTAACTGTTATCACCCCTTTTACCTGCGCACCATAACCTCCGGGTTGATTGCTGTTTCCTCCCTGCGCACCACGGATTGTAACACTTAAATTAAATACACAAGTTGGTACTACAAAGGTTTGTGTGCTGGCTGTAAAGGAATAGGTTAAAGTGGTTTGTCCAAAATAGATGGAATTAAAACAAATGCTTAGCAGCAAACAACAAAAACGCAAGGTGGAAGTAAAAAAATGTTTCATAAAACAAATATTAAGCATTAAGGTACTTTACGGTTGAAATATCAGTAGCTAAATTGCCGCGTAAGGCCTAACCAAATTTAATCCGATTCGTTTAATAAAAGTTAAATTACAAGTAAACACACGCTAATTTTTAGCAGGGCAGCGTTTTGAATGAGTGAAGCAAGGTTATTTTAGTAAGTAAAAGATGAAGGCAATAAGACTATACAGCGCCGATTGCTGCCTGCTTCCGGAATTTACTATTACCTCTGAAACCTTCGTCAAATAAGGAATGTAAGAAGATAGTGCTAAAATTGGTAGTTAAAATCACCCTTCAGATGCACAAAGTAAAGGTAGTTTAAAATAAATTTGTGTTGAGTTTCGCAAAGCTTTATTTCCGATTCTAAAATTTTGCTTTCACGCGTGTTAAGAATAAACAACGAACTTTCGTTATTCTCGAAACGGATTTTTTCCGATTCAAATAATTGTTTACTTAATTGCAAAGTATTTTTAGCCAGTTCAATCTGACCTGCTAAAACACTCAGGTTGTTTTTTAATGCATTTAATTTATTGTTCAGTTCGGCCGACTTGTTTTTTAATTCGAGTTTATTATTGGATAAATCTAATTTGGAAATTTTAAAATTATTAACCGGTGTGCGCAGTAAAATTGGCATCGAAAATCCCAGACCCCATTTGTAATTATTGTTATAAAAACCGGCATTTAATTCTTTTCCACTGTTTAAACCAATCAGGTTGTATTTTAAATCAAGCTTTGGCTTAATTAATTCTGCCCGGTAACGTTGTTCAACTTCCAACAAACCCGATTTATTTTGGTATTGCAATAACACGGGATTGTTGAGAGGCACATCATTTTTTGATTTGAGAAACCACGACAGGGCCTGTAATTCCAATTCTCCTAAATTTTCAACCGTTGAAAAACCGGGCTGTGCGGCCACGCTGTCGTTGCGCCAAACAAAGCCATTCATCTGAAACAATGATTTATTTAATTCAACTAAAGTCGAATTCAACTCCACGTTCCTGGTTTGCAATAACAGCTTGGCTTCAACAGTATCAATGGCCGATCGTTCGCCAATGGAAGTAAGCTCAACCAAAGCCTTGTAACGGTTGGTGGCAGTTTCAAAAAAACGCAAATGAATGTTGTTCAATTGTAAATCCCTTAACCAATTGATGTACATGGCCCCGGCTTCAAACAAAAGATCGTTTTGCAACACCAGGCGCTCACTCTCCGAAATGTTTTTATAAGCCTCACCCTTTAGCACTTCGTACCGGCGTTTGTCCATCAAAAAACCCTGTAATAACGACACTTCCAGACCCACATACGACAAGCCGGATGATGGTGTTTTAGATTCACCATTTATGTATGTGCCTAGTCCGTTTTCGTAACCCATCTTCACACTATGACCCGCAAAAATCCCCTGCTTTAGTTCCGCATTATTGATGGCGTAATAATTGGTACCCTCATAAAATTTATTATTGGAGCCTGCTTCCAACTGCGGATCGAAAGCCCCTGCCCCCGAAGTTTTTCGGAGCTCACCTATGCGGGCAATGTTTTCGGCCTTTTTGTAAAGAGGATGTTCTTTTCTAATGCCCTCCATAAACGTGTTAAAAGACAATGGAACAGAAACAGCCTGTGCCATTGAATCCAACTGAATCAAAAGCAAACCTGCTAAAACCAAATTCATTTTATTTCTTTTCATCCTTTTTAGTTTTTGTTTCAGGCTGTTTGTACTCGTAAAACTCAGGTGGGAAACCGTTAATCTGGCGCCACAATTCGTAGATAACCGGAACGTTGTTTAACATCACCAAGGCTTTAACACCTGCGCCTACCTGCAACGCTTTGGGCCACTCGTTGTTGGTGTTAATTGCCAGAACTCTGAATTTTCCATTTTCAGAAATTACCTTATCAATGGCCACAATTTTCGCACGGTAAGTGCCAAAACTTACACCCGGCCATCCCCTGAACACAAACGCGGGCCAACCATCGAAAGTAAGTTGCACGTCTTGTCCGCTATGTATCAGCGGAATATTCATGGGTTCAACATAAAACTCAACAGATAAGGTATTGTTTTTTGGCACAATACTTACCAAAGGTGTGCCGTCTTTTACAATCTCGCCAACACCTTGAATGTATGATTTGGTAATGTAACCTTCTTGTGGGGCGGTAACATAATAAAACGCGTTGCGTATGCTGTAATTCGAAAGCTGGTTCTGAATACGGGTGAGGTTGGCCTCTTCCTCGTATAGCGCCGACAATGCTGAAAATTTGTCGGATTCAGATTTCATTATTTTCTCGTTGTATTCCTGTTTAATGTTATTCAAATCAATGTAGTCGTTAAACAATTCTGTTTTGGCATTCATCCATTTGTTTTCCGAAGTCATTTTTTTGGCCAACTGATCCTGTACCTTGGCTTTGCGGTTTTCGAATTCTGTTTTAGAAACCAGTCCCTTTGCCAATAATTCTTCAAAACGCTTAAATTGTTCTTCCGCAATTTTGTAAAGATTAGCGCTGTTTGTATAATCAATGCTATCTGAAGCCAGTTTATTATAAGCCTGCTTTATTTTATTTTGTGCCGAACTTGTTTTCAATATCAGACTGTTGTTAAGCGCGCCAATTTGTGTGTTAATGGAATTAATTTTGCTTTCGTAGGACTTAAGCGACGATTGTTTGGCCTTTACACGGCTTTGTGTTCTTTCAATTAATTGCGGATCAAAATAATCTTCTTTTATTTCTGAAATATAAGCAATGGTATCGCCCTTCTTAACGAGTTGACCTTCGTTCACATACCATTTTTCAATCCGTCCTGAAATGCGCGATGGCACGGTTTGAGGGCGATGCTCCGGATTCAACGTGCTTAGTTTTCCGGTGCCATAAACTGTTTGTGTCCACGGTAAAAACAACACCACCACCGAAACAAGCACCAGTGAATAAATGAGTTGTTTGGTTTTGCTGGTGTAGTTATGGTTGTAAATTTTACCATCAATTTGTTTCTCCAGTAGTTTAAACTCAGCTTTCATTTTTTCAGAATCCTCAACCTCATCCAATTCAAAAACCTGAAATAATTTTTCGGTAGAGGTGAGTACCTCGTAAACTGTGCGCAAACCTAATACAAGTTTCTCCACCGAATTTATTACCAAAATAACGAGTATTTCGGCGGCAACAAATTGACCAATATTAAGAGCGCCCTGCTGAACCATTATAATGCCGGTGAACAAAAGAACTCCGGTAAACAGTATCTTAAAAGCTAAAATGCTTCGGTATTGCAAATCAAGCGTGTTAAAGAAACCGGTTTTCTTCTCTATGTAATCGCTTAAAGTATCGTCGGTTTCGCTTATGGCTTTAGCTATGGTTAAGGGTGCATCCTGATTCTTTGCTTGTACATAGAAAGACTGGAGCCAATCCACAAACTGGTACTTGCTCTTCGATTCGTCCATACTTTTTTCCATGGAGTTTTTTCCATGGTAACGAATAATTATGTAAAAAGACGAAATGATTAACAAGGTAAAAACCAGAAACAAAGTGCTGTAAGCCGATAAAATGATTAATCCAAAAAAGATACTGATGATGGCAAAAGAAACATCAAGCAATATTTTTGAAAGGCCTTTTTGCAAGGTTAACACATCGAAAAACTGATTGATTTTTGAAGGCAGATAATCCGTTAAATGCAATTGAGGATGCAACACCTTTATTTTAGCTGCGAAACGAATACCCACATTTACCAGAAGGTTTTGTTGCACAGTTTCGTTGATGCGCATTTGCCAGAGCTGAAACAAGCCGATAAACAGAACCACTGTTACCGTTAGTAGACTAAGTAAAAGCAGTGAGGCAGACATTTGTCCGGCCATTGTGTAGGAGATAATGGCCTGAATGCCCAATGGCACCAGCAAATAAAAGGCACCCTGCAACATGGCCAGTATGTATATGTGCGTGATGTTGTTTTTTTCTGCACTTAAAAGCTGCAGTAATTTTCTGAAAGATTTCATAGTTGTTGGATGGTTTGTTCGCGAATAAAGTTTGAAAAACCTTCGTTGCACTGAGTAATTGGTAAGGAATATATTTTAATGTCGCCGGGATGATTGGCATTCACAAAGTCAACAATGGTGTTAAATAACAATGCACGCGTTTGCGCAGTAATTACAAACTGCAATTGTTTTTTCACCCCACCATTTATTACCTGCATGGAATTGTTGTCGCGGTCAATAGACGCGTGGGCTGCTAAACGCCTGGTGAGCAGTTGTTCGGTCAACTTTTCGGCGTCCTCGCCACTGTTTAGGTAGATGTAAACGTTGATCATACTAATTTTTTCCAAAGTTAGTAAATAAATCTAAAATGATAGTATTGCTATTATTAATAAATGTTATAATTTTATTTAGTATATTTGTACTTTAAATCTGAATGATCAGAAATGGAAGTGGATTTTAGAATAAGAATGAATGAAAAGCTTTACCTGCGCGACCCCGAATTGTCGGTGCTGGGTAAAAAAATAGTAAAGCAGGGCCTTGAACTCATTATTAAGCTCGGCTTTGAGGATTTTACCTTTAAAAAACTGGCCATTCAGATAGATACAACCGAAGCCAGTATTTACCGTTATTTCGAGAACAAGCACCGGCTACTTACCTATCTGATGGCATGGCACTGGAGTTATCTCGAACAAAAAATGGTGTTTTATACCAATAACATTAAAGAACCGGAATTAAGACTTCGCAAAATTCTCGAATTACTGGCGGCTCCTGCAACCGAAAAATCCGGTTCTGATTTTATTACCGAACGCCTCACCTACGATTTGGTGATGAGCGAAGGAGCCAAAGCTTACATGACCAAACATGTAAACCTTGATAACCGTGACCGGCTTTTTAAACCTTATAAAGATTTGTGTGGCCGCTTTGCAGCCGCCATACTCGAATACAATCCCAAATACAAATTCGCCCATTCACTGGCTTCCACGCTCCTCGAAACAGCCCACTCACAAAAATATTTCATGCACCACCTGCCCTCCTTAACCGATTTTGGCATGGAAAAAGATGATAAAAAACTCCTGCGCTTTTTAGAAGCACTTTTGTTTGACAGTATTAAGCCTGCCATTAAAAAGTAATACCGTGTAAACCTGTTTTTTAAATTTAAAAACCTGTAAATTGCAGGTATCTAAAAACAAATGCACATGTCCGTTTCAATTTCCAAAGACCTTATCCCTGCCTTATCCAACGAATTGCGCCGGGAATTACAGGATAGCGGAACCCTCCGACTGTTTAAGCCCGGTGACATTATCTTGAAGGAAAATACCAACATCCGCGCCATTCCCATTGTTATCAGCGGCAGTTTAAAGGTGATGCGCGAAGAAGCCGATGGCCGCGAAATTTTACTGTATTACATCAATCCAGGTGAGAGCTGCATCATGTCGTTGTTTGGGGGATTACACAATGGCACCAGCCTGGTTAAAGCCATTGCCGAAGAAGATACCGAAATACTGATGTTTCCTGTAAATAAAGTAGGTGAATGGATTCGCAAGTATCCCGACTGGATTGATTTTATTTTGTTTTTGTACCACAAGCGCTTTGAAGAGCTCATTGAAATTGTGGACGAAATGGCTTTTCAAAAAACAGACGAAAGAGTGTTGAGTTGGCTGCGAAAAAAGGCCTCCAACAATCATTCCAACGACATATTAACCACCCATCAGCAAATAGCTTCCGAACTGGGCACTTCCCGCGAAGTGGTATCGCGCTTATTGAAACAACTCGAAAAAGAAGGGCTCATAGAGTTACACAGAAATAAAATTTCGTTAAAATAAGGCTTGTGTAACATTAGTCACTTTAATAGAAAAATAGTATTTTTTACTTTGTACCATGATTCTGAATTTCGTAATAAAGCACAAAATTAAACTAATAGGTACCATGCTTGGCGGCATAGCCGGGTTTTTGTATTATTATTTTATTGGTTGCGCCAATGGGTCGTGCATGATTGCTTCCAACCCTTTAGTAAGTGTGCCTTATTTTGCGTTTTTAGGATATTTAATAACAGGTATAATTAAAAAATAATCATGCGGATTATTAACATCTTGATTTCCACTCTGTTTAACCGGTGCCCGCGTTGCCACCAGGGCAAGGTTTTTAAAGAAGCCAACCCTTACATGCTTTCCAAAATGTTTCATCTCCACGAAACCTGCAGCCATTGTTCGCTTAAATACCAAAAGGAACCCAGCTTTTTTTACGGAGCCATGTATGTGTCTTATGCACTCACTTCGGGTTGGTTTATTGTTTGGTACCTGTTGTACCTCACCCTTCTTAAAAACATGGAAACACTCACCTTCGCATTAACCATGGCGGCTTCATTAATAGTGCTGAGTCCACTCACGCTACGTTGGTCAAGACTCATCTGGCTCAACTTCTTTTATAAATACAGTAAAGATTATTCAACATTAAATCAAACAAACACAACCAAACAATGATAAACGCGCTTAAAAATATGCTGGGCTTCGGGCCGAAGGTGGATTATAAAGAATTAGTGGCCAAGGGTGCCAAAATTGTAGATGTAAGAACCCGCGGCGAATACTCATCGGGCCATGTAAGAGGCAGCATCAACATTCCACTCAACGAACTATCGTCGGGAGTAAAAAAACTAAAAAAGGAAGATGTGATTATCACTTGCTGTGCCAGTGGTATGCGCAGCGCTTCGGCCAAGGCCACATTAAAATCAATGGGTTATGCCGAAGTGCACAATGGCGGTGGCTGGATGAGTTTAAACGGAAAAATATAACATGAAAAATTTGTTGCTCAAAAACTGGACCCTCTGGCGCACAACGCGATTGGCCTTTGCTATACTTTTTATAGTAGTTGGTCTTCAGCGGGGCGATACCTTTCTGGCTTTGGGTGGCGTGTTTTTATTCTTTCATGCAATACTTAACCGTTGCGCGGCCTGTGTTGGTAATTCGTGCGATGTTAATCCACAAAGTCCAACACAATCAGGCAAATAGCCGGGTGTAACATCAGTTCCAAACACTGACAAAGGTCATGCGATTAATTAAAAATACCGTGGAACTTTAGGTTACAAAGTTGTGACTATGAATAACGCTGTAAAAGAATTGCTTCACTTAACTGTGAGTATTAATTATAAAGATGTTTTGAAAAACGGTGGAAAAATAATTGATGTGAGATCGCATGGCGAATACATGCTTGGGCACATCAACAAAAGCATTAATATTCCGTTTGAAGAATTGCCCTATAAGCTCGACGAGTTAGACAGAAGTAAAACCATGGTACTTTGTTGTGCCAACGGATTCAGAAGTGCTTCGGCTAAAACTTTACTCGAAATGCATGGCTTTACCCATGTGATTAATGCCGGACCATGGATACAATTAAACAATGAAGTACAGTAAAAATGGATTTTAATACGCTCATAAATACCGATAAGCCTGTGTTGGTGGATTTTTTTGCCGAGTGGTGTGGCCCCTGTAAAACCATGGCTCCTATTCTAAAAGATACTAAACAGCAGTTGGGCGATAAAGCAACCATCATTAAGGTGGATGTGGATAAGAACCAACAGGCTGCAGCAGCGTATCGTGTGCAAAGCGTTCCAACACTTATTATGTTTAAACAAGGTAAGCCGGTTTGGCGTCAATCGGGTGTAGTGCCCGCTTACGAACTGGTAAAGCTTTTCAATCAATACCAATAATTATGCACAACTATCAGGTTAATCTTACCTGGCTCAGCGCCAGGAAGGGTGAAATATCTTCGCCCGAACTCAAGGATAAAATTGAAGTGGCCACACCGCCACAGTTTCCTAAAGGTATGGAGGGAATTTGGTCGCCCGAACATTTATTTACTGCTGCCATCAATTCCTGTTTTATGACCACCTTTTTAGCAGTAGCCGAAAATTCTAAACTGGAGTTTAAAGAATTTAGATGCGATGCTTCCGGTAAACTGGAACAAGTGGAAGGAAAATACCTGATGACCGAGGTGACCTTAAAACCCGTATTGGTATTGGCCAACGAAGCCGACCGCGAAAGAGCCAACCGCATTTTAGAAAAATCGGAAAAGACCTGTTTGATTTCTAATTCGGTAAAAGCAAAAGTAATACTTGAATTGGCATAAAATCTTTTTCTTAAATCCTGTTCTTTTTTATTACCCTGGTATCATTTTGTGTAAAAGCACAGAAAATAAAAAACCCTTTCCGAAAACGCATTCGGAAAGGGCTAATAAAAATCAAAAGAAAATTAGTTCTGAGTGCCGTTAACAGTAATGTTAAAGGTAATGGTGTGTTTACCTTCACCGGTATTGCTGCATTTACCTTTATGGCGATGTTTGTGATGATGTTTTCCACCGCCATTGCCAGCGCATGAACCTCCATTGCCGCCTGTTTTAAGACTGTCGGGATGGTGGTGGTGATGTCCGCATCCGGCGCCCGGCCCTTGTGTGGGTACTGTAGTAATTACCACAACATCTGTGCCTGTTGAGTTGGTTACCGGTGTATAGTTAAATGTGCTGCCATTTGCATCAGAAACAATGCTGCTTGTTGCCGAACGGGCACTGGCCACATCTACATTAAATGAAGTGTTGTCGCCGGTTGAAGGCAAAGCGTATTGATACGTTTCGTTGGCGTTTATGCTCACCTCAATAGTTTCTGTAACTGGGTCGGGTGTTACATTGCTGTTTTTTTGACAGGCCGTTGCCAGTATCAGCGACAAGCCGGCGGTCAGATAGAAAAATGATTTGTTCATAGTTTACAATTTTTAGTTTAATGAATAACGGTCAACCTGAAACAAAATTACCTACAAAAGCTGTAATGACTAAACAAATGAGGTAAATGCCTCAATTGTTGTGGTAAGCAGGTTTTTGAAGAAGAAGATTGTTTGAAGTTTATTTTATTTCACCTTCAATTTCTGCTATTTGAAGTTGAAGCAAATCGAGTTTTTTTTCGAGTAGTGATTTTTGTTGAAGAGCTGCTTTGCCTTTTTGGTGGGCAAGCGATTCTATGAGTTGCTCCGACCGTTCGAATTCATCTTTTAATTGTGAAAGATGGTCGTTTAAAAATTCGCGGTTGGCCGATTCAATTTCTTCTTTTGCCATCATCGAGTCGGCCATCATTTCCATGGCCAGTTCTTTTTGATTGAGGCTGGCCAAGCTATCGTGTTGCAACAAAGCGATGTCGGCAATTTCACTTTCAGTGGGACCACAACCAACTAATATAAATGAACAAATAAGGGCTACTATCAGGTATTTAATTTTCATGGTATTAAAATTTATTCTCGTAACCAAACATAAAACATTTCCAATTAAAAAACACCTGTGAAAACTACCAGTTTTTTTACCTGTGAAAGTTCACAGGTAGGCTTGAAATTATTTCCATAAACATCGCCCTAAAAGCCTTATTAAATCTACTAATTTCGGCCAATTTTAACGTGTTTACATAAATTGAAATAACAGATGCCATCCGGATTTATAAAAACGCGATGTGCGTTAAAAATTCCGGAAAGTTTCGCCTACCGAAGGCTTGTTTTAAAAAATGGCAGAAGGGTTTAATTTTAATAATCACCTTCAATTTCCCATCCCCGGATCTACAAAACGGCGGTCGTATAAAAACGATTTGTCGGTGAGGGTTTTTAAAAAGGCAATAATGTCTTTTTTTTCTTCAGGACTTAGAAGGCCTATTTTTTTTAATGCGGCATCGGATTCTGAATTAAAATTATTGGGATTACCATAATGCGCCAACACGGCCTGCAGATTTCTAAAACGGCCGTCGTGCATGTAGGGATAGGTCATTTCAATGTTTCGTAAGCCCGGCACTTTAAATTTGAAGCGGTCGTTTTTTTTGCCGGTAATTTTTTCGCGTCCGGTATCTTTTAAAGCCGTGTCGGGTACAATGCCATTATTTTTGTAGGAATTATCGGTAAACAAAGGTTCTTTGTGGCAGACAGCACATTTTTGGCGGAACAAGGCCAATCCCTTTTTTTCAGATATATTGAATGAGTCTTTTTCTATCAAATACTTATCGTAGCGTGAGTTGGCACTTATCATTAAACCGGTAAATTGTGCCAGTGATTTTAAAATCCGGTCTTGTGTAATCACACAATCCTGAAAGGCTTTAAAAAATAAGGTTTTGTATGCTGCACTTTTTTTTAGCTTGCCAATTACCGAAGGCATGGTTTCATCCATTTCGATGGGATTGGTAATGGGGTTAACTGGCTGCGATTCCAAATCGTTCACCCTGCCATCCCACATGAAGGCATCTTTCCAAATCAGATTTTGAAGGGCAGGCACATTGCGGGTGCCTATTTTGGCATAAATGCCATGACTCAGAGCGTGGTCGATGTGCGCAAAGGCTGCAATCCGCTGGTGACAAGTACCGCAGTTTACCGTATTGTCTTTTGAAAGAAGGTCGTCGTAAAAAAGTTTGCGGCCCAAAACAAACACATTGGCATTTGGCACATTTTGTTTGAACTTGTAAATTGGTTTGGGAAAATGCGGTGGTAAAACTAAGGCCACATCTTTGTCTTCAATTTTCAAAAAAGGTGTTTGAAACGCGAAGCCCAAACACAGCGACAATACAACAACAATCAGATGAAAGGCTTTAAATTTGGTTTTCATTGTAACGGCGCTGTCACTGTAAACATATCGGCATAATTATCGGCAATGGTATTGGCGTTTTTTAGGTCGGTTACCGATGAAAGCTTTGAAAAATCGATGGTATTCGGGGTTTTTAATATTTCTGACACGTCGGCAACTAATTGCAGAATGTTTTTTTGATTGGATGAAACAATGAGTGGCTTTTTAAATTTAAAGCGAAAGTGCCTAACGGAATTTTGTGGCTGTTTATAGCCGCCAATGTGGTATTCGAAGAGGTGAGCGGGTGAGGTTGAAGCGGCGGCATGACCTTCGAGTTTCAGAAAGATATAGCCCGTGTTCCAGGTCCAGAACATGGCATTA
Source organism: Bacteroidia bacterium (assembly GCA_020846335.1). Taxonomy (GTDB): domain Bacteria; phylum Bacteroidota; class Bacteroidia; order B-17B0; family Aurantibacillaceae; genus Aurantibacillus. The sequence goes on from JADLED010000349.1 coordinate 14,592, forward strand.
ACGGGGTCGAGGGCGCCGGATTGTGCACCACTGCAATTATTCAGGCTGTCAACGCCCAATATAAATTCCATGCCTGTGTATTCACCCAAAGCAATGCCATCCAATTGCAGAGTTTTTGATTCGGAATTTTCTTCATCCACCAAAAAATAGGCATCAACCTTACTTTCTGTCCCATTTGAGTTAAGTAAAGTAAATTTTCCTAAATAATATTTTAGTTTACTAAGGGTGTAAGCCTGTTGCAATTCGTTGGTGTAGCGCCCACTATCCAGCACCAATAACTGGTTAGCCACCATATGTTTTATCGCAATATGAACGGTTGTTTTAGGCGTTTCCTTAAAAGAAAAAGACATAGCCGTTATTAAAACAGCTATGCCTCCGGTAAAATATAGAACGGCTTTTTTCAATTAACCGTTGTTATTGCGTTTTAATTATTTTTTGAGTGCGTCGCTGTGTGGCGCTTTCCATCACTAGCACATAAGTGCCCGCGGCATATTGCGTCATGTCGAGTGTGTAGGCCACGCTTGGTTGCATAAAATCAATTGTTTTAATGAGTTTGCCTTCTTCATTAAACAGGTTCATTTTTACATTGTTTTTGCTTTCATTGTCCATGTAAATAAACACATAATCACTGCTTGGATTAGGCACCACATTAAATTTAATTTCCTGTTCCACACCAGCAATAGAGGTGGTTACAGTGGGGCCGGTATAAACGGTGGTGGCTTCAGAAATAACTACGTGACCGCCAGTTGGACCAGTATTGCCTGACTGAACAGTGCCATAATAGGTTGGGCCGATTACAAAGGGATAGAGCGGAGTGCCGCTTGCATCAATGGTTACAAAGTAGGCATAGGTGCCACCGGGTATTCGGGAGTGATGCAAAACCTACCATTGTGATCGTCTAAATCTCCTGAGCCGGGAATGTAAATATAATCTTCGCACATGCTACCCAATGGGTAAGTGCTGTTTACCGGTGGTCCGCTTAGTCGTGTGGTACTTGCAGTGGATGAGCTCGCTGGTGTGGCGCCATTGGCACCTGTTAAAACCGATCCGGTGGCCGCAGCCAATTGATAACTTGGTGTCATGCGTTTAATGGCACCCGTTCCGTTTGTGCCCGTGTAAGCATAAGCACCATATACCGGATAACCATCAAAGGCATAACCAATAATAGGCGAATGCACAGCAGTATTGGAAGTGCTGTATAAGCAGGTAGGATTAACGTGATTGTGATAAGCGCCATTTGGAGCCGGATGTCCCAGACAGGCATCAAAGCTAATGCCCTCATAGTATTTGGCATTGCGGTTCCAGCCGGTAGTGGTAACTCCCTGCGAAAAAGTAGAGGCTGTATTGTTCCAGAAATACCCGTCTTTTGGATTAAAAATTACAACACCATTGCTCCACAAACCAATGCTGCCCAATCCTGTGTATATGGCCGCGCCGGTGTTTTGCGTTGGATTACGGCTTATTTTATGCACCAGATTTTGATTGGTGGGTAAATTCGGATTCGCTGTCCAGGGACCGATGTTATATCCCGGGATGCAGCTACAGCTCACATACACCTGGCTTGAAGAATACTGAACTACCTGAACATTGGATGGCAGGCCGCCATAGCCGGTGGCTCCTGTGGTGTTGCGCACCCAAGTGGTGACTTCGGGTGCAGTTGTTTGGCCGAACGCAGAACTCACGCCTAAAATGGCCATGACAATGTTTAAACTGATTTTTTTCATCTGGATTATCGATTTTAATTTAAAAGTATAAAATATTATCAGCTAAAAAAAGGTCTGTTTCCAAATCGGGATTAAATTCATTACCGAAACCCAACAATTGAGGTGAAGGGTTAAAAAGTTAAGGTGGATTTAATTAGAAATATAAATGGAATGTTTTTGCATTCGGAATTCAAAAATGCTCACATTCATCAGAAGCAGCAAAGCCCCATAAAAAACGTCTTCAACCGGAATTGTGAAAATGCGAAAGCCAATGTGGTAATTTGGATTGTAATTTACCACTGCCTGCTCAATAAAACTTCCGGTCAAAATTCCATTTGTGACAAAGAAAAACGGAAGAATCAAAATGAAGCTGACAAAAAAAATGCCTAAATATTTCACTTTCTTTATCAGTAAGAACGTGATAAATGCCGCTAAAAATATGAAAGTAACGGAGGTGTAAATTCTGTTTAAATAGAATAGCGCCACCACCAATAATAAAACAACAAAACCCACAACGTATTTGGTGTTAAGGCAGTTTGCGAGCGCTGAACCAAAATATAATTTCACACAATAAAAAGTGAAAAGGCAAGCGTAAGGAATGCAAATAAAGAAAAACAGTTCTTCAAAAGGCAGATTGATAAATCGTGGCTGAAGCGTGTATTCGGGGTTAAACCACCAAACGTTAAGCTGTGTGTAAATAACATCCCAGGTAATAAAGAACAATGCCGGTACAATTAAAGATAACAAGATGGCGCGCCAGTGTTGGTAGAATTTAAAAGCCGGATGAAAGGAAAAAAGAAAAGGAAAAATAAAGCTCAGTAAATCAACCCAGAAGTATGTGAAATGCGTGTTCAAACTATTTTTTCCTCAACTCGTCTTTAAAATATTTTGTAGGTACCCAAAGCATGCCAAAGCATTCACCATCTTCCTTGCCCAAATGTTTGTGGTGGATTTTATGCGCCTTACGCAAGGCCCGCAAATAAAAATTATTGCTCCGGGTGAATAGTTTTATACGTTGGTGAATAAAAATTTCGTGAACCAAAAAATAGGCGATACCATAGAGTAATATGCCAAGCCCCACAAATAAGTAATTCCCGTAACCGGGAAGGTAAGTACCTGCAGCAAAAAGCAGAATGGACGGAATGGCAAAAATGATAAAAAAGGAATCGTTTTTTTCCAATACTTCGTTCGGATTTTTGTTGTGATGATCGTCGTGTAGCACCCATAACCAACCGTGCATCACGTATTTGTGGGTGAGCCAGGTAACGCACTCCATTAGCAGAAAGGTTAGTAAAGTAATGAAAACAGGCATTTTGTAAATTTAATTAGATTGAATTATTTTTTTCTCCGCAGCAGTACAGTGCTTGCATTCGAGCATAAATTTGGTGATTTTAATTCGTAAATCGTTGTCATCTTTTAAACTTTTATTCGCCAAATAGTTAAGGAGCATTTTTTTGTCAGATTCCATGTTTGAACTATAGTTCAGAAAAACAGGAACATGGCATTGTGTGGCAAACCTTAAAAACAACAATTCAATATTTCCGGATTCGGCAAATATGGCGGCATCCAGTTCTTTTTTACCTTTATTAAAATAGTTTAATTTGGTGAAGGGATTGACGGCGTGCTTGCACATAATAAACGAAGCCATTGCCTTGTAGCCACGTAAAACGGGCTTTTCAGACAATTCAATGCTTTTGGTTTTATTAAAGAAGAACTGGGCTGTTTCAGCATTGTTTGCCGAACGGGCCAGTAAATCACGGTAAACAGGAATATCCGTGTCGGGCAATGAAAACAAAAGAATGAAAGAAATGAACAGGCTTTTCATGGAAAATTAATTGGTGATAGTTGGAAGAGATGCTAACATTAAGATTTACGTTTAAACAGAAAAGTTCAGATCATTCTCAATGTATGTTTAAAATAAGATGAAAGCAGCAAACTGAATTTTTCGCTATTAGGAACCCTTACACGTTCCATTAAAATTCGCCCCGGAGGCACTGCTTTAATTTTGTTAAACAGACTTTTGTAATAAACATACGCCACGTAAACACCAAAGCGCGATGACGATGGCAGGGTTTTGATTCCGGCCAGCGCCTCCTCAAATTCCATTTCTATTTCCTTTTCAACCAATTGTTTGTCGGCGGCACTAAAATTTTTCATGTTTAACTGAGGAAAGTAAGTACGGCCTAACGATTCATAGTCGTTTTTAAGATCACGCAAAAAGTTCACTTTCTGAAACGCAGAGCCCAGCTTCATAGCAGCTGGTTTCAATTCCTGATAATGGTTTTCATTTCCTTCGGTAAAAACACGCAGACACATTAAACCCACTACTTCGGCCGAACCTAAAATGTATTTGTTATAGGATTGGGTGTCGTGAAAATCCTGATGCAAATCCATTTCCATGCTGTCTAAAAAGCAATCCACCAATTCACGTTCAATGTTGTAGGCATTCACCACTTCCTGAAAACTATTCAAGATGGGGTTTAAACTTATTTTTCGTTCAATAGCCTTGTAGGTTTCTTCACGAAACTCCTTTAACAGCATGGCTTTGTCATAATCATGGAAACTATCCACAATTTCATCGGCAAAACGCACAAAGCCATAAATGTTATAAATGGCCCGATGAAATCGTTTGTTAAGACAATAAATACCTAACGAAAAGCTTGTGCTGTAGGTTTTAGTGGTGATGCGGCTGGCACTGGCCGACACATTATCGAATAACTCTTTCATGTTAAACAGGAATTTTTTTTAATGAATGTTTTTGTTGTTTTAAGTATTTACTCATTTCACTGGCGGCTATCTGTCCCGAAATAAGGGCAGGTGGCACTCCGGGACCTGGAACTGTTAACTGACCGGCAAAAAAAAGATTGTTCACTTTTTTACTGCGCATACTTGGTTTCAGAACTGCGGTTTGTGCCAGTGTGTTGGCCAAGCCATAGGCATTTCCTTTATAAGCATGGTAATCTTTTACGAAATCGTTTACACAATAACTTTTATTCAGCACAATGTGTTCTTTGATGGAATGGCCACAGGTTTTTTCCAAACGTGTCATTATTTTATTAAACCATTTTGCTCTATGCTCTTCTGTATCATTTAAACCTGCTGCCAGAGGGATGAGCACAAAAAGATTTTCCATACCCGCAGGAGCCACGGTGTTGTCGGTTTTAGAAGGACAGCAAACATAGAACAATGGATCTTCGGGCCATTTTGGTGTTTCATAAATTTCTTCGGCGTGTTTTTTAAAGTCGGCATCAAAAAATAAATTGTGGTGATGTAATTTTTCAACCCTTTTATTCACGCCAATGTAAAATATCAAACACGATGGTGCCAGTGTTTTTTTGTCCCAATAATTTTCGTTGTAATTGCGGTGTTCTTCGGAAAGTAAATTCTGTTCAATGTGATGGTAATCGCCTGTGGCAATAACGGCGTCAGGCGTATAAAGTCCTTTCGAAGTAGAAAGTTCAATCACTTTTTTGTCGCTCACAATGAGTTTGTTTACTTCCATACCGGTATGAAATTCAACACCCAATTCCTGTGCCAGTTGCTGCATGGCTTCGGTTACCTTGTACATGCCGCCCATAGGGTACCAGGTGCCAAGGGTAAAAGCGGCGTAATTCATTAAGCTGTAGAGTGCCGGAATTTGTTAAGGCATTGCACCTAAAAATAAAACAGGAAATTCCATCAGAGCAATGAGGCGTTCGTCCTTAAAAAAACTCCTTACGTAACTGCTCATCGATTTAAAAATGTGGGTTTGAAGCGCGCCCTTAATTACATCGTAGCGGGCGTATTCGCCCCATGACAAAGCAGGCTTGTAAATTAGCTGATCCATGGCCACCTTGTATTTGTACTCGCCTTCTTTCAGAAATTTTTTGAGTTTATCGGCACTACCCTTTTCTATTTTTTCGAATACTTCGTAAATGTCTTCCAGTTCGTTTGGCACCTGCAAAGGCTCGCTGTTGCTAAAAAATATCTGGAACGCTGGTTTTGTTTTTACAAGTGTGTAATAATCGGAAGCGGATTTGCCAAATTGATTAAAAAAACTCTCAAAAATATCGGGCATCCAGTACCAACTTGGTCCCATGTCGTACATAAAGCCCTGTTCGGTGAAGTGCCTGGAACGCCCGCCGGTGCTGCTGTTTTTTTCGAAAACCACAGTGCGGTGTCCTTGCTGAGCCGAAAAACAGGCGGCAGCCAAACCCGAATAACCGCTGCCAATAATGTGTACGTTGCTCATTTAATTTGTTTAATGTTTACACAAAAATATTAAACAAAACTGATAAAGCAAGTATTTAGAGAAAATTTAACAAATCGGTGGGTGAATTAAGCACTGTGGTGTTTTTTTCAGGGCGAATAACATTCACGCAATCGGCACTACCGGCCACCAGCAGGTGAGTGTCTTTAGGAACAGAAAGTTTTTTTCGCATGTGTTTTAATTCATCTTCTGTTTTGCGTGCAATAAAAAAGGAAAGCACATGACTGGGTTTACAGAGCTTTATTACAAGGGCAATGTTTTCGTATGGCACATCCTGACCAAGGTAAATGGTTTCGTAGCCTTTGGCTCGAATGATGTAGTTAGAAAATAACAAACCGGTTTCGTGCCACTCATCAGGTGGAAGCATAAGTACAAATTTCTTATTTTTTTTGGTGGCAGCAGGCAGTCCGTCAGTAGCAGCCATCAGTTTGCGTCGAATAATGCAGGAGGCAAAATGTTCCTGCACGGGCATGGCACTTTCAACGGCCCACATCATGCCAATTTTGTGAAGAAAGGGGTAAAATACCCGGATCATGGCTTCAAACATGCCAAAGCGGGTTACTGCGGCTGAAAAGGTTTTTTCAAAGGCAGGTTCGTCGAAGTTTAACATGGAGGCAGTAAGTTCATTGATAAAGGAAACCGACATGCTGTCGCCATCCGGCTCTTTTTGCAGTTCAGAAATTTTTTTCAGAAGGTCATTTTCCTTTAATGCCGCAATTTTGGAAATCTTCATGCCGTTGGCCAGCAGGGTGGAAACATTCAGGAGTTTACGAACCTGTTGGTCGTTGTATGATCGGATGTTGGTTTCGGTTCGGTTGGGTTCTATCAGATTGTAGCGTTTTTCCCAAATGCGTATGGTGTGGGCCTTAATTCCTGATAATTGTTCAAGCTCTGCAATTTGGTAGGATTTCATTTGTTTAAGTTTTATGGCATCAAAAGTAAACAAAATAGTTAACCAAAATTATGTTTTAAATAAATTGGTTTTTTATTTACTGATTTATGTCACCCGACTCAATTTCCCAGGTGTGATCGCTGAGTAATTTAACTGTGGCAATGAACTCCAGGTTGGGGTTAAATTTTTTCCCCCATTCGTCGGGACCTATCATCATCATCACGTATTCGCCATCTTTTACATAAAGGTGATAACTGTGGCCAATAAAGGGCTCAAAGGGTATTCTGGCAGTGTATATCTTTTCGCTTATATCCATCCGTTCGCGTATGGCGCGCGCCTGCATGGCCAAAAGTTCCACCTGTTTTTGAATCTGATTGAGTTGTCGCGTAGTTTGTTCGTGCATGGCAGAAAGGGCCCTTGAGGTAATTTTACCAACATCCTCGGGCTTTACCACCACACTGCCAATGGTATGTGGGTAGCTTAAAAGTCCGGGGGCTTCGGACACTTTGTCTTTATCAATAGGATTAATCATTGAAGGTAGTTTGCAAACCAAGGTATTTTAAAAATTCTGCTTTGCATTCGGGCGACTCAAATTGTCCGCCATAAAAGGAGGTAACTGTAGCCGAGCCCGAATCTTTAATACCACGTGAGGAAACGCACAAGTGTTTGGCATCAATAAGCACTGCCACCGATTCAGTTTCAAGAATACTTTGAAGTTCCCGCGCAATTTGCATGGTAAGCCGTTCCTGCACCTGTGGCCTGCGCGCAAAGTAATCCACAATGCGGTTTAGTTTCGAAAGCCCAATTACTTTACCGGCCGAAATGTAGGCCACGTGAGCCTTTCCGAAGATGGGAACAAAGTGGTGCTCGCAGTTGCTGTAAAAGGTAATGTTTTTTTCAACCAGCATCTGATTGTATTTATAGGTGTTGTTGAACAGGGCAATTTTAGGTTTAGCGTCCGGATTTAATCCGCTGAAAATTTCATCCACATACATTTTTGCCACACGTTCGGGCGTGCCTCTGAGGCTGTCGTCGTTCAAATCCAAACCAAGGGTTTCCATTATTTGTCTGAAATGGAATTCTATTTTTTTCTTTTTATCGGCATCGCTCATTACAAACGCGTCGGCTTTCATTGGTGTGTTAATGCCTGTGTAAAAGTGGTTGTCACCAATATCTTCCACACTGAGTTCTTCAAATACTAAAGATTTTGTGTTGTTCATTGCATTAGTTTTAAATGGTTTTGGTTAGAATTGAAACTAACCGGGTATAAATGTACGTTATTATTGTTTAACATATATTGAATAATGTTAAACAAAATAAAATCGGTAATTTCAACCAAAATTTGAATTATGCTGCATACATTAAGGGCAAAGCAATTTATTAAGAGTGATTTGGATACGGTGTGGCGCTTTATGAGTTCGCCCGCCAATCTTTCGAAGATTACACCTGCCTATATGGGCTTTGAAATTTTAAGTGAGGCCAAAGACATTGAAAGCATGTATCAGGGACAGATTATTGAGTACTATGTGAAACCTGTGTTGGGCATAAATATGCACTGGGTAACAGAAATAACGCACGTGGCGGATAAGCAGTTTTTTGTGGATGAACAGCGTTTTGGGCCTTATGCGCTTTGGCACCACAAACACATTTTACGCGAGGTACCGGGTGGTATTGAAATGGAGGATTTGTTGCATTACAAATTGCCTTTTGGTTTTTTAGGACGTTTGGTGAATCGATTTTATGTGCACCGCAAAGTGGAGGAAATATTTGATTACCGGTACAAAGTTGTGGAGGAGATGTTTAATTAACTCACACTTCCACCAATTTCCATTTCCCCTTTTTAAAATAATACCAGGCTACCAGAGCAATAGCGGTTTCGGCCACAGGAATGGCAATAAAAGCACCCGTTGTGTTTAAGTGCATGCCATGGGCGAGCAAATAAGCCAGGGGTATCTGAAAAAACCAAAAGCCAAATAAATAAATTAAAGTAGGTGTTCGCGTATCGCCAGCGCCGTTCAGTGCCTGAGTCATTACCATGCTTACACCGTAAAACACGTAACCATATCCAATAATCCTCAGCGATTGTGCACCATAGGCGATCACGTTTTTATCGATAGAAAAAAAACCAATAATTGGTTCAGCAAAAAAAACAAATATAACTGTGACAAAAGCCATAAAAATGGCATTGTATTTTGCCGTTATCAGTACACTTTTTTCGGCACGTTCCAACTCTTTGGCACCCAAATTTTGTCCAACCAAAGTGGCTGCGGCATTGCTTAAACCCCAGGCCGGCAAAATAAAAAACACCACATTACGAATGGCTATCTGATAACCTGCCGAAGCCGTTGTTCCGCCTGTTTCGGCTACCAGTCGCGCAATAATTATCCAGCTTCCACTGGCAATAATAAATTGCAGTGTGGCCGGCCAGCCAATGCCGATGAGTGATTTCACAATGGCACTGTCAACTTTAAAATAACTTTTACGGAATTTTAAAATGCCACTGCCTTTAAATAAATGGTAACATTGGTATAACACTCCGGTGCTTCGCCCAATTACCGTAGCTATGGCAGCGCCTTTAAGGCCATAAATATTTATAAAAACAGGGCATAAGATAATGTTGATAAGACTGGCAATCCACAAACTTTTCATGGCCATGGCTGCATCTCCGGCTCCGCGAAAAATACCGTTAATTAAAAACAACAGCATTATCCCCAAACTACCGCCAAACATAATTTGGGTAAAAATCGTTCCATCTCTTACCACATCTTCTTTAGCACCCATTAAAGATAATATGTCAGCCGAAAAATAAACGCCGACTCCAGTTAACAAAAGCGAAACAAGCAATACCACAATAATGGATTGAGCGCCGGCATGTGCGGCTGCGTCGGCATTCTTCTCCCCTATTCTTCGCGCTACAATGGCTGTGGCAGCAGTACTAAGTCCAATTGCCACAGAGTAAATAATGGTTAAAACCGATTCGGTTAAACCCACCGTGGCAATGGCGTTTTGGCCGAGCTTGCCCACAAAAAACATGTCCACCAAAGCAAACACACTTTCAAGACTCAACTCAAGAATCATTGGTACAGCAAGTAAAAAAACGGCTTTGGGAATGCTTCCCTTGGTATAATCGGTTTGCTCGCCGTTAAGCGATTGCTTAATGGCATGCCATAACTTTGTACTCCGGCTATTAACTGGTTTATTGTCCAAATTATTTTAAATCAGAAATAAATGCCGTTATTTTTCTAAAATGCCTTTTAGGTTATTTAAACCACTTTCAAGGTCTTTGCCCAGCATTTTCTCAAACATGGATTTCATCAGGTTCATTGGAAAAATCATTGGGCCGTTGAAACACCAGCTAACACTGGTTTCGTTGGGGCTTTTACTTTCCAAAACAAATCCGCCATTGGCAACATTTTTCATTGGTCGTGTAAACCTGATTTCGTAATCAATGGATTTGTTTTCGCTTAAGGATTTAATTTCCTGCTCACCCGCGCCTACATTTTTATTGGTACTGTCCCACGAATACTTAAAGCCCACAGTGCCATCGGTTCCCATGTAGTCTTTTTTCATATTTGGATCGGCCATGTTCCAAACGCTGAAATTGTCCTGATTTTTGGTGAGTTTAAGATAGTTGTAAACTTCAGCCGCAGGTTTATTAATGCTGATGGTTTTTCTGATGCTCATGTTTTTGTTCATCAAAGCCGCTGAAATTAGCAGGATGGCAATTAGTGCCAATAGAATGTATAAAATTATCATGTAATGTTTTTTAGTTTTTCAAATTTGAAGATAATAAATTTTATTTCACGGTGGTATTCCGACAAATACGCGGTTAATTAAGACAATTGTTGTTTAAAGCCCGGCTTGTTTCAAAATAGAAAGTCTTGTCATCGTATTTGTTTGGACCATTATTGCCGCCCACCAGTCTGCCTGCTATTTCAATTGATTTAACCAGTTTACAATATCATTCAATACTTCGGGCGAAAATGTTTCTTCATTACTACCATATTCTGATGGCAGGCCGGTTTCGCAATGTTGAAACAGATGGTTTAAATTTTCGTAAGCCTTGGTTTGATGCTGTTTGTTTTTGGAAAGCAGTTTTTCAATGTTATCCAAATCCTCTTTGTAAGGCACCTGTAAATCCTTTTTGCCATTAAGTGCCAACACAGGGCATTTTACCTTTGGCAGATATTCTGGCGGATTTATACTTAAAAAGGTGCGGTACCATGGGCTTAACATGGCATTGAC
>JADLED010000350.1 GCA_020846335.1 Bacteroidia bacterium
AATGGCTTCGGCTTTATATATTTCTGCAATTTCGGTTATCAACTCCTGAATGGTGCCAATTCGGCTAATGCAAATAACTTCCGGTAAGCTGGTATTAGCAATAATTTCCTGCTTTAAGGCTTCCAGCATTTTTACCGACGTTCTTTCGGCATCCGACAAGCTGTCGATTACGGGTAAGGCTTCAATACCGGCTACCGCTGGTGAATACACATTTAAAATTACCAGTCTTGAATTAAAAGTCCTGGCCAACTTTGCGGCATAATGCACGGCGTTTTGGGCCGGTGAGGAAAAATCGGTGGGCACTAAAATTGTTTTCATGCCCAAATTTAACCTACTCTTAAAATGCACCTTATGATAATTGTGAGTTTAAAATACTGACATTTATCATGGTTTGATTTTTAAAGTCTTCGTTGTTCAGGTAACCACCATTACCTTTGTTATTCGAGCGAAAAACTACTCCCCTTTTCAGGAATTACCACATTGGTAAAACCTGCTTCTTTCAATTTTGTTTTAAAGGCAATTTTCGCTTCCTCCTCGCCATGCACCAAAAATATGGTTTTCACCATGTTTGTATCCTGACACGAAAGATACCGCAGCAGCTCGCTGTAATCGGCGTGGGCACTGTAGGAATTAATCGAAGCAATTTCAGCCTCTACGTTATAAAACTCGCCAAATATGTGTACCTGTTTATCGCCGGCTAACAATTTAGCACCCAAACTTCGGGGCGAACAATAACCCACCATCAGTATGGTGTTGTTGCTACTGTGAATTGCGTTACGGATGTGGTGTTTTACACGCCCGGCATCGGCCATGCCCGAAGCAGAAATAATAATACAGGGTTGCTGAATGTCGTTGAGTTCTCTTGATTCGGAAGATTCGCGAATGTAAATCAGGTTATTAAATCCAAACGGGTCGGGGTCTGATTTTATGTATTCACGTAAATTTTCATTAAAGGCCTCGGGGTGCTTTCTTACAATTTCGGTAGCGCTCACCGAAAGCGGACTGTCCACATAAATTTTTATATCCGGCAGCTTGCCTTCGTTTTTTAATTTATCGAGCACAAACACAATTTCCTGTGTGCGCCCAAGACTAAAGGCGGGAATAATGAGTTTGCCCTTTTTTTCAACGCAGGTATGTGTTACCACCTGCAACAACTTTGCCGCCGCATCTTCTGTTTGTTCGTGCAGGCGGTCGCCATAGGTTGATTCGCAAATGATGTAATCCGACTGTTGAAAGGGTTCCGGCGATTTTAGTAACATATCGGTATAACGCCCCACATCGCCGGTAAAGCTGAGGGTGGTTTCTTTTCCTTCTTCGTGTGAAGTTATATGCACAGCAGCGCTGCCGGTAATATGGCCCACATCGCTAAAATGGAAAGAGATTTCGTCGTTAATGTAAAACTCCGAACCGTAAGGCAATGTTTTAAAACGCTTGAGGCAACGCTCAACATCTTTTATGCCGTAAAGAGGTTCCACAGGCGCCTCGCCATTTTTAGCGCGGCGTTTGTTAAGGTAACGCACATCGCTCTCCTGAATATGAGCACTGTCCATTAATAAAATTTCGCAAATATCGAAGGTGGCATCGGTGCAATAAATTTTACCTTTAAAGCCTTCCTTAACAAGATAGGGTAAGCCCCCGCTGTGGTCGATGTGCGCGTGCGATAAAATTACGGCGTCAATGTTTTCGGGATTAAGTCCCAACTCGTGGTTCAATTCTGATGTTTCTTTCCCCATGCCCTGATAGAGGCCACAGTCGAGCAGTAGTTGTTTTCCCTTATCGGTTAGTACCAGGTGTTTGCTGCCGGTAACACTTTCGGTGGCGCCTATAAATTTTAATTTCATGGTTTTTAATTATGCTTTAAGTTCCACATTATTTGTTACAAAATCGTAACCTGCCTGAATTATTTCTTTGGTTTTTTTATTCTCGAACAAATGGTAATTTGCCAGTGCAGGTGGTTCTATAAACACATCGCAGCGATTGATGTTGGCTTTTATACCGGTTCTTAATGCCATGTGTATGGATCGGTCGATATTTTCTGCTGTTGAACCTGATCTTGAATACGCACTGAATGGATTTACGTGAACACCTATTATTTGATGTGATTCGTTTAAAAAAGGTTCTACCGGCAGGTTACTGCTTATTCCACCATCGGCATAAGGCACCTCGTTAATGAGCACCGGTGGAAACAGTACCGGAATGGCAGAAGCAGCCAACAATACCTCCAATAGGGGACCCTCGTTAAAAATGGTTTGTTCGCCGTTTAATAAATTGGTGGTGGATACATGCAAGGGCGTTTTTAGTTGCTCAAAATTTTTACTACGCAGGTGTTTTTTTATGAAGGTGGTAACGGCGTTGAAGGATAAAAGGCCTTTGTTAAAGCCAATTAAATTGAAGGTAATTTTAGGTTCCTCTTTTAAAACAATTTCTTTTATTTCGGCGGGGTGAAATCCATCGCAGATAAATGCACCGATTAAAGCCCCGGCACTGGTGGCACTTACAGCGTTTAGTGTGATGCCTTTTTCCAAAAGCGCGTCTATGATGCCAATGTGGGCATAGCCTCTTGAGCCACCTCCTGATAGTACCAGATTATAGTGTTGCGAATTCATACTCCTCTAAAGGTAGTGGAATGGAAATATATATGAAATTATTTTTAAAATTCACTTGGTTAGTCCTTACTATAAGAGCCATTTGGGCGCCTGTCAATGAGCGAGAAATAGAGGCCTCACTCATTGCCAACGTCAGTCGCACAATCTCGCTCACCAAGCCACCGGCTTGTTGTCGTGCTACAATGTTGTTTGTCCTTTGTTATGTTTGTAGGCTTGCACTGAGCTTGTCGAAGGGCTGCGGTGGCTTCCTTCCTTCGCACTTGCTGGCTCTTAATGCCACTGGCATTAAGCCCCCTCCTCAGCCAACAAACATAAAGCAAAGTCCTGCACAGCATTTCCCTGCCTACCGGCAGGCAGGCGCTACAATCCCATGGCGCAGATTTCTGGTTTACTCCGATTGATTTTAAAACCTGTTATTCCCATGCATTTTATAAAAACATTTTAAAAAAACCTGAGGAAATAAACTCATTGTTTTTAAAATTCCCTTTACTGACAGGCTTGGAAAGTTATTTAAGGAAGTACCAATTAACTTAGTTATCCGCAGCATGCCACTCGGCATAAGAAGTAGGGGTTTCGTCGAGACGTAAGGAATGAATGATTAGCGAAGGTGGGAATTCGGTTCTTATCCGGTTCAAAAAATCGATGAGTAGGTTTTCGCAGGTGGGTTGAAAATTGCTGTAGATAATTTTTTCGAAATTACTTTCCAGTCCCTGAATTTGAGCGTGTGGCGAATTGGCATTTAATACCAAAGCATGGTCAAACACATCGGTAATTTTAGTTTTTATTATTTTTTTGAAGTCGGTAAAATCAATTACCATGCCTTGTTTGGGATTAAGCGATTCCTCAATAGGAATTCCGAGCAGTGTAACACTTAAATGATAGGTGTGCCCGTGAATGTTTTTGCAGGGGCCATCGTAGCCATAAAGGGCATGGGCCATGTCGAAGGTGAAGCGTTTGGTTACGCGTATGCGCTGGTGTGTCATTTTGTTTAGGCCCTGCCGAGCTCTTTTAATCGGTAAATGTGCGAAAGCATGGCCGAGCGAAAACTTGGTTTAAGATTATACACAATGCCAAATTCCTTCGCGGTTTGTTGCACAATGGGTGCCAGCTTTTTGTAGTGGATGTGACAAATGTTTGGAAATAAATGGTGCTCGATTTGAAAATTAAGACCCCCCACGTACCAACTCAGTAATTTGTTATTGCGGGCAAAATCGCTGGTGGTTTGTAATTGGTGCACATGCCATTCGGTAGAAATTACCGGTTTTGCTTCGGGTTGATCTGCGCCTTCCACCACATGCGCCATTTGAAACACAAAACTCAAAATAATACTTGCCACCCAGTGCATCACAATAAAGCCGGTAAATACCTGCCAAAATGTAAATGGGCTTAACCACAACGGCAAACCAAATATAACTGTGAGATACACAATTTTTCGTGCAAACATTTTCATAAACTCGCTGGTAAGTTTTTTGTTTTGTGTTTTCAGCAAATCCATTTTGGCATATTTGTATAAACGCACAAAGTCGTTAGTCAACATGGTGAGTGTCATCATGCCATAAAACAAAAAGGCGTAAATAAACTGGTAGCGGTGTATTTTTTTAAGTGGCATTTGTTCGGCCAAACGAATGGGACCTTTGTTATCAATGTCTTCGTCCATGCCCGAAATATTGGTATAAGTGTGGTGCAACACGTTGTGCTGTA
Source organism: Bacteroidia bacterium (assembly GCA_020846335.1). Lineage (GTDB taxonomy): Bacteria > Bacteroidota > Bacteroidia > B-17B0 > Aurantibacillaceae > Aurantibacillus. The sequence goes on from JADLED010000350.1 coordinate 4,308, forward strand.
TTTTCCAGTTAGCCACATTGCTGCCCAGCAAATAAAGTGTGCCCGACAACAAATCGTTTACCCATTTCTTTTTAGAATAAGCACCATGACAGGCATCGTGCATCACCCCCATGCCCACACCGGCAATGCCAATGCCCATCACAATTGAACAAAGTAAGGCCACCCAACTGCTCATGGGCACCAATAACACCAACACAAATGGCAGAAGGTAAATGGAAATCATGGCAACGGTTTTAACCACCATTTTAGCATTGGCCTTTTGCGAAATATTATTTTCCTTAAAATAATTGTTTACCTTTTTTCTGAGTTCGGCAGCAAATTGATTTTCGACTTTGTCTTTTCCTGTAAATCTGATAGTTTCCATAATTCTGTTTATACGTTTTCTCCCCAATTTTTTAATTCGTCGGCGCTCCACAATTCGGGAAAGAAGATACGGCGTTGGTATTTTGGCAACATGTACTTTTTCCAGTCGCTGCCACCTGTTGCTTCGGCCGTGTTGCCATCACTTTCAAGGTATTTTTCGGCGGCGTAATAATGTGCCATCACCCAGGTAATGTTAACCGTTTTGTCGTAATGGCGCATGGCTTTTACCAAATCAGGGTTCTTACGTTCCTGTTCGTTGAGCGATTTGTATTTGCTCCAGAGGTTGCAGTGGTTGTAGGCTTTTAATTTGTTTAAAAACGTGGTTTTGTAGCGCTCTTCAAACAATCGAACCAGTGTTGTTTTTTTTCCGGTGCTGTGATCCTTGCCAGCCGCCTGCCAATAAAGGTGCTCGTAGATGTTATCGTAGTCGGCATTTCTGTCGAAATTTTCTCTGAAGCGGCGGTCAATCAGATTAATCCAATCGGTGGATGCAAATTCGATGAGTCGGTATTGCGCGCTCTGAAAGCCGGAAGCAGGTGTTAAGGTATTTCGGAAGTTAAGGTATTGTTTTACATCCATGCCCTCCATCATAATGCTGAACGAAGATGCCAGCATGTCGAAATAGCGGCTCACGCGGTTGAGTTTATCTGAAAACACAGGTGCTGTAATTTTTTCGGCAGTGGCCACCTGATCTATTTCCCAGAGCATCATTTTAAAAAGAAGTTCGTTGATTTGATGATACATGATAAACACCATTTCATCGGGCTCGGTGCTGCGTTGTATCTGAAGATTCAGCAAGGCATCGGTGTGTATGTAATCCCAATATGTAATGGGTTTGGCCCACACCAATCCTTCCAGATGCACTTCGGGATTTTGATCGATGGCTTTAAATTTTTCCTCGATGCGTTTGTTGAGTGTTATAATTTTTTCGTTCATACTATTTTAAGTTATGCCATTGAAAAAACTTTTTCCAAGTGCTTATGAATAAATACATCAATGTCCTGATCGCTGGTGGCATGGTTGATGTTGTTTTCATCAATCATTGCCTTAATTGTATTTTCCTGAATGTTTCCTTTTTCGAGTGCGGTTTTGTATTCGATGTTACTGAAGGAAACCATGCTGTACATTGGAAAATATTTGTCGGGATACAATTCGGCCATGCGGCGTTCTATTTTTTGCAGCAATAAATATTCAGGGTCGGCCACCTTGTTGCGCATGACTAAATAATTTTGCAGGGACAAGTCCTGAACCGCATCGCCATTCGGTTTGCGGGCTATCTGGTATTCTTCGCCTATTTTCTTCCAGTTGTCGCCATGTTTTTTCATTAGTTCCCACATCACAGTACAATCTTCAAAACCGCAATTCATGCCCTGACCAAAAAATGGCACGGTGGCGTGTGCAGCGTCGCCCATTAAATAGGTTTTGCCATGGTACCATGGATAACAACGTACAATGGCCAGCGACGAAAGTGGGTGGTTGCCCCACTCTTCTGCCACATTCGGCATCATGTTGTAAAAATCGGGGAAAGTGGTTTTAAAAAACTCACTTACTTTTTCCTTAGTGGTTAAATTATTAAAGCAGTTTTTGTCACCATCAAAGGGCATAAACAGTGTGCATGTAAATGAACCATCAAAATTGGGAAGGGCAATAAGCATGAATCGGCCGCGGGGCCAAATGTGCAGGGTGTTTACCTCCATTTTAGGGGACCCATCGGCGTTGGCAGGTAATAATATTTCGCGGTAACCGTCTTCAATGTAATTTTGCGAATAACTAAAGCGGTCGAGTTTTTGCATGGCATTGTAACGCACTGCCGAAAATGCGCCATCGGTGGCAAACACCAGGTCGGAAGTGACTTCAGTGATTTTTCCGGTTTCGGAATTTTTAAACCAGCAGATACCCTTTTCTAAATCGGCGTTCACACAATCTTCGTTAAAGGCAATACTTACTTTTCCGCTGCGTTCGGCAATGTCCATTAGTTTGCAGTTTATTTCGCCGCGCGACACGGAGTAAATGGCCTGTTTGTTGATGCCGTAAGGTTGATAGCTGATGTTGCCATCGGTATCGTGCATGGTGCGCCCATACATGGGGATGGCAATTTTGCGTATTTCATCACCAATGCCAATGGCATCCAGTGCTTTCCAACCGCGGTAAGATGTGGCAAGGTTAATGGATTTTCCGGCGGAAATTTTTGCTTTACGCAAGTCAGGCCTTTTTTCGTAAACCTTTACTTCGTAACCTTCTTTTGCCAGATAAACGGCCCACAGTGAACCTACTAAACCCGAACCTACTATTGTTGCTGTTTTCATTGTTTGTTTTATTCTTTCAATTTAGGTATTTCCATAACGGTGCCACATTTTTTACAGGTGCGCAAACCAAGATCGTTGTAATACGCCTGCATTAAAACCGGTAATTCGTCCACAATGTCGTGTAGCTGAAAAGTGGCACGATGCAAAAGATGATCGCATTTTTCGCAGTACCAGCTACAGGCATCGGTTTCCCCATCTTTACGTACCCGCTCAATTACCAAACCGATGGTGTTTTTGTAACGTTGCGGTGAGTGTTCCACCTTTCCGGGTAATAAAAATATTTCACCTTCATTAATATCAATTACACGTGTTTTGCCATTTTCGCGAATGGGCAATTGCATGTTTCCTTCTATCTGGTAAAAAAATTCCTCGCCTTCGTTGTAATGAAATTCCTTGCGGGCATTGGGTCCACCCACCACCATTACAATAAACTCCGAGTCTTTATAAATTACCTGATTGCCCACCGGGGGCTTTAAGAGGTGACGGTTTTCGTCGATCCACTTTTTAAAATTTATTGGTGGCAGAATGCTCATATCACTAATTTTATATGTTCGGGAAACTTGTGCCATCGCTTAAATTTCCCGAACCTTCAATTACACCGTATTATAAAGTACCTCTTCTGGCCTGCTCTGCTTCAATGGATTCGAAGAGTGCCTGAAAATTGCCTTTGCCAAAAGATTTGGCGCCTTTGCGCTGAATGATTTCGAAGAAAAGGGTTGGTCGGTCTTCTACCGGTTTGGTAAATATCTGCAACAAATATCCTTCGTCGTCTCTGTCCACCATAATTCCCCACTTTTTTAATTCTTCCATATCTTCCTCAATTATGCCCACACGGTCTTTTACGGTGTCGTAGTATGAGCCGGGCACATATAAAAAGTCAACGCCGCGTTTGCGCATTTCGGAAATGGTAAACACAATGTCATCTGTGGCCACTGCAATGTGTTGGCAACCGGGGCCATGGTAAAAATCCAAATACTCTTCCACCTGCGATTTCTTTTTGCCTTTGGCAGGTTCGTTTATCGGAAATTTAATACGGCCGTTGCCATTGGTCATTACCTTACTCATGAGAGCGGTGTATTCTGTTGAGATGTCTTTATCATCGAATGTTACCAAATTGGCAAAGCCCATCACGGTTTCGTAAAACGAAGCCCATTTATTCATTGAACCCAGTTCCACATTTCCAACCATGTGGTCCACGTATTTTAATCCGGTGGGTGTTGGGTGGTATTCGGTTTCCCATTTTATAAAGCCGGGCATAAACACGCCTTTGTAATTTTTACGTTCAACAAAAATGTGCAGTGTTTCGCCGTAGGTATGAATGCCTGCTTTTACAATTTCGCCGTGTTCGTCTTTTATCACGGTTGGTTCCATAAACGATTTGGCACCGCGTTTGGTGGTTTCTTCGTAAGCCTTGCGGGCATCGTCCACCCAAAGGGCTATTACTTTTACACCATCGCCATGCATGCGGATGTGGTGTGATATTTCGCTGTTTGGATCGAATGGACTGGTGAGCACCAAACGAATTTTATCCTGCACCAATACATACGACACGCGATCGCGCGAACCGGTTTCGAGTCCGGCATAAGCCAACTCCTGAAATCCAAATGCTGTTTTGTAATAGTGCGCAGCCTGTTTGGCATTGCCTACATATAATTCAACGTAATCTGTTCCGTTGATGGGTAAAAAATCCTGTGCTTTTTCAAAGACTTTTTGTCCTTCGTAGTTATAATTTTTTACATGTGTTAAATCTACTGTTTCCATGTTTTGTGTTTTATTGTTTATTAATCAGGGCATTAATCGTTCTATGGTCCATTTGGTTTCTGAAGCTTTACGGTACTGTATGCGGTCGTGCAAGCGGCTGGCACGGCCCTGCCAGAATTCGAACTTTTGAGGCACTAATACGTAACCACCCCAATGTGCAGGACGCGGTACTTTTTTACCGGCATATTTTTGCAGTTCGTGTTCGTAGGAAGTTTCCAAATCGGCAAGGCTTTTTAAAACCTGACTTTGGTGCGACACCCAGGCGCCCACTTTACTTTCGAATGGACGCGATTCAAAATAATCGTCGGATTCTTTTACGGGTAGTACTTCAATTGCACCTTCTATTCTTACCTGCCTTTCCATATCGGGCCAAAAAAACAGAATAGATGCATTGTGGTTGGTTTTTATATCGCTTGCTTTTTTGCTTTTATAATTGGTGTAAAAAGTAAGCCCACCGTAACTAATGTTTCGGAGCAATACCACCCTCGAATCGGGCATTTGATGGGCATCCACAGTTGAGAGCACCATGGCGTTAGCATAATCATTACCGGTATCAAAGGCTTCGCTCAACCAGGCTTCGAACTGATGAAAAGGATTTTCGAGCACTGTTTCTTCGGTTAGAAAACCTTTTTGGTAATCGGTACGAACCGTTTTTAATGTGTTATTCGCGTTAAACATATTGGGGTTGGCTCATCCACGATTGGTAATAATCTTTTACTTCGTACTTCATGGCTTCCTTACTTATTTTAAGCGGATTAAACGGGTCGATCATCACGGCCAGTTCTTTGGTTTCTTTTTTTCCAATGCTGCGCTCAATGGCTCCCGGGTGCGGTCCGTGCGGAATGCCGGCAGGATGAAGGGTAAACTGACCTTGTTTGATGTTGTTGCGGCTCATGAAGTCGCCATCCACGTAATACAATACTTCATCAGCATCAATGTTGCTGTGATGATAAGGTGCCGGAATGGCATCCGGGTGGTAATCGTAGAGGCGCGGTACAAACGAACAGATCACAAAATTGCGACCTTCGAATTGCTGATGAATTGGCGGTGGCATGTGAATGCGGCCTGTGATTGGCTCGAAGTTAAATATTGAGAAGGCATAAGGGTAGCTGTAGCCATCCCAGCCCACCAAATCGAAGGGGTGAGTTTCGTAAACGTATGGATAAATTAAGCCACGTTTTTTAATCATGATTTTAAAATCGCCATGTTCGTCGTGAGTTTCAAAATTGTAAGGCAATTTAAAATCGCGTTCGCAAAACGGCGAATGCTCGAGCAGTTGCCCGTATTCGTTGCGGTAGCGTTTTGGTGTGCGGATTGGGCTGTGTGATTCCACAAACAAAATTTTATTTTCGTTGGTATCAAATTCCAAAGTGTAAACGGTACCGCGTGGAATAATTACGTAGTCGCCGTATTCAAAATCAACGGTACCATACATGGTTTTGCAGCGGCCACTGCCTTTGTGAATAAAGAGCATTTCGTCGGAATCGGCATTTTTGAAAAAATACTCGTTCATGGATTTGCTCGGACAGGCAATGCCTATTTGCATGTCGTCGTTAAACATAAACACCTTACGGCTTTTAAGGTAATCTTCTTCGGGTTCTACGTTGTAGCCTAAAAAGCTGAGGGCTTTCAGGTTTTCGTCGATGGCCACTTCGGGTTTAACGGAATAAGGTTTGCCCAATTCCTTAACCATGGTGGGTGGATTGAGGTGGTAGATTAACGAGGAGGTGCTTGAAAATCCTTCGGTTCCAAACAATTCTTCGTGATATAAACTGCCATCTGGCTGGCGGAAGACTACGTGTCGTTTTGACGGAATCTTTCCATGTTTTTGATATACCGGCATTGTAAAATTTTTGTTACAAAGAAGGGAAGTAAACGGTGCATGGTTTATGACTTAACTCACCTGATGTTTGTGATAATTGTCATGATTTTCATTTTAGTTGGGCGTCGCTCAAAAAGTTATTTTATTACTTCGTCAAGCTCAGTACAAGAATTTGGGCGCCCCTGGCGCAAATACAGAGGTCTTTAATTTTTTCATGCATCATTATTATTTAAGTCCTCAAATCAATCATCCACGGTAGTTTCGACTTTAAAATTAATTACTGCTAATAGAGAAGGATAATGTTTTCGTGTACAATCTAGTATTGATAACCCTTCAATGTATTTGAGGCCGACTCCTTCTGAGGCCAGTCAGGTGCGGCGCCCGGGGTTGAGGCGGCAGCCCGGCGCAACAAAGCATTAATGCCACAAAGGGGTGGTGGCTTTTGTGCCTGAGTACAAAAGACCCCGCACCCGCCCGGGGCAGACAGTGTGCAGGATTGGCATTTATGATTTGTAAGCCGGCTAAAGCCGAAGACCCGATTAGGCGCCCAACTAATAACAAAACAATTTTTTATTAAGCGCAGAAATTAGCCCAGCATTTTAAACAATCCCCAAAAAACAAAGAGGATACCAAAACTGGTGAGACCATACATGGCAAAATCGAACGATTTATTGGAATGAAAATTTAAACAGGTAATGGCAAAACCCACCACTATTAAAACTGAGCCAATGGCAATTTTAGGAATGCCTTCTTTACGCATTTGCGCATAATGGTCCTTTTTTGCTTCGGTAATAACCACCGTTATTAATACAATGTCGTCGGTTTTTTGCGACAAATGTTTTTCTATCATTTCGGTAGTTGTGTCTCTAACCAAAAGCGTTTTGGCCATGGCATAAAGTTCGTCGTATAATTCCTGATCGGATTTATCCTTCATTACGGTTGACAATTTAACAATTGTATTCAGGTTTACAAATGACTTTCGTCATGCATTGCTTTGGTCTTCTGTATATGGCTAAATAACGACAAAGCACTTATATTGTTTCAAATTAAGATTGTTCCTCAAAAAAATGTAATAAATTTGGCTTAATACTATTTTAACATTTTTATTTTTACCTAAAATCATTTATGAAATTAAAAATCTCTGTCCTGCTTTTATCGGCTTCGCTTATCAGCGTTCTGCTTTTTAACCGCTGCGGTAGCAACAAAATGATGCCGGATGTTTGTTTCAAGAAAAATGTATTGCCAATTTTTGCTTCTAAATGCAGCACCAGCGGCTGCCACGACGGAAATGGCAAGGGTGAGGCCGAAGGCAATTTTGGCAATTATGAGGGGATTATGAAAAAAGTAACGCCTTATCACCCTCTGCAAAGTGAAATTTACATGAAATGCCGTGGCAAAAATCCGGAAATGCCCCCAAAATCATCTACCCAACTCACCAGTACCGAACTCGAGTACATTAAATACTGGATACACACAGGTGCCAAGAATTCGGAATGCAGTAACGTTTGCGACACTATTGGTGTAACGTATTCCGGTCGCATTCAACCACTGTTAGACAGTTGGTGTGTTGGCTGTCACAATGCCAATAATAGCGGCGGTGGCTACAATCTTTCCAACTATCAGGGCGCTAAATCTGCCGTGCCACGTTTAATTGGCTGCCTTAAAGGATTAAATGGTTTCTCGCCGATGCCACAAAACAGTTCGCCCTTAAATAGCTGCGACATTATTGCCGTTCAAAAGTGGATTGATGCCGGAAGTCCTAATAACTAATTATTATATCTGAATTTATTTATTGTATTATGAAAAAACATTTACTGTATTTTATTTGTGCCAACCTGCTAACATTTACCATTGCTAAAGCTCAGGACGATGATTTGCTAAAACTTGTAGATGAAAAGCCAAAGAAGGAATTTTCCTCGGCCACTTTTAAAACAACCCGTCTGATTAATTTTCACACGGTGGAAGTGGTTGGACGTCGCGCACTTGATTTCAGAATATCGCACCGCTTCGGCGATTTTAATTCAGGCCCTTTTAATGCCTGGGGTATTGATGGTGGCGCCAATATTCGCTTAGCGCTGGAATACAGTCACGACGGGCGTTTAATGTTTGGTATCGGCAGAACATCGGCCCGAAAAATTGCCGATGGTTTTGTAAAATACCGCTTGTTGCGACAAACCATTAATGGCAGTATGCCTATAAGCCTCACACTTTTTAGCAGCATGTATCACACCTTTGAAAGAGCACAAATAAATGGCATGAATAAATACCAGAGGGTTTACGACCGCCTGTCGTACTGCAACCAGATTATGGTGGCCCGTAAATTTAATTCGCATTTATCCTTACAATTATTGGGTGCCATGGTGCATTATAATTTGGTGGACGATATTTCGGAAGGAAATAATTGTTACCTGGCGGGTGTGGTGGCACGCTACAAAATTACTACCCGGCAAGCCATTACTGTTGAGTACGCACGTAGGTTAAACTCTTACAGTAAGAAAAATTATTACGACAGCTTTGGCATTGGTTACGATTTGGAAACAGGCGGACACGTGTTTCAGATTCACCTTACCAATTCGTTTGGCTTAACCGAAAACCAGTATTTTATGTACACGGCTTCGTCGTGGCAAAACTGGGGCATTCGCCTTGGCTTTAATATTTCGCGTGTGTTTGGGATTCAGGGGCGCAGTAAAGATTAATTTTTAAGCAATCGCTCAAAGATCAACGGATTCCATTTAAGGAACGTTTAATTTTGATTTATTTTCTAAAAAAAGAAAACCATTTTTTTGTTGGATGCAGCAATGGTTTTAATTCTTCCAGAGTAACAGGTTTGTTTATGTATGACTCTTTCTCGCTCACCGGTGTTTCGGCAGGAGGCCGCGTAAGTGTTTCGGTGCGGAGGTAATCGTATTGAAAAATAAAATCGTCGTTGGGCTGGTAACTGCGAAGGGGTGCGTTAGCCAGGGGCTGATGGTAAATGCAGAGTGGTGCATTTTTTGGTATAACCGAAAAACAGGCGGCAATGCGTAAATTATCAGAGAGATTGGGTGGCGAGCCATGAATGACCGAATGATAAAACACAATGGCCTGACCTGCTTTTAAATTTACGGATACTGCTTTTTCCTCCAACTCCCTAAAATATTTGCCATACTCCGGAAATAAATAACCTGCCCCCCTTATCTTTCGGTTAATACGGTGACTGCCTCTGAGCACCCACAAGGCGCCTGAAGTTTCGTTCACATCGTGCATCGGTATCCAAACGTTTACCGATTCGTAGAGTGTTTCGTCCACAACATTCCAATCCTGATGTACTTTAAAAGTGGTGTTTTTACCATTTTTTTTAATGATGAAGACATTGTTTAAGCTCCTGAAATCTTTAAAAAAACGTTTGGTTGCCGGTTCAAAAATGGATTGAAGTCCCTTTGAAACCTTTTCTTTATAGGCCTTTTCGGGGCACCAGGAAGTCATGTGGATTTCTTCGATAAACAATGGAGGATCCTGCTGTCCGTGAATTTCGGTGTAAAAATTCTGTAATGCTTTTGTTTCGTCGTTATTTAAAAACGGAATGACTATAAATCCATTTTCTTTTAACTCGTTTTGCAAGGTGGTATCCTTTAGCAGCATATCCAGCAAATCTAGCTAATATTTTCGCCTCACACAAAGGGGTTTTAAGCAGCGGATTTTGCAAATGCGTACCATTAAACAAATTTGGTTATTATTGTCTAAACATTGCCTTGGCCAATTTTTTAGCGATATACAGTAAGAAAAAAGAAATGGTGCCGCACGAAATAAATGCAGCGCTAACAGAATTTTCACTGAACGGTGATAGGGCTTTGATTCAGGTGGAATTTCCGGGACTGATTTTTTGTGTGGATGAATCTTCTGAACCGTCTGTTTTAAAAAGTGAAAATTCCCTTAGTTTTATTTCAGGGCATGTATCATTTGAAAGCACGGGTGATGCAAGTGCAGAAATTTCTGATGTTAAAGCTTTGAAAAGACTGATGGAGAAAGAAGGCTTAAACCTGCTAGCACAACTGGAAGGTATGTTTTCGCTCATTCATTATTCGGAGAAAGAACATCGCTTAATTTTTGCCAACGATAAATTTGGCATGAGCCCTTTGTTTGTTTATGAGGACAAGAATTATTTGCTTGTATCGAACGAATACCAGCCTTTGATGGCTTTTATCGGAAAAAAGCGTTTAAAAATTAATAAGGACGCGGTGGCTGAATTTTTTGTGTTTGGCACCACATTGGGCAACCACACATTTTTTGAAAAGATTAAAAAGTCAGAAGCGGCCAACAGTTATGATGTTACAACTGTTGAAACACAAAACCGCACTTACTGGTCTCCTCCAACAAGTTTCAATCCGGCTATAAACATTGAGCAAATGGCCAACAAATTTCTAAGCCTGTTTACAAAGGTTAACCGCGAATACCTTGACAGCAAAGGTGTTGACATCTGTTTACTTTCGGCTGGTGCCGACTCGCGCCTGATACTGGCCACTGCCAGCGAGGAGCAACGTAAACGCCTGGTGTTTTATACCAGCAACCTGTCGGTACTCGAAGGCTCGCAAGACATGGATGTGATTGGTGCTACTACCCTGGCCAACAAATTCGGATTAAAACACGAGGTTGAAAAAATTTCGTTTTACGAAACCGAATTTAGTGGCGCTTATTTTGATAAGGAACGCAAACGCCGCATCAGGCAGGTGTATGGCGGCTGGCATGGCGGCGAACTGTTGGGTGGTTATGTAGCCTTGGCCGCTCCCATTAAACAAGTGCCGTTGTATGACGAAGTTCAACAGAAACTAAAAACCTACTTTTCGCTGCGTTTTCGTTTGCAATTAAAAAATCACCCGCATCACACTTTAATGCAGGAATTTAAAACTACAAATGCTGAAGTCAATCCGTTTTTATTTTTGCTGAAACAAATAAGTGTTTCTTTTTTTACAAACATTTACGGAGGAAGCAGAGGCCATTGGTTACAACCGTATCAGCTCACCAATCATGGTTTTTCACCTTTTTGGGACAGCCGGATATTGCAATTACTTTTGGAAATTCCCTTTGATGAATTGAAGGATTATAAATTTTACAATGCCGTTTTTAAACTTGTTCCCACTGAATTTACTTCCATTCCATCCAATTCGCCGCTCACCAATCGAGCGGATAGTGTCATTCCCAAATTAAACACCGGCCTTGAACCGAAAAAAAATATTCCCAACACACACCATGTTGCTTACCTCGAATGCCTTGCCAATAAGGTCATTTGGAAAAGAGGTTTTTACAATGAACCCAAATTAAAAAGCATTTTGAATGAAGAGATGAATGCACTAACTAAACAATGGCTGGACTTTGAAGTGTGGCACCGGCACTATTTTAAACCATGAACACTTTAGTGCCAGAACGGATTTTAGCTTTTTGAAAAATAAAAAGATTGTTTGTCTTCATCATAGCGCAACACATCAGGATAGTTTTCTTTTGATGGAAAATACCATTGCGACACACTTATTTGTAAAAAACCGCTGTTAAACCAGTGTTTGAGGAATTTCTGAAACAGGTTGTAGTTGATTTTAATACCTTTGTATTTTTGTAAAAGATGTTTTTTTACTTCCTCAGGTATTTGTTGAACACTACTACTTTTGGGTGTTTCAGCAAATTGCCAAACTGCTAAAACCTGTCCGTAAACGCGAAGCATTTCAAAAAACAGCTCCTCCTGATTTGTGCCATCACTTAAAACACTCATTAAAGGCCAGCGCCTCATAAAATGCCCCTGAGTGTCGGTAATTAATTTATTGTCTTCGAGTTGTGCGTATGCTTCAGAAACAGTTAAGCGTAAATGGTTGGTGCGATACAACGGACTTGCGCCTCTTGTTTTTTGTTGTAAGCCCTTGACCCAACTGATGAGTGGGTGGTACTGAAATATGTCGGCTGCCTTTTCCAAACTATTCTGGTACAAAGTACTTCCGGGATTTAGCCATACTATAACTTCTGCCCTTGAATGAACGTAAGCCCTTTGTAGTTTTTTAAAATGAGAGGTGCCATTAGCTACAGGCAATACTACCACTTGGAATTTGTAATTATCAATTAATCGCTCTGCTTCCTGAAAAAAGTTTTCTTCCACAACAATCGTACAGGTTTTCCAACGGTGACTCTGCAAGGCAATGGCATCCAGACTTATTTGTATTTGCGCCAAACTACTTTGTTCAAGCGGTAATATCACATTTATCCAAGGACTAACGGGCGTGTTGCCTTCCTGTATTTTACTTTTTAATCCATTAGTGTCCGCCGAAAAATTTGCACCCTTTATTTTATAAAGTCCGAATTTTTTTCCCGGTAATTGAAGTGCTACGTTATTTACAGCAGGAAAGAGTTCGTTTGAGAAAGAAAGAACGGGTTCATGGTTAGAACTTTCTGAGGTAAGAACGTATTCTGTTGTAAGTGCATTTTTAAGCTTGGTTCCGTATAAATCGGTGCTGTAAGAATAGTTTGACATGACCGGATTTAAACGGTTGAGGCATTGCGGCAAGAGCTCAAACCAGGCATCGTAAACGGCGTTTGATGTGCTTAAAGTGTTGAATTTATATTCCAACTGAGTTAACTGCATGGCCACCTGAAAAACCCCGGCAGAAGTGGAGTTGGTTCCCGCCTCTTCAAAATTAGTGCTCAACGAATTGTGCGGAAACACAAAGTATTTATTAGTGGCAATCAGGTAATGTATAAAATGTTTTTTCCAGGAATTTTTTCCCCATTCATATAAATAACCCGGCAGAGTGGAATCACCCGTTAAATTGGGGTTTTGAGCGTACCATGCACGAAATGCTGACCATTGGTCCTTTGTCCACAATTGTCCCCATGAAGCGGCCACCTGCATAAAGTAAACATCGGCTCCATCGTTTAATGCACGGAATGGGTAAAATCCATTTTCGGTGACTTCATAATTATAAAGCGAAATGCCCGCAATCTGTTCGTTGTTATAATAATGCCCTTGCGCTTTGCAGGCGTAATGGTAAAACCAGGGTGATACCAAAAGGTCGTCTTCCAACACAATAACCGAGGAAAAACGTTGACTTAAATCTCCACAAAATAATACGTGTTCCTTTAAACCAAGATGATGTGGTTGTTCAATAATCTCTTTGTTGCCATGTTTCCATTCAAAGGCCTTTGCAAAATTGGCTACTTCGTTTGAGTCACTTTTATCGATACTGATAATGAGCTCAATGTTTGAATTTGGATAAACAGCCTTAGCAACAGCATTTAGTAACCGTTGCAGCGGGGCCAAACGGTTGTAGGCAACAATTACTATGGCCGGGTTAGGATTCATCTATCTGGTAAGTGAATAAATCACCGTATTCTTCTTTTAATTTTTTTACAACTCCTGCCTTTTCGCGTACAATTACTTTTTTACCGGTTTGAGCCAGAGCTACAGCCAGTTTGAGTTGCTGCGATTCTTCGAGAATATCGGTTCCTTTTTTATAGGTCACCGAATCAAATGTAATGCTTTGTTTGTTTTCGTTTTCGCTTTTCCACTTATCGAAAAGAAATCCGGCGTGTTTTTTATTGGCTTCATCTGTGGCTTCACTAATGAGCATTTTGTAGTTAAAGTTATTTGCAAATTGCGTGAACGCTTTATTATCGCGTGGAAAACAAGGGCCGCCAAATCCAAAACCGTATTTAAAATATTTGTTGCCTATTCGGCTGTCAACCCCAATGGCTCCGAGAATTTTTTCAGGTTCACCACCTGCTTTAAGGGCAATGTCGCCAATGGCGTTGGCAAAAGCAATTTTGGTGGTTAAAAAACAATTGGTGGCCAGTTTGGTTATTTCGGCACTTACGCGCGACATGTGGCAAAAGGCCGGCTGGTTGTGGCACATTTTTTTATAAATGCCTTCGAGTAGTATTCCTGCCTGCTCATCTTCTTCACCAATCAGTACCTGGTCAGGATTTAACTGATCGCGGATAATGCTTCCCTGCGCAATAAATTCGGGATTGTAGAGCACAGTATAATTAAAAGGTGCCAATTTTTTTTGGAGCGAATCGCAGTAACCCGGCATGGTGGTGCTGTTGATAATGAGGTAGTGTTTTTCGGTTTGAGGTCCATGTTCCATTAATCTTGCCGCGGCCTCATCAATGTAATGGTGACTGAATTCGCCTGATGGCAGCGACGGCGTTGGTAAAACCAAAAACAACACCTTAACATTTTCAGAAAAAAGAAGGTTGTAATTAGTGGTGGCTACAAAATTTTTACTCGCCTGTAAATAGTCATTTACCAATGGTTCGGGCGAAGAGAAACTTTTGTTGTTGATGGCAGCCACGTAATCCTCATTGGTGTCGATTCCAAACACGCTGTAACCGCTGCGTTCGAG
>JADLED010000351.1 GCA_020846335.1 Bacteroidia bacterium
TCATTACCCCCGGTGGCTACTTTGACAACGTTTGGGATAAAAACGGAAAAGTATATCAACTTTCGGATTTAGCCGTAAGACTAAACACTTCAGGCAATTTTATTAACGTTTCCAGTAGTTACACTTGTCAAAGTGGATTTTTTAAGATTTACTTTGCCAACGGAAGCGGAATGGATGGCAATACAACACTGGAAATTAGTAGGCGAAACACCATTTGTGAACTATGTGAAAATGTTTCAGCTCTTTTAGGTTGGAACGGTACTTGGCCTTCTAATGGCTATGTTAAGCTATTGGTTGACGATATTAATAACCAAACGTCAAGCCCCTCAACAAGTTCAGTACTAGCATTAGGAACTTCCATTTATGCAGCACCCCTTAATCCTTCAAATACAAATCCAGGTATTGAACAAAACATGATGCAAAGAACCATTATAAGTCAAACCGATGGATGGTTAAATGTGGTTAACCCTCTAAACATGAGTGGTTCGAATGGCTTTTATCATGGATTCCTGTCGTTTAATTTTGCTAACCCAACTTATACATGGAATTCGGTACACACTACTACAATACTTGGTATGATAGACCTTTATGAAGTAGCCTTGCACGAATTGACTCATACACTTGGATTTACTTCCTTAATTTCTGCAAGTGGTATTTCAAGGTTCGGTGTTATGAATAATTATTATAGCACATATGATAAATTTTTGTTTAACCCATCTGGTTCACCTTTAATTACAACCTCCAACACCTGCAACCAACAATATGGTTACGCTTTTTCAGGTGGCACGCTTAACCTACAACCCGGCTGCCCATCGAATTATACCACCGATGTTACCGTTTGCTCGGTGGCTTGCAAATACAATAGTAGCAATGTTCCAAATGTATCGGTTTATACACCAGGTTGCTTTGATGGTGGTGGCGGAACTTGCAGTCATTTTGAAGATATGTGTTACCCTAATAACACTCCAACGAATAATAACCAGTATTTTATTATGAGTAACGCAACTAATGTTTCAGTTATTAGGCGGTACCTCAAAAACGAAGAGCGAAAGGTTTTATGTGATTTAGGCTACTCTGTAACAACAACATATACAAGTCTTGCCACAAATGCCTCACATACTTATAGTGGAACCTATTCATGCGCTGCCACACCGGTTTGGGGAATTAACGATGGGTTTTTAGGCAGTGTGTTGATTTACACTTCTGTTGCCACTGCTGTAAATATCCCCTTTTCGGGGATAACAAATAATGATGCTCCGGGGGTAACCCCGACCTGCATTGAAACGGTTTATAACACCGGAACTGTGAGTGTAACCGGAACTATTATTACTTTTTCACCAGCCGCAAACTACGCCGGTCCCTTTTTACTTCGCTATATTCCTACTAATACAACCACAAACACACAAGGGAACATCACCTACATTTTCGGGTTTATTTACCCGGGAATTTGCAATCCTGTATCTCCTTGCGACATGGTACAAAATGGTGGTTTTGAATCTCGTAATGGTTGCGGTCTATTATCGGGCACGGTTAATGCCAACTGCTGGACACCTTTTACCTCAAGTCCAGACCTGTTCTCAAGAAACTGCACAACCAGTAACCCGCCGGCCTTCTTGGGTTCCAACACATATAGTTCAACCAATTCGGCTTCTGTTTCTATGCCCTTTGATTCCCATTCGCCAAGTAATAATAATGACGCAGTTGTCGGACTTGGTGCCCTGTTGAACGGCACTGGAGTGCAAGTTTCAGAAAGCATGGCTAATTTTCTGGGTTCACCAATGTTACTTGGTCAGACTTACCAGTTGAGTTTTTGGGCATATCAGTTTTCTGGTAATAAATATGACCCTTTGGTTTCTAACGGAGGAATGAATCAAATGTTTAATATTTTTAATGTACCCGCAGTTCTTAATTTTGCCTCCAGTAATAACTTTCAACCAACTAATCTGAATAATTATCCTAATCCAATGGTTAACTCTATGTTAACTGTAACATTAGCCAATGTTTATAATACTTGGAAACATTACTCAGTCCAATTTACTTACACTTCAACCGCAAACGGAAATCTGGTTTATATTGGAACCGATGATGTTGGAACAAGTTTAAGTTACCTTGGCTCGTTTGGCTCTCTTCCACCCAGTTATTTGTTTTATACTTTAATTGACGATGTTTCGATAAAACCTATTGGTCAAGTCGTAAATTTTAACCTGCCAAATACCCAAATCTGTTCATCTCAGGGCTATACTAATTTGGCACAATATACAAGTATTCCGGGTGGCACCTTTTCTGGCGTGGGAATAACCACGGTTACAAGTTCAAGCGGTATAGAATATAATTTTAACGTACCTGCTGTATTAACCAACAGTTTATATACTATTACTTACACCTATACTGATGCCTTAGGTTGTACACAAAAAGTTTATCAACAAATTAATATCGGCAGCAACTTAAATAGCGCCTTACTCAGTTACATACCTGCAACTGGATGTACAAACCCTTCAACATTATCCGTTTTATCACCAACAGCATCTCTTAATTTTACATGGCAACCGGGAAATATCGTTTCTATGACCACTACCGTGAGCCCGTCTTCTGTTACCATCTATACCGCTTCAGCGGTGGCAGGCATTGGGTGTAATATCACCGGAACCGTATTGGTGCAACCAAATATTACAACACCCACCATTGTTCCCATATCTAATATAAACTGCTGGAGTTCAACCTTAACAGCAGTCGGAAACTTTACTAACATTACCTGGCAACCCGGTAATTTAAGCGGCAGTCCAGTTTTAGTCAGTCCAAGTGTAGCTACTGTTTATACTGCCGTGGCTACAAATTCAAACGGCTGTGTGAACACTATAACAACCGTTGTCAATGCAGTTAATCCCAGTACTGTATCAATAGTCAATACCAATTCATCACCATGTATTGGAGGACAAAGCACACTCACTGCTAATAATTCTCTGGCATTTAATAGTACACTATTCGTTACTTGGTCACCAGGTAATGCAACCATAAACCCAATTATTGTAACACCTTCAGTTACCACTACCTATACTGCCAATCTAAGTAATATATGGGGGTGCCTTGCTACGGCAACAACTCAGGTGTATGTTTCGGCACCGGCATTAAACATTACCAACAACAACTGCCCAAACTCAACGGCTATCGTAACGGCAATTGGAAACTACACTTCTATTATTTGGCAGCCCGGTTCAGCTACAACTCCAAGTTATGCGGCGAATGTAAATTCTACATTTGTTTATTCTGCGACTACAAATTACTCCAATGGCTGCTCCAGCACGAATACTTTTCAGGTATTGCCACTTAACTCACCTTCCAATTACTACATTACCGGTACTCAACCCGTTGTATGCAGCGGTAACTCCGAAACACTAACTCTTATCAGCACCCCATCATTTAGCAATGTACTTTGGTTGCCGGGCAACTATACTACCACGTCCATTATAGTTACACCAACCGCTAACACCACCTATACCGCACTTATAACGACTTCACTGGGTTGTAGTTTTCAATCTGTTAAAACAATAACAGTAAGCAACAACTGTTGTACAGGCAGCTTATCTGCAATTGCAATACTAAGCCCCTTTACACAAACAATTTCTGGCAATTATTATGTTAACAGTGATATTGTTATTCCGCCTAATTGTAAATATACTTTATCCGGCGAATTTTTATTTGCACCAAACGTAAAAGTTGTAGTGGCTCCAAGTTCTACCCTAAATATCGAAAGTTCGCATTTGTACGCCTGCAAAAACCAAATGTGGAAAGGTATTGTTATTGAAGATGGAGGAATGGCAAAATTATTTAGCGGTAGCAAAGATAATTTAATTGAAGATGCCCTGATTGCCATTGATGCGGCAGAACAATCCACCAACAGCATCAGCATGGTATTGGATGTTGCCAACACCACGTTTAATAAAAATTACGTGGGTATCCATTTCCAGAATTGTTTTAAAACAACAGCTTCTTATCCTATTTCTGTACGTAACTCGGTGTTTACCTGTCGCAACCTGCCATTTACGCCTTCTACCTGGCCACAAACAAGCGCCTCGGCACCTACCAGTACGGTGGCTAATTTACGCTACGCAACTGCCACAGCAACGGCAGGTTTGGCAGCCCCCTACATTACGGCCAGCAGTTTAAGTACCATTGCCAACCTGCTCCCACCCCACAATAGCCAAAGCTCGCAAGTCGGTATCCGTCTTGGTAATGTGGGTTGGTCGCCCAATCCATACGTGGTACTGAATAATGGGCAATACATGGCAGGTGCAACAATTGGTAATACAAAAAGTGACTTTAACCTGTTTGATGCCCTGCACATTGGCATAGAATCTACCAACAGTAATTTAAACTCTTACAACAATGTGTTTCAAAACACCCAAGTTACAGAGGGTTTGCCGGGCATGGGCATTAGTGCTACCAATAATTATTCAGTGCAAGCTTTATATTACACCCGACTGAATATGGGCGGCCACCCTGATACCTGTAACTATTTTTACGATTGCCACACGGGGTTGAATGTGCGTAACCTTTCTGTGTTACGAATGAAATATTCCGAATTTAAAAGCGGGCAAAATGTAAACACCGCTCCTTCGCCCACTAATCAGGGGCAGTTTGGCCTGTATGTTGCTAACAACCAATTCAGGTCGTATGTGATACGCAATAATAAATTTTTGAACCTGCAAACCGGTGCGTATGTTGCTGCCATTACTGGATTAACTAAATACACGCCTGCACCTGCCTACGGGCAGTTGTGGGGTGGATTATCTATTCAGTTAAACATGTTTAGTTCCGCCGCTAACCTCAGTGCCGCGCAAGGCACAGGGTTTATGGGTGATGCCGTGGTGGTGGAAACTCCTTTGTTTAATCCCGGCGAAAGTAGTGCCAGCCCCGCATTTTTTGGTGCTTCGCCGTTAACAGGTATTGCTATAAGCGACAACACAATGGACAGGGTTTGGCGTGGTATTAATGTGAATGGTTTTGGCGATAATAATTTTGCACGAACAAGTGGCGGCAACACCATTACCTTGGTGGCCGACCCCAGCGGCGCGGCGCAATGGGGCATAGCGCATACCAACAATATGTTTAGTGTGATAAATGCAAATAAAATAACAGGCTTTGGTACGACTTTAACCGACGATGTAAGGGGGATTTTAAACAGTATGAATAAAAAAAGCGGAGCCAATTGTAATGAGGTAATAACTTTACCTAGAGGCATGGAATTTGCGGGTACTAACCTGAACATGGTGTGGCGACAAAACACCATGACGGATAATGCCCGGGGCTTGCAATTAACCGCAACGGGCTTAACAGGCGGCATTGGGCAACAGGGCAGTACATCTAACCCAAGTGATAATTACTGGGCAACGCCTTCTTCATGGGTTGGCCGTTTTCATACCTGGACTGATGCCAATAGTTATCCATCCAATTCACAACTATATATTCGCCAACTGGCAGCATTCAATCCAACTAATAATGGAACGGCAGGACCATTCATCAATCAAATTTATGATTACGCATCAGGAACACTCAATCAAGCCAATTCCACAACCATTATCCCATGCTACACATTAAATACTGAAGGTGGCGGGGGTGATGGCACTATACAGGCCATGCAGATTATACTAGGTGATGATGAAGACGATAACATAAAACAAGTGGCACAATACCTTTTGTTTTGGAAACTGGATGCCGACACAGCTTTACGTTTTAGCAACGATACCATACAGGCATTTTACGAAGATAATTTAACAGAGCCGATGGGTGTGTTAAGCGAAATAGAGGCGCTTTTAGCTGCTAATAAATTATCAGAGGCCAACACCTTGTTAAGCGGGTTTTCGCCCAACGGAAACATTGAAACCAATTACCAGTTGTTTTATACCATTTATGCGGGTTTTGCGGCTACTGGTACTATTAGCAGCAGCAACGATTACAATTTGCACATACTAGCGGCACAATGCCCGTATAGTGATGGGGCGGTGGTTTACAAGGCGCGTATGTTGTACAATTACATTCACCATCAGGTAGTAGCTTATAACGATGAAAACTGTGTGAGTCAGGGCTATGCGGGCAGGGGTACTCATCCTGCGGCTACGGGGGCTAATGCTGAGTTTAACACTGCCCTTGCTACTAACGAAGCGAATAAACCCATTCGTAAAACCAAACCGGGTTTTAAATTGTATCCTAATCCGGCAAATGATGTGCTGTATATTAAAGGTAATTTTGGTAACGGAAATGTAAAATATAGCATTACAGATGTAAATTTTAAAACGCTAATGGCAGGCAGTGCGAATGCTTTAAACGGCATTGCTGTTTTAAAACTGGATTTAATAAGCGGAATTTATTTTGTAAATTTAGTTACCGAAAATGGCTACAAAACTGTTAAAAAACTCATCATTGCAAGGTAAACCAGGCATATTCATAATTAAGAACATAAAACGCTTGTTAGCGTTTTATGTTCTATTTCAGACTATCAATTATAATGCTCAAATAGCCAATTATGTTACCAATGGAGGGTTTGAAGATTACTATGATTGTAATGGTGGAAATATTAATAAATTAATTGGTTGGCGAACAATTGATTCATCGTCGTCTGGAACTTTACCTCTCTATAATGTTTGTAACAATAACGTACCGTTCGACGGCTATAATTATCAAAAACCTTTTGTAGGTAAAGGGTTTGGTGCTGCAACTTTTTTTTGTCCACCTCCATACTGTTCATTTATTGGTAATCGAACATATTTTAGAAATAGGCTGAAAGCCAATTTAAAACAAAATAAAACTTATTGTGTAAAGCTCTATTATAATGTAAGAGATAGGTCTAGTTATGGCATTGATGCTTTCGGAATTTCCTTTATTGATAATAGCATTGACACAATTACTAAGGGTTGGATTCCTTTAACATTCTTAAATCCACAAATTCAGAACGTCTCTGGTAATTATGCCATTGATACCTTGAACTGGCATTTATTAAGTGGAACTTTTGTAGCTACTGGTAACGAAAAGAATATACTTATTGGTAATTTTAAATCAGATGCAGCCACAGGCACAGTTTTGATTAACCCAACAAGTTTACCTAACGTTGGTTTGGATATGTATATTGACCACGTTAGTTGCATAGATGTTGATTTACCCGCCTTTGCAGGAACAGACAAACACATTATTCCCGGCGAAACCTTATACCTTGGTAGAGCAAGGGATGTTGGGATTGATGAAGCCTGTATGTGGTACAAA
>JADLED010000352.1 GCA_020846335.1 Bacteroidia bacterium
ACACAGTTTTTATGTCCAGCAAAAACTTCATGGTGTTCATAAAATCAGCCAGTTCGCTCACTTTTTCCCTGGTTTTGCTTTTACCGCTTGGGCTTAAAGTATAATACTTGCGCACACGTTTGCCAATAAATTCCGATTCGGTCGTCACCAAACCATCGGCTTCAAGTGCATGCAGTGTTGGATACAATGCCCCTTCGGTAATCTGAATTTTGTCGGAAGTGAGCTCCTTCACTTTTTGAGTGATTTCATAACCATACATTTTTTTATTGTCGGCCAACAATTTTAAAACAATGGTTTTAAGTGTTCCCTTAATGAGTTCGCTGGAATAAATCATACTGTTATAATTACTATCGGAAACAAAGATACATTATTCTCTTATACATAAGATTATTATGTATTAAATGCTTTGTAAATAATTAGCTTTCAGTCAATTAAAAATTGTCTGCCCGAATAAAACTCCTGTTTTTTTTATTTCGTTCGAACTTATCCGTTCACTTTTTGTCGCATTAAATCCCTTAAATTGACGCAATGCCTGCTTATAATTTTATTTATCTACCTTAGTTTTGAATCTACATTAATCATCACAAGTATGCAAAAAATAACTCCCTTTTTATGGTTCGATGGTCGTGCCGGAGAAGCTGCCGCTTTTTACACCGCCATTTTTAAAAATTCAAAAATAGTAAATGCCTCCACTCTGCCCGATGGCAAAATGATTACCGGCACCATTGTCTTGGATGGTCAGGAATTTATGCTGCTGGATGGCGGCCCCATGTTTAAATTTACCGAAGCCATTTCGTTGTTTGTAAAATGCGAAACGCAGGAAGAAGTGGACGAACTTTGGGAAAAACTTTCGGAAGGCGGACAACCATCACGCTGCGGTTGGCTCAAGGATAAATTCGGTTTGTCGTGGCAAATAGTCCCAAACGCGCTAGGCCGCTTAATGGGCGACCCCGACCGCAAAAAAGCTCAAGCTGTAATGGCCGCCATGATGCAAATGGGTAAAATTGAAATCGCCAAACTACAGGAAGCTTACGATAATGCCTGATAAATTAAATTTCGATTTTTATTATGACCAAACCAATTAAAAAATCTGATAGCGAACTGGTAAACGAACACATTGCCAAACTTGAACCGGAATTGGCAAAAACTGTGGCGTTTATCCGAAAAACCATTCTTGACACCAACAAACAAATAGGTGAACGCATAAAGTGGAACAACCCCAGTTTTTATTACACCGGACCAATGAAGGAGTCTGACCCCAAGGAATACAAGCGCGAAATTGCCGTGTTCAATTTATTCAAAGGCCGCATCATGCTGGTGCTGCCGTCGGGTGCCAAACTTAACAACACCGGGGCTTTGCTCGAAGGCGATTATGCAGATGGCCGAAGACTCATTATTTTTAAAGATTTGCCGGATGCAAAAGCCAAGGCAAAAAACCTGCAAGGGCTGATGAATGAATGGCTGGATAAGGTGGAAAAATAATCTTACTTACGCTTATGCGGGCAATGCTTGTTTGTTGTATTTATTGCGGTACTCAATGGGTGTAAGTCCGGTTACTTTTTTAAATATGGAGCGGAAAGCCTTGGTATCGGTGTATCCCACATCGCACATTACCTGATTGATGTTTTTACGGCTACTTTCAAAACTGCGTTTGGCCGATTCTATTTTTACCCGTTGAATGTATTCCAACACCGAATTGCTGGTGGCCGTTTTAAAGCGGCGCTCAAAACTGCGGCGCCCAAGTGCTACCTTATTGGCCAGTTCATCTACCGAAATTTTGTTATGAATATTCTTCTCAATATAATTCTGCGCCTTTTTAATTTCGGCATCGGCATGATTTTTTTGCGCCTGAAACATGGCGTAGGCCGATTGGTTTTCGCGGTCAATGTCCACTGCAAAATATTTGGAAGCCAGAATCGCTGTTTCGCGGTTGGTGTATTTTTCAATCAGATGTAAAAGTAGATTCCAATAAGAGTTTGCTCCCCCGCTCGAATAAATTCGGTGCTCTTCAGTAATAATGCTGCCATCCACCACGGTCACATTCGGAAACATGGCTCTGAATTCGTTTTGAAATCCCCAATGGGTGGAACATTTTTTTCCATCGAGCAAACCCGTTGCCGCCAACAAAAAGGCTCCCACACAAAGCGAGGCCACTTCGGCACCTTGATGGTAGCGTTCATTAATCCATGGTATTAGTTGTATATTTTTAGCGATGGCATCAGGCATGCTGCCAAACAATGCAGGTATTATTACCAAATCGGTTTTTTTAACATCGGCGAGCAGTGCATCGGCAGTCACCGCATAATTGCCATTGTTTAGTTTTACCTGCTTTTTGGCAGCTACCAATTGCACATTAAACAAAGGCAATTTTCCTGAAGCCAATAAAAACTGGTTAACTGCCGAAAACAAATACTGCGGGTCGGCAATGGCCTGCATTACCGACGATTCGGGAACCAAAATGCTTACGTTTTTCATTTCTGTTTGTTGAATGATAAATGTAAAAATTATTTGTCGCAAAACACCCTTTAACTGTCACAACAAAGCACGAAAATATTTTCATCGGTTTTAGATATTTACAACACAGATGAAATTAAACAACCAAGGGTCTGTTATTTAATGGCCGGAATTTATTCTTACATCACCTTTAATGGCAATTGCCTCGAAGCCATGACCTATTATCAAAAATGTTTTGGTGGTCGGCTCGTGGTGCAAACCATTGGTGGCTCGCCACTCGGAAAAAATCTGCCCCGTCATATAAAGAATTACGTACTAAGTGCCAGCCTAACCAAAAAAGATTTGGTATTAATGGGTTCCGACATTGTGCCTGAAACCGGCCTTATTAAAGGTAATTCAGTATCGCTCTCATTATTTTGCGATAGTGAAAAAGAAATTGAGCGGCTTTATAAAAAACTGGCTGTGGATGGGCAGGCCGATCAACCTTTGCAAATTACTTTTTGGAATACGATATTTGGTAATGTAACCGACAAATTCGGGGTACACTGGTTATTAAATTTTGACAAACATAAAAAACAACATAAAACATGAAAACAACAAAAATCATTTATTGGTCGCTTACCGGACTATTCTTTTTATTGGAAGGCGTAATGCCTGGCCTGACATCGCACACACCGCTGGCGATAGAAGGCATTAAACACCTGGGTTATCCCGATTATTTCAGGGTAATGCTCACTGTCTTTAAAGTTAGCGGCGCGCTGGCACTTATTTTACCCATGGTTAAAAATCCTTATAAAGAATGGGCTTATGCGGGCTTTGGCATTGTGCTCATTGCCGCCTTTGTTTCGCACACAGTGGTGGATGGGTTTGGCCCTCATTCAATTTTCCCGCTGATTGGTTTTGTAATTTTAAGTATATCCTACATGACTTACAATAAATTACAGGCGCAAAATAATTGAGCAATCACCTAATACTCTTTATTCATGAAAAAAGCGGAAGTAAAAAATGTTCCTAAAACGGTGGACGAGTACATTGCCCTGCAACCCGATTACGTGCAGGTGAAACTGGTTCAGATGCGCGAGCTGATTAAAAAAAATGCCCCCGATGCCGAAGAAGTAATTAGTTACCAAATGCCAGCCTACAAATTAAATGGCATGTTGGTGTATTTTGCGGGCTATAGCAAGCACATTGGCTTTTATCCTACCGGCAGCGGTATTGCACACTTCCAAAAAGAACTGGCCGGATACAAAGGTGCCAAGGGTTCGGTTCAGTTTCCTATTGATAAACCGCTACCTGTGACGTTAATTTCTAAAATGGTGAAACACCGGGTAAAGGAAAATCTTGCCAAACTAAAAAAGGCAAAATAAACATGTCAAAAAAAGACAAAACCTTAAGGATTTGCCCCAATGGCCACCGTTATTATAAAAGCAGCGATTGCCCTGTTTGTCCCGAATGCGAAAGTCAACGCCAGCCATCTGCTCAATTTATGTCACAGCTCTCAGTCCCTGCCCGGCGGGCTTTGGAGCGCGAAGGCATAAGCAGTTTAAAAAAACTGTCAACCTACACGGTGTCCGAAATTTTATCCTTGCATG